>CAZMOT010000076.1:0-6390 GCA_964568065.1 uncultured Anaerolineales bacterium
CCCCAGCGCGTTCCCGTCCTTATCCACGCGCCGGGCGTCAATGTCGCGCAGGCCGCCCGCCCACCAGTTCTCGTAGACCACCAGGTACTCGTTGTTCTGGCTGTTGTAGGCCACGGCCGGGTTCCACTGCTTGTCACTGTCTTGATTGATTGGGAACTCGGCATATCTAATATTGCCCAGATCGCTCCCATCCCACTTGACCAGCCTGGCCCAGACATCGTAGTCGTTGGTAGTGACTTCATAGGTGTAGACGATCAGATACTCGTCTTGCGTGGGGTTGTAGGCTACGTCGGGTTGCCAGTTCTTCTTCCCCGCGTTAGTGGCTACGGTAAACCAGCTCAGCAGGGTTCCATCGCCATCTACCCGCTGGGCGTAGATGTCCCACGTTCCTCCACCCTGGTCGTTGTACCACACCACTAGGTACTCATCGTGGTTGCTATTGTAGGCCACCGCAGGGGCCAGGTTGTCAACGCTATCGGTTGTCCAGATGTTGATAAACGAGCCAAGTATCGGAGACAGCAAGGTTGCCGGGGATGCCTTCTCCGAGACAGGACGGGCCAAGCCGTTCGCGGGCGGGGCCAACTCGGTGGGTCGGGCGCGCGTGGGCGCGATTCCTGTTGCCAGCACCACACCGCTGGCGACCAAAACGATGAATAACACTTTCTTGATAGACATTTTTCTCTCCTTGTTTGAATGTTGATTCGGGCGCCGCGCACCTCCCAGGCGCGTGGCACCTCACCTGTTACTGAAAACCGCGCAGCACCAGCCCTTCCACCCTTCGGCTTCGTCCTTCGACAAACTCGGGACATTGCTCAGGGCAAGGTCACCTCAGGACAAGCGGCAGGTAGATGCACCATTCCTTCATTGCCGCAGGTTTGGAGCCTGCCGCAGGGTGACTACGGCGTCTCCCAGGCCTGTAGATCATCATACGTCGCCGTGGACTGAAACAGTATCACTCCTAGCTGGCCACTGGAGTACGTGCCGTCCGTCACCGTCAGTCGCTTCACTCCGTCCAGATAGGCCTCGATCGTGCTCCCGTCTGCCACCACCTTGATCGTGTACGGGTGGTTGCGCTCCACGGTCATCGAGTAACTGTCAAGAACCTGATAGGGTGGACGCTCGCTGATCTTGAATGCCCCATCCACAGCGTCCAGGATCACGTCGTAGGACGACGTGCCGTCGGCGGAGGAGCGGAAAACCAACCCGACGGCGTTGCCGCTCAGCAGGTTCACCGTTCCTTGGTATACGATATTGCCCCCGGTGGACGAGTGGATGTTCCAACCGTTGCCCAGCGTGTACTCGCCGCGCATGTAGGTGCCGGGATTGGTCCACGTTCCGTTGTTCGACGTCCAGCCGGTCAATGTGCCATCCTCGAAATCGTCAGAGAATATGATGAGAGGATAGTTCTTCACGACCAGGGGGAGGTATACGTACTCCCACGGCACTGTCCCCTCGTATGCCCCGATGTCGTACTCACCGTCCTGTGGGCGGGTGTTTCCCTCCAGATCGGTTGTCAGCCAGGGGATGGGAACTCCGGCGTTCAGAGCTGGCGAGCCCTCGCGGAGGTGGTAATCCGGCGTCAGCAGCGGGTCCTCCAGGATACTGTTGGTGCCGACGATGGGATCGCTGTCGTTCCACAAGAGGTTGTGGTCGGCGGAGACGCTGCTGGTGGCGGTGGTGGTGGTGGTGATCCCCACTGTGTGCCCGGCGATCAGGTTGTTGGTCATGGTCACGGCGGAATAGTTGTACGCCAGGACGCCGCTGTCGCTGTTATCGGCGATGGTGTTGTTGACCAGGATCGCCTGGCTAGGGGGCGACCCACCTCGCACTACGTACACCCCGCCGCCACGGGTCGCGGCGGCATTGCCGGCGATGAGGTTGTTAGATAGCGTGACCGGCGTGGTGCTGAGGATGTATACCCCACCGCCAGTCCCACTGCTCGTCCCGGTGGTGTTGTTGATGATGACGTTGCGCGCCAGGTGAGCGTCGCTAACCCGCACGTAGACTCCCCCCCCGAGGCCGGCCAGGTACCCCGCCCAGTTATCCTCAATGCGATTGCCGGCCACGTAGACCGCCGCAGAGTCGTCAATAGCAAGGCCACCGCCGTTGCCATTGTAGTTGCTGAGGCAGGCTCTATTGCCCCGGATGGTGTTGGTCAACACGTCGGCATGTGTCACGTTGGAGAGATGGATGCCGCCTGAACCCCCGTGGTTGACACTCCCCACGTTGTCCAGGATCTCGTTCTCCCACAACGAGGCGCTCCCCACCTGGACGTAAATGCCTCCACCGTAGCCGTATTCGCTGCTGGACGACGAGGCAACGGCGGCGGTGTTAGACACGATGCGGCTTCCCCAGACATCCACGTGGTTGTTGTAGACGTAGATGCCCCCACCATACGCCCCGCCGGTCATGCCCGCCACGTTGTTCGTGATGACGCAACCGCCTACGTGCAGGTTGGTGCCCGTGGCATAGATGCCCCCGCCGCAACCGGTAGTATCGCAGTTGCCGGTGCCATCGCCGTGGGTGAATGTCAGAAAGTGGAGCAGCACGTCGCCCGCGTTGGTGATGCTGACAACCGACCCGCCCCATTGCGCGTCCAGCACGGTCTGGTATACCTCCGGGTCGTGATCGCTGCAGCTCGGGTCGTAACCACCGCGCATCACCAATTCCTTGTTGGCAATCCCAGCCACTGTGCCGGCAGGATCGGTGTAAGTGCCGTCTGCGATGCGGATTTCGTCGCCGCTGATAGCGGCCTCTACGGCGTCCTGGACGGAACCGTGGCAGTTCCCGCCGCACTCAGGACCGCACCCTGTCCCGCTGGCGTTGACGCAGTGGATGTTGGGGGCGGCCTGCGAAGGGGGCATCGTTCCCAGCCACAGCGCCAGCGTCGCCAGCGCCAGGCCCAATAAAACCGCTAACGTACAGTGAAACAGTCGCTTTTTCATCTTTCTTGAACCCCTTTCTTGTCAGGTGCGTGGCGTTACTGGAAACTGCGTAGCACCAATGGCAGGTATACCCGGTATCCCACGAACACGTTGATGGTTGCGGTGCCTGGGTTGACGTCGCTGTCCGTCGCCGTCAGCGTGATGGTGTGCAGACCTTCAGATAGCTCCGTTGACACCTGGCTTCCGGTTCCGAGAGCGCCATCCTGGTCTGAACTCCACGACAGGCTCGAGCTGTCCAACATGCCATCCTCCGGGTCATAGCCGTAGCCCTTGAGCGACACGTAATTGCCTGGCGGCAGCGTGGTTTTTGTCTGTGGCAGTGCAATGATTGCCTGGGGTGATTTGGACGCGATGCTGAATGGCCCAACGGTCGCCTCGGACGTGAGCAGGCCGTCCGAGGCAAAGACGCGTAGCAGCGCCTGGTCCGTGCCGGGGAACTGATCGCCGCCTACATCGAGAGAGGTCTCCTCCAGCCGTGTGGCGAACACCTCCCAGGTCGCTCCATTGTCGCGGCTGAAGGCTACGTCAAACCATAATGGGTCGTCGTCGTCATCGTGGGCCGTCCACTCGACGGTATACTCCCCATCGGCGGACCAGGAAGCGCCGTTTTCAGGTCGGGTTATTCCCACCTCCGGCGCGTTTACGCTGACGGTCCGCTCTGCCAGCAGGCTGCCCCCGTGCCACAGTTCGATGCGTACGGTGTCGGTGTACCAGGGCAAGACCTCGTAGAAGGAAAACACCTCGTCTTCCGCTACCGACGCCGGGACACCGGGCAACGGGCTCGGAATGGACATCTCCAGGTCAAAGTTCCGCTCGAAAAGCGTACCTTCACCGGCATCCACCAGGCGCAACTGATATTCCCCTGCACCCGATCCCTCGTCGAATGATCCCTCGGGATACTCCAGGATCGCCCACGGGTCGAGCTCCGCCTGCTCGCCGGTGATGGTCCCCGAGGCAAACAGATAGGACTGCGATGCCCCCGCAGACTGTTGTAGCTGTCCCCATTCAGCGGCCTGCTGGTCGTTCGCCGGTATTCCGCCTGTCGCTACCGAATAGCCCCGGTAGTTCAGGATGGCGCGATAGGTGTATTCCGAGATCCACTCGTCCTGGCAATAGCTCATTACGTCGACCGATGTCGCCGGCACCACGTAGCCGCTCGGCCAGGAGAAGACCTTGCCCCCGGCAGCGATCTGGGGGTCCCAGCCACAGTCACCCAGGCGAGCGTTCGGGTAGGGGTAACTGGGGTCAGGATCGCTCACACTGCAGGGAGCATGCTGGCGATTGAAATTGTGTCCCAGTTCGTGGGCCATGATATCGGCCGCGTTCTCCAGATTCTCGTGGGAGATAGGCACGCGCCCGGCGGCAACCTTCCCTGGCATGGAGGCCATTCCAGCGATGTATCCTGAGGGCATCTTGAACGGTATCATGCCATACCAATGCGCGTCTACAGGCATCGAGGTGTTCTTCTTTTTCATATCCGCGAGCTTGGCCAGAAGAGCGCCCCAGCTCCCTCCGCCTGGACCGATCTGTTGCTTCCACTCGAGAGGCGGGCCGGGGAGGAAATGCCACTTTAGCTCACCCACCGGCAGGATGTTCTCCAGGTAACCGCTCATAAAGTACGGCATGCCTGGATTGACGACCCCCGACTGGCCGCCGTAGTTGTAGTAGACCCGGACCGGCACGATGTCCAGCCTGGGGGTCGAGACGAAATTCAGGCTCATGGTTATCGTGTTATTGGCATAGTTAGACTCCGCGACTGTGTAATGAGGGTTGACCATCACTTCTAACGTGCCCGAGATGGATACCGATGAAGCGGGGAGAAGGAAGTTGAGCGTATCGGTGGCCTGGGACCGCTGAGGGTTGGCCTTGGCCGTGATGGGCATGTACAAAGGCACGCCGCTGACGTCCCCTGTGGGAAGATGGGCGGCGACAGCGGCCGAAACGTTCGGTACGCTTGAGGCGTTGACTACCTTGATGTAGACCCGGACGTAGGTGTCTTTGCCGGCGATCAACGGTACAGAGTTATCGGCGCAATGCGAGTTGTCCTTGCATTGGATCGCTTGGGTCAACTCGACGTGATCAATCTGCAGGTCTATGTTGGACGTGGGAACGATCCAGAACTTGTTGCCGGTGAGCGTTTGTTCATCCAGCGGGATGTTGATGTTGTACTCAATCCAACTGTTGGTCCTGACTGTTCCGCTGACGGTCGTCGCGCCGACGGGTATGTAGTCCGGCGGATCTGTCTTTCGAATATGGTAGAACTCGTAGCCAGCGGGAACCGTCAGGCCGTACCATCCTTCAGCATTGGTGGTGGTGCTATCAATCAATACGCCTTCGACAGGATAGGGGTTGTTCGCACCATAGACGGCCACGGTGACCACCTCCACCGGCCGCGAGTTGGGCGGTTCCAAGCCGACGTTTCCTTCGTAGACCCGCCCCTGGAAGATCCACTCCTGTGCAACCGACTGCGCGCTTTGCGCAGAGCCGGACATCCGGGGCTTGCCTCCCAGTGCCAGCATCACACCGCTGGCGACCAGAGCGACGAGCAATATTTTTCTGTTAGACATTTCTTACTCCTATTGATGAGGGAGCCCATTCGGCTCCCGACTTGCGCCAGAGGCGAACGGTGAAAGCGTTCGGGCTGTATTTGGGCAGGTAGAAAAGTCTTGACCGTGGACATGGCCCTGCTCCATCATCGGACATGTCGAGGGTCGGTGGAGTGGTGGACTGGTAAATTGGCAGATTGATCGAGTGCATTTGACTCAAGTATGATAGCAGTGGCACAGATTGTCAAGTCCAAACTTTGCGAGTACAATCAGAGGGAGAAAACAAAGGAAGCAAATACCGATGACCAAATCCCAGATCGGCCATCTGCCATTTGTCATTTGTTATTTGTCATTTGTCATTTGCCTTGCGGCATGTGCGCGCCCCGATGACACCTGGGAGCGCGTGCTCGAGACCGGGACCTTGCGCGTGGGGATGGACGCCAGCTTCCCGCCCTTCGAGACCATCTCCGCCGACGGGACGCTGGTCGGGTTTGACGTGGACCTGGCGCGGGAGTTGGGCCGGCGACTGGGGCCTGCCCTGAGCGAAGCCGAAGGGGTCGAGGTGCAGTTCGTCGCCAACCTTCCTTACGACGGCCTCTACGACGCGCTGGCGGTCAATCGCGTGGACATCGTCATCTCCGCGCTCGTCGTCAATCCCGCTCGTATGGCCGATTTCGCCTACTCGGCCTCCTACTTCGACGCCGGGCAGGTGCTGGTGGTGCGCGAGGAACCTGACAGGTTTTCCGAAACCTGTCAGGTTTCAGACATCGAAGGGATGGCCGACCTGGACGGGTGCACGCTGGCGGTGGAGTTCGGCACGCAGGGGGATCTGGATGCGCGGAAGTGGGCGCAGAGGTTACCCAACCTCACCGTCGTGCCCTATCAGACGGCGGCCGAGG
>CAZMOT010000076.1:6400-10426 GCA_964568065.1 uncultured Anaerolineales bacterium
CTTCGCTTTGCTCGACCGACCCTGCGGCTTTGAGGCCGAGGCGTTGGCGGCGGTCACGGCGGGGCAAGCCGACGCCGCGCTGGTAGATCACGTCTCGGCGCTGGGGGCGATGGGTATAGAAAGCGGGCTGGTCATCGTGGGGCAGCCCGTCGTTGAGGAACCCTACGCCGTGGCCGTACGGAGGGAAAGCCAGCACCTCTTGCAAGCGATCAACGAGGTGCTGGCAGAGATGGAGGCAGATGGAACGATAGGAACGCTGGTCGAGCGGTGGATGTCCACCGACTAGAGAATCTAATCCAACGGATGCAGCTTATCCGCAACTGCTTCGTGCGTTCCTCCTTTGGATTGGTAAACAGTTCCTCTGGCGTGGCGATCGGATGTAGTTTATCCGCCTCCACCAGGCAGCCGCTCTCCAGAAAGACCACACCCACCAGGATTTGGATGCGTCTTAGCCCTCATTCATGGCGCAAGATCTGGCTCAGGAATAGCTTGGTCCGTTCCTCCTTGGGCGCAGTGAATAGCTCCTCTGGCGTCGTTTCCTCAACGATCTTACCTTCGTCGAGGAGGATGACCCGATCGGCAGCCGCCCTGACGAATCCCATCTCGTGTGAGACGACCACCATCGTCATCCCTTCCCTCGCGAGGTCGAGCATCACGTCCAGCACCCCTTTGATCATCTCCGGGTCGAGGGCCGAAGTAGGCTCGTCGAAGAGCATGATCTTGGGGTCCATCGCCAGCGCGCGGGCGATAGCCACTCGCTGCTGCTGACCGCCGGAAAGTTGCGAGGGATAGGAGTCCCACTTCTCGGCGATGCCCACCTTGGTCAACTGCTCGTGGGCGGTGGCCGTCGCCTCTTCCCGGTCGCGCTTGCGCACGACGCGCTGGGCCAAGATGACGTTCTCCAGGGCCGTCAGGTGCGGGAAGAGGTTGAAGAGTTGGAAAACCATCCCAATTTCGGCCCGTACCTCGTTGATGTCTGGGGCTTCGGTGATGGAGACACCATCAACGATGATGCGCCCACTGTTTATCGGCTCCAGATTGTTGATGCAGCGCAGGAGAGTGGATTTGCCTCCACCCGAAGGACCAATGATGACCACTACCTCTCCTGGATAGACTTCGGTGGAGACGCCATCTACGGCTCTTATGTGGCCAAAGTGTTTGTGTACATCTTCTATGATAATGATGGGTTCTTTTTCTTCCACAGATTATACTCCTGAACTGCTTATCAGCGTCCGGGCAAAGCTGTTTTCCGCTCGACGAAGCGCACCAGTAGTGAAAGCACAAGTGTCATCACCAGGTAGAGCAGTGCCACCGAGTTGTAGCCCTCGAAGGCCCGGAAATTCCGCGAGATCCAGAGCCGCCCCTGCTGCAAGATCTCCGGTAGGGCGATGACTGCAATCAACGACGAGTCTTTCAGCATGGCGATGAAGTCGTTGCCCAGGGGAGGCAGCACTACCCGAATTGCCTGCGGCAAGATCACGTGGCGCATCGCCTGGAAGTAACTCATACCCAGCGAGCGGGCCGCTTCCATCTGCCCCCTATGAATGGATTCGATGCCGGCCCGGTATATCTCGGTCAGGTAAGCGCCATAGCCAAAGGCCAGGCCTATGATCGCCGCCGGCAGCCCTTGTAGATCGATCCCAGCGATGCCCCACTTACCGATGACCCACTCGCCGATGAGCCTCTCACCAATGGCCCATTTGCCGATGCAGATGTTGCTCAGTTTTATGATCCAATCTCCACTGGCCCTGCGCAGCGCCGGGGTTACGACAAATCCCATGTACAGGACAATTACCAACATGGGAATACCCCGTATTACCTCCACGTACAGGGTGGACAAGGTATAGGGCATTGCCGGTAGGAGGAACATGATGGCCTCTACGATCAATACGACCAGCGCTATCGAGGTTGGGCTTCTCCAGGCAGGTACTGCCGCCAGCAGCAGAACAGCCACTCCCAGTCCAATGAGCAACCGCCAACCGAGATTGGCGGTCAAATCGGGCGAGCGGTTGGACACTCGCATCAAGCCGAAGATGAGTCCCAAAACCAGCGCGCCGGCGAAGGCGATGAACGTCACCCGGATGGTGAGAACGATCCCATCCGTACTCCAGATGTAGCGCGCTATACGCCACAGGTTACCGCTGAAATCATCGTAAACCACCGCCGTAACTGGCATGGCGGTGCCGCCGATAGTTGGCGTGCTGGTTTCGACCTGAACGGGTTCGTGAGATGGACTTGTGACCGGTTCGGCCTCTGGCTCGGGCGTGGCGTCGGCGAGCACTTCGATCCGATACACATCGCTGCGGCCCACTGGCCGATCATCCTCGTCCAAGAATTCTGCGTATAGAGTGTAACTACCCGGCTCCAACGCCGACTCAATCGCCACCGACCATTCACCGTTCTCCTCGATCTTTGCCTGGCCCACAGCTTCCTTGCTCCAGATCAGATCGAAGAGGGTATACAGCGCCTCTGTGTATCGGACATCATAAAGCGCTGCCGTAGTTGGCGGCGTGGCGGTGCCGACGAAGGTGGGGGTGTTGCTTTCGAGCTCGGTGACCGTTTCGCTCGGGCTGACCAGTTCGGGATCCTCGTCGTCTTCAAGTTTGACCGCGTCGTCGGGTACTTCGACCCGGTATGTCTCGCTGCGGCCTAATGCTTCCTCATTCTCGTCCTGGAATTTGGCGTATATGGTGTAGACGCCTGGCTTTAGTGTTCTCTTAACAGTGTACGACCACGCGCCGTTTTCCTCAATGCTCGTCTTTCCCACTGCATCCTTATTCCAGGGTAGGTCGAAGATGAAACACAGCGCGTCTACGTACCGGACGTTGTTAAACACCGAATAGCCGATGATGACGCCGACGATCAGGATGATAATTCCCCACCATGGTATGTTTTCCCAGGGGATGGCCAGTCCCATGCGCCCGCGTCGGCGGGCAGCTACGTCAGTGGCAGGTCTCTCGTTAGCTTGCGATTCTGGGACTTTGGCGGACGTCATTAGGTCTCCTTATGCTCTTCTGCGGATCAGATGCTGATGTGATCTTGGGTATTCACTCCCCAAGTGACAAGCCCGTTGGCCCCAAGCCCGCCGATGTCTGGCGGGTCGAGGGAAGGGAAGACGTCGGTGGGGGTTCTCAACCCCGCCGATGTCTGGCGGGCCCCACCGACGCAAGACCTCGTTTCTTAAATCCTAAACAGGATCTGGCTTAGAGTACAGGCGGATGTCGTTTATCCGCCGGATGCTGTTTATCCGCGGGTACTTGCCTCTCAGTCTGTGCCAAAGTACTCGTCGTAGATCTCGTCGTACTCGCCGCTGGCCTTGACGGCCGCCAGGCCCCTGTTGATGGCTGCCAGGAGATCCGGAAAGTCCTTGCGGACGGCGATGCCATAGTTCTCTTCGGTGTACACGCCGTCCAGAACCTTGAGGTCCATCTCAGGGTTGGCCTGGACGATCTCGATGGCGGTCGGGCCGTCGGCCACGGCCGCGTCCACGTCACCGTTGGCCAGCGCCTGGAAGGCGAGGGTGTTCTCGTCGAAGCGGACCACCTCGGCGTCGGTCTCGTCCGTCAGCCAGATGTCGCCGGTGGTGCCCAGTTGCACGCCGGCCCGCTTACCGGCCAGGTCGTCGGCGTCGGCGATCTCGGTTTCGTCGGCGCGGACGGTGATCATCTGCCCGGCCTCGAAGTAGGGGTCGCTGAAGTCAACGGTCTCTTGCCGCTCTTCGGTGATGGTGGCAGCGGAGATGACGCAGTCGAACTCGCCTGATGCGAGGGCGACGAAGATGCCATCCCAGCGGGTGTTGACGAACTCGAACTCGAAGCCGGCTGCTTCGGCGATGGCCGTCATCAGGTCTGGGTCGAAGCCCACGATGTTCCCGTCGGCATCTACCTCCTCGAAGGGCGGGTACTCGGCGTTGATGCCGACGACGACCGTGCCGAGATCGACGACCTCCACTTCCTCGATGCCGAAGTATGCGTCGTAGATCTCGTCGTACTCGCCGCTGGCCTTGACGGCCGCCAGGCCCCTGTT
>CAZMOT010000076.1:10526-17481 GCA_964568065.1 uncultured Anaerolineales bacterium
GTCGGCATCTACCTCCTCGAAGGGCGGGTACTCGGCGTTGATGCCGACGACGACCTCGCCAAGCTCGGGAATCGGTGCCGCGGTAGGGGCCGCGGTGGGGGCCACGGTGGGGGCCACAGTGGGCATCTCCTCAGCAGGCGGGCAACCGCAGCCGGCTATCATTGCCATCACTAGCGCCAGGATTGTCATCAGGGGCAGTATCTTGTTTGCTTTCATCATCTTTCTCCTTCTTTCTCTCCTCATTTTAGTGTAATTTGATTCGGCCGTACACGTAGAGCCTGCGAAAATGCGAATGTCAAACCTGGCTCATCACCTCCTTTCGCTGCGTCCACGACGGACTGAAACAATCTAAACCGGCTAGAGTTTATCACAGTTGGAATTCAAAGTCAAGGGCGGAACTCATCTCGGAATCTGTCGACTTTATGGGGTCTCAAAGATCACTACTGCACCACAGAGATTCTGATGGGGTCAGGGTGGGACAAAACATCATTGGGGTGTGCCTCAACTGAGTTGGGGAACCTCCCACTGCTGTTGCCTCTGGGGGCCGTCCCTTGTCTTATGGGTGACTCAGCGTTACGTCCCCCGCCAGGAGCCGGTGCAGCCTGCCGTCGGGCGTGCGCAGAAGAAGCGCCCCAGCCTCGTCCACAGACTCAGCCACGCCGGTGAGTGTGCCTTCGAAAGTGATGACCACCACCGGCTGACCCAGCGTTGCCAGTCGGGCAGCCCACTCGGCGTGGGGACTCTCTCCGGCCTGCAACTGTTTGTATCGGGCTTCTACTCCCGCGAGCAGTGTCGCCAGGAAGACCATCCGGTCCACCTTCTGCCCGATCTCTGCCAGAATGCTGGTGGCGTCGGGAGCCAGGGTGGGCAGCACCTTGGGTTCCACGTTCACGTTGATGCCGATGCCGACGACCGCGAACTCCAGTTGCTCTCCTATCACCCCCGTCTCGGTCAACACCCCCGCCAACTTTCTCCAATCTTGGGATTTGGGATTTGGGATTTGGGATTTGATAATGAGATCGTTAGGCCACTTGAGGGCCACCGGCAACCCCCCCACCTGCTCAACTGCATCGGCGGCCGCCAGGGAGCAGAGCATCGTCAGCCGGTTGGCCTGGGAGAGGGAGAAGGTGGGACGGAAGAGGATCGAGCATAGTAGACAGGTGGACGGTGGGGCTAACCAACGTCGGTTCATTCGTCCTCGGCCGGCCGTCTGTTCGTCGGCCACCACCACCGTGCCTTCGGGCGCTCCCCGTGTTGCCAGGTCCTTCGCTATGTCGTTGGTCGAGCCGGTGCGCGGCAGAACCACCAGGTTGCGTCCAAAGACCTTTGTGGTCAGCGCCTTCTCGATCGGATGCTGTTTATCCGCTTGTGCTTCACTCAACTCGTCCATTGATGCCCCTTGCTGACGCAATTTTACCCTTACCTTCTCCTTTCTGCAATTGCTTCCGGCGATGATCTGGTGTACAATTTAGGGCAATGAGCCACCTGTGGACTCCCTGGCGAATGGCGTATCTTCGGGGCGACGAGTCCTTGCCGGAAGGCTGCCTCTTCTGCATCAAGCCCCAGGCGAAGGATGCCGAAGCCCACGTCGTCCATCGGGGCCGGCTGTGCTACGTGATCCTCAATCGCTTCCCCTACACCAACGGCCACCTGATGGTTGTTCCCTACGCCCACGTGGCGACGCTGGAGGATCTGGATGCGGAGACGCTGGCAGAGTTGATGGCGCTGACCCAACTCAGCCTGCGAGTATTGCGGGAGGCCTACAATCCTCAGGGGTTCAATGTAGGGCTGAACATCGGCGAGGTGGCCGGGGCGGGAGTGGTGGACCACGTTCATCTCCACGTCGTCCCCCGGTGGGGAGGAGACACCAGCTACATGACCACTGTGGGAGGGACACGGACCATCCCGGAGTGGATGGATCAAACTTACGAGCGGTTGCGCCCCCTCTTCGACCGGATGAGCGCGGGCGGATGTAGTTTATCCGCAGAAGCTACAAATGATAAGCAATAAGCAAAGGTAACAAGCGACAAGCAATACCATAGGGAACTGCGTTCCAATGACAAATGAACAAATGACAAATGACCAAAAAAGTGGCTCAACATTGTGAATGTGATTCCGAATCCAAGGGCAATAATGACATACCATATCAACAGGAGGAAACATCCATGTCCAATAACTCTCGTGAAGCCGTCATCGTCTCCGCCGTCCGCACACCCGTCGGACGGTTTCAGGGCACGCTGATGGGCCTCTCCGCCTCCGACCTGGGGGCGGTGGCGGTCCGTGCCGCCGTGGAGCGGGCTGGAGTGGAGCCGGTCTCGATTGACGAGGTGTTAATGGGGAACGTGGTGCTGGCCGGTCAGGGTCAGGCCCCCGCCCGCCAGGCGGCCATCAAGGCTGGGCTCCCCCCCACCGTCGGGGCCACCACCGTCAACAAGATCTGTGGGTCCGGTCTCAAGACGGTGATGCTGGCCGCCGCGATGATCGCCGCTGGCGACGGCGACGTCTTCGTCGCCGGCGGGATGGAGAGCATGAACAACGGCCCCTACGTCCTGCACAAGGCCCGCTTTGGCTACCGTCTGGGCGATAGCAAACTGGTGGACGCCATGGTCTACGACGGGCTGTGGTGCGTCTTCGAGAACCACCACATGGGCAACTCCGCCGAGTGGATCGCCCGCGAGTACGATCTGACGCGGGAGGAACTGGACGAGTACGCCTACAACAGCCACGTGAAGGCCATCGCTGCCATTGACGAGGGCCGCTTTAAGGACGAGAGCGTCCCCGTGGAAGTGGTCCAGCGCAAAGGCCCGCCGCTGCTCTTCGACACCGACGAGACCCCCCGGCGCGATACCAGCCTGGAGAAGTTGGCCCGCCTGAGACCCGCCTTCCAGCCCGAAGGCATGGTCACTGCCGGCAACTCTCCCGGCATCACAGATGGGGCCGCCGCCACGGTGGTGATGAGCCGGGCCAAGGCAGAGGAACTGGGCATCCAGCCGCTGGCCCGCGTCGTGGCCTACGACCAGGCAGCGGTCGAGCCGCTCAAGATCTTTACCGCTCCCATCTTTGCCGTGCACAAAGTGCTAGCCAAGACCAATACCACCGTGGACGACTACGACCTGATCGAGATGAACGAGGCCTTCGCCGCCCAGTGCCTGGCCGATGGCCGAGAACTGGGACTGGACTGGGAGAAGGTCAACGTCAACGGCGGAGCCATCGCTCTGGGCCACCCGATCGGCTGCTCGGGCACGCGCGTGTTGGTCACGCTCATCTACGCGCTGCGCCAGCAGGGCCTCAAGCGCGGCCTGGCAACCCTCTGCCTGGGCGGCGGCGAAGCGGTGGCGATGGGAGTCGAACTGGAAGCATAACACGCATGCAGAAACCAGGTTTTTCCGCAAAACCTGGTTTCTCAGCCAGGAGGAGTCAGAATGAACATTGAGCACATTGCTGTTATCGGTGCGGGGACGATGGGCAACGGTGTTGCTCAGGTCTGCGCCACGACCGGCTACCAAGTCACGCTCATTGACATCGTGCCGGAGCAACTGGAGCGGGCGCTGGCTTCAATCAACAAGTCGGTGGAGAAACTGCACGGCAAGGGCCGCCTGACTGACGAGCAGCGGGAGGCGGCGCTGGCGAACGTCACCACCGCCACCGAGGTCGCTGCCGCTGCCGACGCTGATCTGGTCATCGAAGCGGTGATCGAGAACCTCGAGATCAAGCAGCGAGTCTTCGCCGAACTCGACGAACTGACCCGCCCCGAGGTCATCTTGGCCAGCAACACCTCCTCCATCTCCCTCACCGAGCTGGGGGCTGCCACAAGCCGACCGGACAAGGTCATCGGCATGCACTTTATGAACCCGGTGCCACTGATGAAGCTATTAGAGGTCATCCGGGGGCTGGAGACCTCTGACGAGACGGCCGCCACCGTGGTCGCCCTGGCGGAGAAACTGGGCAAGACGCCCGTGGAGGCCCAGGACTACCCCGGCTTCATCTCCAACCGTATCCTCTGCCCAATGATCAACGAGGCTATCTACGCGCTGATGGAGGGCGTGGGCACGCGGGAGGCGATTGACACGGTGATAAAGTTGGGTATGAACCACCCGATGGGGCCGCTGACGCTGTGCGACCTGATCGGGCTGGATATTGTACTCAACGTGATGGAGGTACTGCACGCCGGTCTGGGCGACGACAAATACCGCCCCTGCCCGCTCCTGAAGCGCATGGTGGCCGCCGGTCACCTGGGACGAAAGACGGGGCGGGGGTTCTACGAGTACGAATAGAGGCAATCACTCTTCGAGCTGTTCGAGCCTCTCTCGCACTTGCGGCTGGTCCGGCTCCAGCAGCAGCGACATGCGGTATGCATTGAGCGACTGCTCCATCTGCTGCTGGGTACCCCGCCACCAGCCCCAGATGTTGAGCTCATAGACGATGTCGGGGACGTTTTGCAGTAGAGGTTTCGCCTTTTCTAGTTCACCTACCCACACGTAGGCCAATCCCAACGCCTTGTGCGTGGTGGTATTGTCGGGATCTGCCTGCCACGCCATCTCCAGGTGCTCGACTGCGTCGTGGAATTGGGCTGTGTCCGCCAGCATCTGCCCCAACCGTTGCTGGGCAGTGCGGTCGTAGGGAGCGATCTGGATGGCGCGCCGGTAGTGGTCTGCAGCCTGTTGCCGCAGAGTGGCCCGCTGCCCGTCGTTCAGTGACGTCAGCAGGTCCGCGCGGGCTTGGAGTATGCAACCCAGGTTGGCGTGCCACGTGACCGGCAGAGGATGAAGGCTGACCACGACTGCGACAAGGAAGGTTCCCACTACCCCGGCGGGGAACAGCCAGCGTCGCCCCCCCTCTGTCCCCCCCGCGAGCGGGGGGGAGGAAGGGAGGGAGGGGGGCGTTGCAGGAGTCCGACGCAGAAGGATGGCCGCGTTCAACCCCAGCAGGCCGAAGAACGGAAACCAGCACCACAGATCCACGATCTGTTGTGCGTCGGTGAGCCCATGTACGAAGATGGCCGTGAGACCAAGCCAGGTGGATTGGTATAGGAGATCGGTACCGGGTTTGGCACACGCTCGGGCAGCCTGGTAGAGCGCCGCCATCAACCACAACCAGGTAGTGACGCCGAGTAGTCCGTGTTCGAGCCATAAATCCAGATAGAGGTTGTGGGAGTAGCTGAGAAACGGATGTTGTAAGAGCAGGGCGTATCTGGCGAACACCATCCCGAACTGTTCTCCTAATCCGATGCCGGTCAGTGGAAAGTCCTGGAGCAGATAAACGCTGTTGCGGTACGCATACAAGCGGTCCGGGCGAATAAACAGCGGGGCCAGTATCCGATTGGCGACTGGAATATCGCCCAGTGCGGTGATGTCGCCTTGCGCGATCACGTAGATCACCAACCCCAGCGCCAGGATCGCGCTGACGCTGGCGACCACACGCGCCGGTCGCCAGTGGAGAGCCAACCACAATGTCGATGCTATCACAACAGCCAGCCATGCCCCCCGCGATGCGCTCATCAATAGCGCCAGCGCGATCAAGCCTGCACCGATACCCCCGCCGATTCGCCACGCCCACCGTTTCTCCGTTAACACCAGGGCAGCCGCAAGGAGAAGCCCTCCTTCCAGAAAAGTCGCCACGCTGTTGGCCATAGGTACCCAGATGACGACTGGGGGAACAATCTCGCCGATGAATGCACCCAAGCGGCTGATCGCCCTTACCTTTTCGGTGTGCCCATAGGGAAAGTGAGCGTACTGGGTGACAAAGTACAGCGATAGGAGCGCGCTTGCAAAGACAATGATCGCCGCAATGGCACGCCACCAGCGATGGGATACGGCCAGCCGGGAGATCAAGACGTACAGCAAGAAGCCCGCCACTAGCACGATCAGGGTATTCCAACACAGGCTGCGGTCGTAGGCCGGCCACGCGCCGAGGACGGCGCTGAGCAGAAAGAGCGCCAGCGGCAGATCCAGGGGGGTCAGTTTAAGCTTGAACATCAGTGAGAAGCCTCCATCCCCGCCAGCGCGGTCACCGCTGGCGGCCAGTTCTCGTGGTAGCGCAGTGCCGTCTCAAAGTCGGCCCGTGCTCTGTCGGCGTCTCCTTGCGCCAGTCGTGACATCCCGCGCCAGTAGTATGATTCCTCCAGGTTATTCGTCGTCACCAACGTTGCGTCCGCCAGCGCGATGACGTCGTCGTGGCGACCCACGGCGTGGTAACTCTCGTAAGGGCCAAACTGGTACCACAGCATGCGGTAGTGCAGCCCCAACTGGAGTGCCTGGTCGTAAGCGACGACCGCCTCGGTGTGTCGCCCTAGCGAGGTCAGGCTGGAGCCGACGTTGAACCAGGAGAAGGTCACCCAGTCGGCGCAGCCGGCGTAGGCCACGCAGGATTCGGCTGGCGTCACGGCCTCGATGAGGGCCGTCTCCAGCGCTCGCTCGTACATCGCTGCGTCGTCCAAATCGGGGCCGAGGACTGCCGCCAGCGCTTCCCATCGCTCTGGCGCGTAGACCGCCAGGTAGGCTCGGTTGAAGACGCGCCACAGTTCGTCCAGTTCCTGGTAGCCGATGGTCACATCGGGGCCATGGAGCGAGTCGTAGGTGATGAACTGTTGAGCTGCGTCGTCGTAGCCGATGATGAGCCGGTAATGGCCCAGTTGGTCGCGGGCGTCGCGCACGTACCAGGTCTCGACGATGACGGGGAAGCCCGCGCGCACCAGCGCCTTGAGCTGGTCGAGGGTACCGCCCACCCGCACGATCGCGCCCAGGCCCAGGTCGCGTGCATACACCTCCATCTCCCACGGGCTGACGTTCTTGTCCTCCGGGTCAGGTTTGAGGACGGGGGCAGCGTCGTACTGAGTCTCGGTACGCCCCCAGTAGGAGAGAGCCATCGCCAGCGTGGTCGGCCCGCAGTTGTTCCAGCCCTGGTGCTCGTGGCGTAGGCCGGTGAGGGTGAAACTGATTGGAGGTGTGGGTGTTGG
>CAZMOT010000077.1:0-17109 GCA_964568065.1 uncultured Anaerolineales bacterium
CTCCCACCTCCACCCCCACTCCCGATCTGACCGCCACCTTCGTAGCGGCCTGCGTATTCGACCTCGAGGTTGTCGGAGACCGTGCGATCTGGCCCAGCGTACTCATGCCGGGACAACAGTTCGTCAAGCGCTGGGATGTCAAGAACACAGGCACCTGCGCCTGGCCGGAGGGCATCCAACTGGTCTTCGCGTCCGGCGATGAACTGGAGATCGTAGAAGAGCCGGAGATCGAGCCGCTTGCGCCAGAGGAAACTCTAAGGATCGAGATCACCCTGCGAGCACCAACAAGCTACCATAGCTATGCCAGCGTGTGGCAATTGCAAGATAGCGAGGGGAATCCCATTGGAGAAGAATTAGAGCTAGCCTGTCGTGTGGACCTGACGCCGACCCCGCGACCGACGGCGACGCCCACTGCCACACCCACTCCAGAATTCACACCGACACCGACCACACCATTGTGGATGTCGGTACCGGTCCTGGCCTGGTGCGACGGGCCAAAGTCGAAAGGGCGGGTTGAATGGGGCCACGGCGCGGGTCCAAGTGACAAATATCGCTTCTTCTACAGCTCGGTGTCCCCCGAGTCCGAACTGCCGGGACCGTATAGAGAGACAGGGTTCCCGCACGTGGAGAAGTACTTTACCGCGTCTGGGACACTTGTATTTCCGCTGCCAGGTAATTGTGGCTACGGCGACTATGGGCGATGTGGGAGTCCGGAAGAAGGGTACGAGATCGTGTGGCATACAGTGTTTCACACAGCGGAGCACTGTCCTTCTGAGTGATAGATACAGGACAAGACGGAACAAAGCCGCCGTGGGTGTCTGTCCCACGGCGGTTTCGTTTGCCCTTTGCGCCACTCCTTCACACCCGCCCGGTCAACCAACCCACTCGCGCCCCATCCCGATGATCAAACGCAGGCACGAAAGGTTTGATATCCAGCAGTGGGGTACCGTCGAGCACGTCCACACCACGCACGTGAAGGGTGCAGTCATCGACCGCCGCCAACTCCACCACCGAAAAACCGATGGGATTGGGACGGGCCGGATAGCGAGTGGCAAACAAGCCGTGGGGCTGGTCGTCGAGGAAGGGCCGCACCGCGAGCGAGAAATCTCTGGCACGGTGGAACCAATAGACGAGGATGACGTGCGAGAAGCCATCGAGGTCCTTCAGGCCCGGAGCATACTCGGGGCAAACCTCCACACGGCCAACGGCATCAGAACGAGCCGCCTGGATTGGCACCCCGTCGGGGCTGGCGAAAGGGGTATGGACGACGCCGATGGGCCGGACGGTGAACTGAGTCTGCGCGTCAGCCATCGCACCCATAGCGCTACACTACAATGGAGACGGTCAGCCAGCCCATCTCTCGGCCCAGCATTTCCCACCCCGGCCTGGCGGCCAGCAGCAGGAGCAGTGTCATGCTCACCGCCGAAGTCAGGCACCAGGAGCAAGTCGCACCAATGACGAACGGCTCCAGGAAGGTCAGGTAGATCGAGAACGATGTGCCGAAGAGCGTCAGTCCTAACAACGCCACCGATGCCAGTTCTGCCAACCGCCCGCGCCCCAACCGTCCCCAGATCCACACGGCGATGATGCAGACGTAGCCCACCACGCCCAGCACCGCAATCGGGATCAGGCCGAAAAGCAGCGCGTACTCACTCTGCTGCACGGTGTTACAATCGCCCACCGGCCCGCATACCGCTTCCGTGAGCGTGGTCTCCACGTAGGCCAGGTAGCTGGCCACGCCCAGGCCGAGCAAGCACAGAACCAGCATGGCCCAATCCCGCCAGGCTGGCGTGCGCGTTGGCCCGGTTCCACGGGACTTGTGCCTGCGCAGGTCCTTTCGCTTGCGCCATACGCGCACGCCGTCCATCGCCACGTATCCCACGCTCAGCACCATCCCGCACAGTATCCCAATGGATATGGCATTTCCGGGCATGTCGCGGGCGATAACCTCGCCGATATTGGACGGGGTGTCCGTAGGAAACCCTGGGCTGGGAGATAGGGTGGGCTGAACGGTCGGGGTATGCAGTAGCGTCGCAGGCGGCGTGTGGGCCGGCACAGGCGTGTCCACGGCCTCGGGTGTCGGCGTGGCGGGCGGCAACAGACCGGGGATCGCGGGCCAATCCATGCCACCGGCGGCCAACCCTTGCTCAACTAACCCGGGAAACTGCTCCGGGATCTCCACCGAGCCAACCAGTACCACATCACCGATGATCAGCGTCGGCACACCCCTTCGCTCAAGTGGGATTTGGAAGTGTTCGACGGCTGCCTGGTAGAGCGCATTCCCCTCAACGGTATGAGTACCCACGCCTCCGATTCGCAACTGTTCCCCGTACTGCTCCATCAGCGGCTCCAGAACTCCCGTGATGACCTGGTGGCAGTGGGGGCAAGTCTGCGAGTAGAATAGAACAGCGTATACCACCGGCCCGCCCTCGTCGGCACGGGTGGGAGTGACAACCCAGGTGAGTGCCAACGCCACGAGCAGCAAAACCATCCACAGCGAGTATTTCAACCGCCCTTCGACGGCTCGACTGAGCTCGCCAAAGTCAGGCTCAGGAAACTGCATTCGATTTCCCATCCTCCGTTGCTTTTTCTTGGTCTCGTTCCCGTGCCGTATTATGCCACAATACAAAAAATTCGCAACCCACCCCCAACAGCGCGAGGTGGTAGCGACCATTCCATTCGAGAAGCACAGAGTTGGCAACAAAGCACGAATGCTGTATGATAGTGTGGTAGATGTCAGTACAAACGGACTTTGGTGAAAGTGTGGCACGCAGCACCACGCGGCGGCGATTTCTCAAGTGGATGCTGGGCAGCGCAACAGTGGCCGGCCTCTCAGCTCTCGGCGGAGTGGGCTACACCGCGCTCGTCGAGCCGCACTGGCTGGCGTTGGAGCGAGTGGACGTGCCGCTCTCCGGCCTGTCTGCCGAACTCGACGGGTTCACTATCGCGCAGCTTTCGGACCTGCACCGAGGACCGGAGGTGACGCAGAAGGACATCGCACGGGCAGTGAAACTGGCGCTGCAGCAGGAGGCTGACCTGATCGTGCTGACCGGCGACTATGTATCGGGCTCCGCCGAATATGCTCCCTCTTGCGCGGAGGCCCTATCTGCCCTGACGGTCTCCGGCGACGTGCTGGCCTGCTTGGGCAACCACGATCACTGGACGAATGCCGGCACTGTCGCCGGGGCGCTCGCCGATGCCAGGCTCACGGTGCTGCGCAACGCGGCACGGGAGGTGGCGGATGGGCTGTGGGTGGCGGCGGTGGACGACGTGTGGGAGCGACACGCCGACCTGGAGCAGGCGCTGGAGGGGGTGCCGTCTGGTACGACGATCGTGCTCCTGGCTCACGAACCCGACTACGCAGATGAGGTGGCGGCCGATGGACGGGTGAGTTTGCAACTCTCGGGCCACTCTCACGGGGGGCAGGTGCGGTTGCCCTTCGTTGGACCGCCGCTTTTGCCCTACCTGGCTCGCAAGTACCACGCCGGGCGGTATCGGGTAGGTGGGATGTGGCTCTACGTCAACCGGGGCGTGGGCATGATCGCTCCGGCGGTGCGCTTCAACTGCCGCCCGGAGGTGACACTTCTGACAATATGGAGTGCCGGTCGTCAACAGGGCTGAGATCTGAGATCGAGGACAAGGAGAACATCAAAATGAGTGAACCACGTTGTCCCATTTGCAGGGGCGAACTGGTGGACGGCATCGTCGTCAGCAGCAGCACGGTGTGGACCGATAGCCGCACGCGCTTTGTGCCAACCCGCTTCCTGGAGGACCGCTCGCTTTTTGGCCGGTATCGCAGGGAGCTCGCAACAGCGGCACGCGCTTGCCTGCACTGTGGCGCGGTCACGCTGTTTGTCAACCCGGGCACGCTGGCGGAGATGGTGCGGCAAGAATAGCAGACAGCACTCCTTATCAACGACCGGCGAGGTTTCTGACTGTGCCGAACGGCGGTGCGCTGCATCGTTTGTCTTACCCACTACGTTGTGCTACAATCTTTTCAAGCGACAGGGCCGAGTATCGAATCGAGGAATCGTCCTCATGCTGAAGAATCTTCCTCCTCTCCCACATCTGCCCATAAGCCTTCCCAAAAGTGTGCGTGATCGGCTTGCCCAAGAAGTTGGATCTCAAGATGCCACAGACTGCCCTTGGATCACGCTTTCATTGGTACATTTCTCTTACATAAACGAGCACCAACGAGATTTTGAGAAGTGCGGAATTTCAGCAAGTACCCTGGACCTGGTGGGCAGTCTCGGCGCGGCATTTTCCCAACTGGCCCTGTTCCATCTTGCTTACGAAGATCCCCGGATGCGAACCCCCAATGATACAGCTAGATTTGTCACAAAACTCAAAGATAGTGTACTTCAAGGAGTTGCGAATAGTCTCCGCCTGGTAAATGTGGCATTCGTGGGCCATGGCGTTTCCGGTGAACTCGTAGACATATATGGCAGACAACGGCTCCTCTCCTTGCTTGGCCTTCAGCTCTTAGGGGCAGTAAGAATCTGTAGTGACTATAAGACACTGTTGTCTCTAGTGAAAAACAGTGCAAAGGAGTTACGCAAAGCTCTTGCCCCAGTAGCGTCATACAAGTGTGAACTCCAAACGCATAGTCAAGCCCTAGGATTGCGTCAGCCGGAGTACAGGGTAATTGAGGAGATGGGTCCCGACCATGCAAAACTCTTCCGCGTTCGTGTACGCACACGCGATGGTAAGTGGGCTGAGGGCGAAGGTCGCTCCAAGAAACGAGCAGAGAAAGATGCAGCTCGTCAATATATGGAAAGATTCGCGCCGGATTATCTGGCACAGAGAACGCAAGAGGCTGTAACGACCGATGCACAAGTGAGACCGCCCCATGTGACGCCGGAACTGCATCGAAGAGAAATTGAAAAGCTGTGCCAACGCTTCAAGGTTCCACCTGATAAAATGTGGCTATTGAGTCAAGCGCTAGTTCACGCGAGTTTCCCGAATGAGACACCTCTAAAGAATTGTAAGGATAACAGAATGCTCGCTCAACTCGGCTCACAGGTAGTAATCACCGTTGCAACAGAAGTGACGGTTAGCAATCTTCTCGAGTCGGTATCACCCGAGGTTGGACAGCCTTCTGCCGTACAAGTTGTAAATAGACTCTGTTCTGGACCTTTTATCTCAAAAGGGTTTGACCTTCTGGAGCTTGAGAAGGCATTTCTAGTAGGTAGAGGACAATCAGAGCACGGTATAATAGACTCGATTAAGGCTGATGCATTTCAGGCAGTCATTGCATCCATCTTTCTTGCACATGGTACGTTAGAAGACGCCGAAACGTTTCTTCCCAATGAGCTATTTCGTTGGCTGATAACTTCCGTTGAGACGCTGGTTGCAGATCCTGACAGGGCTAGAAATCCAAAGAGTAAACTCCAGGAACAGCTTCAGGCCATTGGGATGGCTTGGGAATATCAAATTATCCACTGGGGACCCGATCATGTCAAAGAGTTTGAGGCAAGCATTGCGCTATCAAGCCACCCAACCAGGAGACGCATTATTCTTAAGGGAGGAAGGGGAAGTTCTCGAAGACAGGCTGAGCAAGACATTGCGTCTCTTGTGAGTCGTGCTATTGACGACATCAATTCTCGCATTGGGGTTCAGCCAATTGGCACTCTGCTCAAAGACGAAGGACTTCGTTCATTTGTGCGTTTCCTGCTTAGACACGAGTTTGCATCTGCTCCAACTTCGCCAGTGGGAACGAAAAAATGGCATAAGGAGGGAATGCTCGGAAGCCGACTATTGACCCAAAAAAGGGAAAAGCGAGTGACAGAGTTTAGGCTTTGGGCCAATGCGGTTGAGTCTCTCTTCCGCGAAGACAAGGATGGGATACCCTATTCGAGAGTGTTGAGCTTCTACAAAGCACTAGCTCGACCAGTATCCTACGACAGGACTCGACATCTGTACCAAGAGGGCATTGTCGCTATTAGACGCTTGCTTGAGGAGCTAGATCCCGAAAAGCAGCGGTCAGACGTGAGGCAGAGTCATGAATTCTCTGAAATACTATCACTGTCCAAGATGTCGAGGCTGCTTTCAAGAGAGCAAGCAACCGCAAGCCTATCAGATATCTTGGATGACTTTCTTCTTCTCAGACAAGGCAGACTACCTGTGATTCAGCCAACAGATCATTTTCCCACCCTGAGCATCTCAGAGCGTGAAGGCACGTATCAGGCTATGCTGAACGAAATCTTGACCATCCTTGAGAGTGAGAACTTGAGCGATCATGATGTTGTTAGTCTCTCAGTTGTCCACAAGCCCGAAGAAATGACTTTGGACTTTAACTTCGAATTACCACATGATCTGAAATCAGCAGAGGAAACACAAAGACTTGTCAGCGAAAGTGCTTTTTGGAAATTCTTGAAAGAAGAGATCCCGATCACCGCCATCAATATCACTCCACAAGAGATTCATATTCGATGTGTGGCATACTGGGGACTGATGCCCGATTCCTTTTCAACAAGAGCTCTCGAAGCCTACCATCGGGAGAAAGGCTTTTCAAGGTCTGAGAATGAGACGATAAGTCAATTGCTTCACGACTTGAAGAACCAACTGATTGCCTATCAAGTCGCACTTGATTTATCCGGCGCAGATCGAACCAGCCTACTCAAGAGCAAATATGAAGCTAGTAACCACTTGGACAGTGCTGTGTCTATTTGCCGCTCATTGGAGGCGGTTGGGCACGCAATGAGCACTCCAACAATTGAATCTCTTGACATAGGAGAATTCTTCCGTCAGTATGTTGCACAGAAGATAACCGCAGTGCCACCCAACATTCGAATCGTACCACCAATAACAGTTGAAAGCTGTGAAGTGTGGACCGCGCCAGAGTTCCTTCGCTCCATAATTGAGAATCTAGTAAAGAATTCTATTGAGGCTATGCCTGACGGGGGCGAGATTCGGCTTGATTGGATATTTGACCAGACAGAGAAGTCTTTGCTAGTCGAGGTCACGGATACCGGCCCCGGAATCGAGGACACTTTACTGGAGCGTTTGCTTGCCGGAGAGCCGGTCGAGTCGACAAAGGAGAGGGGATCGGGGATAGGTATGGTTACAGTGAGAACCATGTTGCGGGGAATAGGGGGGACGATTTCTGCCGAGAGCGTGCCGGATAAGGGAACGCGCTGGGTAATTACACTGCCATCATTGGAAGAAACGGATGAACCAACCAGCATAGCCAAAACAGACGATGTGGAGACACTCTTAGTTTCTGAGAAGGAGGCTGATCTGCAATGATAAGAATTCTTTGGGCCGACGACCAGCAGGATGTAATCAAGACCCTCAGTAGTTTACTCTCACCTCTCACTCCCAAGATAGTATCAGTGGAAAGCGGCACAGAAGCACTGAGCAAGCTCAAAGCCAGCTACTTTGACATACTCATCCTTGATCTAATGATGCCGCCCAATAAATGGGGAGGTCTCTGGTTGTTGGAGAAAATGCAGAAGGCTCGGATTCGAGTCCCCGTGATTGTGCTCTCCGGCGAAGGGACTCAGGATGAGACTATAAGAGCACTTCGACTGGGCGCCAAAGACTACGTGACAAAGGACAAGGTTCAAGATGAGTTCCTTCAGCGCGTTCGCGCTGTCCTCGAAGAATCCACCAAGGAAATAAGAAGCTACGTTACAACATCATTTCCGACCCCCTTGGCGCTGCCGTATAAACGATACCTGAACGCCACGACACCGACATCTCAATTGCGGAGGCTCATCGAATTTTATGAATCCAGCCTTCGGCTGTGCTGCATTGTTGGGGTTTGTGAACTCGGGTTCTCTGCGGGCAAGAAAGTGGATTCATCTCAATGGGCCTCCAGTTTAGTCCGTGGCCCATCTATGGGGACTTGGAATGAAATACGCCACGCTCTTGCTAAGCAATTGCAGGAAGATTCTGCGTTCTTCCAACTCCATCGCTCTTTTGACAGCAAAGCGGTGAATTCCATCATCCGGTTAAGGAACGACATCGCACACGGGACCGCCCCTTCGAAGCGAATTGCCCAGGAACACTTGGATAAGTGGAAACCTCAGTTACAGATGCTTGTGAGTAAGCTTTGGCGGAACTTGAGTTTACAGATCTTCCTTCCACTCAGTCTTCACTTTGACGGTACCGAGTTTCAGATTAGGGGGCATGCACTTGTAGGCGATAGCATCGCACTACCCAGATTCACAGTGAAGACAACCAAACCTGTCATCTGCGACCAGCCGTATCTACTTGCCAGGGAAACCGTTGAGAGCCAATGGGTAAACCTATTCCCATTTATCTCCATCGAATCCGCCGTGGAACCTAATGCGTGGCGAGTCTTGATATTCGATGGGCTAACAATCGATAGGCATGCCCAAGTACTGACGGGCGAGGAACCGATCCGCTTTGTTGATATATGGTCAGGGCAGCGCAATGTAATACCAGCAAGCAAACCCCAGAGCAGCATGCTTCCTGAATTCCTAACACAATGAATCACCAGCCAAGACAACAACAACGGTTCTCTCTCTTGCCGCCTATTCGCTACTGTCGGGAAGTGACAATTCCGATACTTCGAAATCTTGCTGCGCAAGAGACTCCCAGGCTGCCTTAGCAGCTGCTTGCTTGGCCGCCTGTTTGCTGCACCCCTCCCCCCGACCCACTACCTCTTCGCCCAGAAGAACCTCGGCCACAAAGGTCTTGGCATGGGGAGGACCTTCTTCAGCAACAATGCGATAGCTAGGCGTGCATCCCCATTCAGCCTGGCTCCACTCGTTAAAACGACTCCTGGCAGTATACCCATCTGTCCCCCCTGCATTATTGCCTGGAGATGACACTGCTGGCACCGCAGGTTTTTGCTGCACAAGTGACTCCCAAGCTGCCTGGGCCGCCGCCTGCTCGGCAGCCTGTTTGCTGCGGCCCTCCCCCTGTCCCGCCACTTTCTTGCCCAGCAGCACCTCCGCCACAAAGATCTTGGCATGGTCAGGCCCCTTCTCGGCGACGGTGCGATAGCGCGGCGTGACCCCCAGCTCGGCCTGGCTCCACTCCTGAAGGCGGCTCTTGGCATCCCAATCGGCATCTGCCGCCAGCGTCGCCTCGGCCACAGGCCCGATGAGTGGCTCGACAAAGGCTTCGGCGGCAGCCATCCCACCGTCGAGGTAGAGCGCCCCCACGACGGCCTCGAAGACGTCACACAGGTTCGCGTCCCGCTCCCGCCCGCCGGCCTCCTCTTCCCCATGGCCCAGCCGCAATGCCCGCCCGATTTCCACCTGCCGGGCAAGTTGCGCTAGCGTCCTGGCGCGCACCAGAGCCGCTCGCAGACGGGTCATCCGCCCTTCGTCGAAATCAGAGTAGTGACGGTAGACCCACGCGCCGGCGACGAAATCGAGCACCGCGTCGCCCAAGAATTCAAGACGCTGATTGTCGCCAATCTCCCCCTCGGGATGCTCATTGACGTAGGATGGGTGGGTGAGGGCGCGACGCAGGAGGTTCAGGTCACGAAAGCGGTGTCCCAGTGTCTGTTGGAGGACCTCAAAGTCGGTGGCCGGATGCTGGATGCTGGATGCTGGTGAGTGGCTCATCCTTGAGTATCGTTCTTGAGTATCGTTTCCCCGCTTTTCCTCGCGCAACTCCCGGCTCAGCCGTCGTCGGAAGCGCACCAGGTCACAGAACGCCCTGGCAACCACCAGGAGATTGGCGCCGGTAGCCTCGCCCGCCAGGCGCGGCAGATGGGTCACCGGCACATCGGCGATGCGGAAACCACGCGCCTGCGCACCGGCCAGGAACTCTGTATCAATCATCGCCCCATCGGAGACGATCTTCACGCGCTCCAGAATCTCGCGCCGGAACAGTTTGAAGCCGCAGTCAATGTCGCGGCACAGATGGCCGAACAGCAGCCGTATCAGCGTGTTCCAGCCAAAGGCGTTGAGCTTGCGGATGAAATGATCCTGCCGGTCGGCCCGGTAGCCCGAAACAATGTCTGCCTCATCCAGACCTTCCAGAAGGCGCGTGATCTCGCTAAAGACAAACTGCTTGTCTGTCGGGACGAACGCGATCAGGTCCTTGGTGGCAGCAGCGAACCCGGCCTTCAGCGATCCCCCGTAGCCTCGATTGGGATAGTGCTCCACCAGCCGGAAGTTGGGGATGCGCTGCGCCAACTCACGAGCGATCTCTCCCGTGCGGTCGGCGCTGCCGTCGTTGACCAGGATGATCTCGTAATCCATCCCCAATTGCTGGGCCACGTTGGAGACCTCCTCCACAGCGCTTGCGACGTTTTCCTCTTCATTATAGGCAGGAAGAACGACAGATAGGGAGGGCATAGACAATCCTTTCGCCTTCAAGAGTTGCATGGTATTATATCATACCCAATCACATTGCTCAACCTTATGCTTTGGGGTATAATCTGGGCGAACTTCTATGACCACCGAATTCGCTCACTCGATCAAGGATAGCCTGACCCGCACGCGCAATGCGGTCTTTAGCCGCATCGCGGGGCTGCTGGGTGCTAGCCAGGTGACAGGCGCGACGTGGGACGAACTGGAGGAGTTGCTCATCCAGGCCGACGTGGGCGTGGGAACGACGCTCTACCTGGTCGAACGGTTGCGCCAGCGCGCTCGCGATGAAGCGATCCTAAGGGCCGACGCACTCCAGACAGCGTTACAGCAAGAACTGCGAGCACTGCTGCCCAATCCGCAGCCACTCAACCTGGGGAACCGCCTGCTGGACGTGGTGCTCATCGTCGGCGTGAACGGGTCTGGCAAGACGACGAGCATCGCCAAACTGGCCTATCGCTACCGGCAAGAAGGGCATCGGGTGCTGCTAGCGGCGGCCGACACGTTCCGCGCCGCGGCGATGGATCAATTAGATATCTGGGCGCGGCGGGCGGGCGTGGACATTGTCAAAGGGCCAGAGGGAGGCGATCCAGGTGCGGTCGTCTTCGACGCATTGCAGGCGGCACAGGCGCGGGGGATGGACGTGCTGATCGCCGACACTGCCGGGCGGCTGCACACGCAGTACAACCTGATGGCCGAGTTGCGAAAGGTGCGAAAGGTGGCGGCGAAGAACGTCGAGGGCGCGCCCCACGAGACGCTCCTGGTGCTCGACGCCACCACCGGCCAGAACGCGCTATCGCAGGCGCGACACTTTCAGGAGGCGGTAGAGGTGACCGGCGTCGTGCTGGCCAAGTTGGATTCCACCGCCAGAGGCGGAATGGTCTTTGCCATCGCCCGCGAGTTGGGGCTGCCGGTACGCTTCGTCGGCACGGGGGAAAAGATGGAAGATCTGGCCCTGTTCGACGCCGATGCATTTGTGGAGGGATTGTTTGGGTAAGCTGTACATTGGTAGATTGGCAGACTGGTGAACCAGCCTCTCACCAACGCACCAACTTATCAGTCTCAGTAGATACAGATTTTAGACTTGGGAAGTCTAAAGAGATGCTTCGTTGACCAAAAATGCTTGAAAAACCAGTCAATTCTGCCTGTAGAGTCACACCTGAAGACTTCAAGTCTTACTAAGGCAAGAATTTGGATCTACCGAGTCCACGAATTTGCCAATCCAAGGAGAACGGTGGTATGGAAGAGACTCGCAGCCGTTTAACGGCCTTGAGCGCAAAACTGGAACACATCCGGAGGCGTCTTTGACCTGGTCACTAAAGAGCAGGAAATCACGCAACTGGAGAAGCGCGCCAGCGCCCCTGACTTCTGGGACGACCCCGAGACGGCACAGGCGGCAATGCGGCGGCTCTCCAGCCTGGGAGAGGAGGTGGAGCGCTGGAACAAACTGGCTCAGCAGGTGCAGGACGCGCTGGAGCTCGCCACGCTGGATGACGAAAACCTGGGCGACGAACTGGCCGCCGAGACAGAGGCACTGGAGCAAGAGATAGAGAAGCTGGAGTTCCATCTTCTCCTTTCCGGTCTCCACGATCGGGGCGACGCCATCCTGGCCATCCACGCTGGCGCTGGTGGTACCGATGCCCAGGACTGGGCCAAGATGCTGTTGCGCATGTACTTGCGCTGGGCCGAGACGAGTGGATTCAAAGCCGAGGTGGTGGATCGGCTCCATGGCGAGGAAGCGGGTATCAAGCGAGCTATCGTCACCGTCTCCGGTGCCTACGCCTACGGCTACTTACGCGCCGAAAGAGGGGTACACCGGTTGGTGCGGCTCTCCCCCTTCGACGCGGCCCATCGCCGTCACACCTCATTCACGCTGGTCGAGGCCTGGCCCGACCTCGGCGACAAAGTCTCGGTGACAATTGATCCGAACGATCTGCAGATAGATACTTTCCGCGCCTCGTCGGCTGGCGGTCAGCACATGCAGAAAAACGAAACGGCAGTGCGCATCACCCACCTCCCCACCAGCATCGTCGTCTCCTGCCAGAACGAGCGTTCGCAGACCCAGAACCGGGAAACGGCGCTGCGCGTGCTGCGGGCACGGCTGCTCCAGTTGGAGGAGGAGAAGCAACGCGCGGAGATCGCCGAGTTAAAGGGAGAACACGTGGACGCGGGCTGGGGCAACCAGATTCGCTCCTACGTGTTGCACCCTTATCAGATGGTCAAAGACCATCGCACCAGCCACGAGACCGGCAACGTGCAAGCCGTGCTCGATGGACGGCTCGATGGTTTTATGGAGGCATACTTGCGCCATACGATGCGAAACGAGGAATCCAGCAGCACACAAGAGAAGGAGTGAAAAAATGAAATCCAGTAGTAAGAAACCGAGCAGTAAGAAACCAACCAGTAGGAAACCCACCAGCAAGAAGCCCACAGTGAAATCCTCGATTTCTGCGAAAAAGCGGCCGGTGTCAAAACCTAAGAGGCCACCGGCGCCCCCTCGTTCTGTCACTACCAGGGTGCAGAAAAGTCGAGCAGTCAGCGGCATGGCAGCGGCAGGGACGTTGAGCGAAGAGACTCGCGCCGAACTGGACAACCTGCAAGACCAGTTCGGTGACCTGCAAGAGTCAATGCTGCTAACCAGCGCACACAACGAGATGGCGGACATCGAAATGGCCCTGTCGCTGCTGCCGGCCGAGATCGAGGAACTGCGCACCCGGGGCTACGTTTTCCGCAGTTTCCTGGAAAACAAGGTCAACGTGATGTCTGAGCAGTGGGAAGAGATGCACGACCGCGTATCCCGCGAGATAACCCGGCGCACGCAGGAACTGGAGCGAGATTCTGACACGGCCGAAAGCGCACTGCGCCAGACGATGAGCGGCAGTGCCTCCCAGGTGGCCCGTGCCAGAAGCGCCATTGATACGTTGGAGAGCAAAGCGCGTGCAGCTCAGTCAGCGGTCGAGGCGATATACGAGCCGCTCCAGCAGAACGTGAACCAGACCCGCGCCCAGGTGGAGCAGATTCGCTGGCTGCTCGATGAGATAGACGAGGCCAGTTTCCAGCTCTATCCGGCCGAGGATCCCATAACGGCCTGCCAGGCCCAGTACATGGAGAGGGAGAAGGAAGGGCCGGAGGGTTTGCTCTATCTCACCGACGGGCGGCTGATTTTCGAGCGGAAAGAAGAGGTTGCCACCAAGAAGGTGCTCTTCATCACCACCGAAAAGGAGACGGTCCAGGAACTCATCTTCGACGTACCCATCGGACAGGTCGAGGAAGTCAAGGCCAGTGATAAGAAAAAGTTCCTGGGGCACAAGGAGATGCTGGAACTGCTCTTTGCCCCCGAGGCTGACTTGAGCGGTGCCACGCTCCGCCTGCACGGCGCCGACAACGAGGAGTGGGTCGGGCTGATCGGCCGGGTCAAGTCGGGGGAGATCGCCAAAGAGCGCACGCAGCCGAAGGACGAGGCGGTGGTGGAGGCCGCCCGCGCTGCTCCGACCAAGTGTACCACCTGCGGTGCCACCCTCGACGTCGAGATAGTGCGCGGTATGCAAGAGATCACCTGCGAGTACTGCGGGACGGTGATCCGTTTGTAGAGGCGACTCTCGCGGTCGCCCGCACGACCAGCAGCCAAGATCAGGAGAATAGGCAACAATGGCAGAGAAGCTTATCGGCAAAGTGACCCACTGGTTCGGCAAGATCGGCGTTGCCGGGATCGAACTGACGGACAGACTCGCCGTGGGCGACCGCATTCACGTCCTGGGGCACAAGACCGACTTTGAGCAGGAGATCACCTCGATGCAGGTCATGCACCAGGATGTGAGTGAGGCCGGTCCCGGCGACAACGTGGGAATAAAGACCCAGTCCAGGGCACGGGTCGGTGACCGCGTGCACAAAGTGACATAGCATTTGGCTGACGTCCTGAAGCAAGTCCGGCGCACAATCGAGACATACGGTCTGCTCGCCCCCGGCGATGGCGTGGTCGTCGGCGTCTCCGGCGGCCCGGATTCACTGTGCCTGCTCCACGTCCTGCTGCGCCTGCGCGAGGAGTATCGCCTGCGGCTGCACGTGGCCCACTTGAACCACAGTGCGCGCGGTGCAGAGGCCGACGCCGACGCCGAGTTTGTGGCTGCGCTCGCCGCCGAGTGGAATCTGCCGGTCACAGTCGAGAAGCAAGACGTGCCAGCACTGGCCCGCGAACAGCGGCTGGCCTTCGAGGAAGCGGCGCGGCGCGTGCGCTATGCGTTCCTGGCACGAGTGGCTGGCGCGACAGGTATGCACAAGGTCGCGGTGGGTCACAATGCCGACGACCAGGCCGAGACGGTGTTGATGCACTTTCTACGGGGGTCCGGATTGGCGGGGTTGCGTGGTATGCTGCCCATCACTTCTATCACAGATTACCGGCTGCTCGAACCCTTTCTGCAGCAGCCAGCAACCAGCATCTCGCTCATCCGCCCCCTCCTGGAAGTCCCTCGCTCCGAGATCGAGCGATACTGCGCCGACCAGGGTTTCAGACCACGCTTCGACTGCTCGAACCTGGATACCACGCATTTCCGCAACCGTCTGCGCCACGAGTTGTTGCCGCTGCTGGAGGGCTACAACCCCAAGGTCCGCGCTCGCCTGCGCCACACCGCCGCCGTGGTCGCTGCCGACTATGAATTGCTGACTCAACTGCGGGAGCAAGCATGGGCCGAAGTAATACGGGACGAACGGGAGGAGACCATCGTCCTCGACCGGGTGTCATGGCGAGCGTTGCCGGTGGCCTTGCAGCGCGCTACTCTGCGCCAGGCGACCTACCGGTTGCGCAGGAGCCTGCGCGACGTGGACTTTGTTCACGTGGAGAACGCCCGGCAGGTGGGACTGAGGGGGGAGACCGGTGCACAGGCCACGCTGCCGATGGGTCTGGCACTCACGGTCGGTTACGACACGCTGACTGTGGACGACGCGGGCGAGGCTGGCCCGCCACCTGACGAGCCGCTGCTGTGGAGCGTCGAGCCGATTCCCGTGCAGGTGCCCGGCACGACGCTGCTCCCTTCGGCTCCCTCGGCCTCGTTCAGGGCAGGCCCACAGTCGGAATGGGTGTTGCAGGCGGAAGTGACGAACTGTGCCAGTTCGGGGGACGAGTGGGACACGGCCCAGATAGCAGCCAACCCCGATCCCTGGACGGCTCACTTCGACGCGGATGCGCTTGCCGACCCACTGGTGCTGCGTCCCCGCCGGCGGGGGGATCGCTTCCGGCCTCAGGGGATGCAGGGGCACGGCGTCAAATTGAGTGCATTCATGATCAACCTCAAGATTCCGCGCGCCTGGCGCGACCGCGTGCCGCTGCTCGTGACGGGTGATGAGATTGTGTGGGTGTGCGGGCGGCGCATTGGGGAAGGAGCCACCATCGGGCCGGGAACCCGGCGGGTGGCGAGGCTGCGGTTCGAGCGCACGCCCGTTATGTACAACGACTATACGCTGAGGAGGCAGCATGTTTGACGAGAGAGGCATGTTGAGCGACAGAGCACGTGGGATCCTATTCTGGATCACCATCAGCTTGATCGTGATCCTGGCGATCGTGGCGCTTATCACCATCCTGCGCGCGTGTGGGGGGCTCCTATCACAAATGAACCCCCCTCTGACGATCAGCCCCGACGAGGCCAGCTTGTGCCCCGGCGAGCAACAGCAATTCGTTGCCAGCGACGTCGAGGTAGTGTGGGAGGCCACGGGTGGCGTCGTCAGCGAGAGCGGGCTCTTCACCGCCGGTGATGTCCCTGGCGACTATATCGTTACGGCCACCCAGCTCGACTCCAGCCAGACAGCCAATGGTATCGTGCACGTCGTCTCCTGCACTCCGACGGCTGCGCCTGTACTGTCACCCACCGCTGTCCCGGTCGCCACGCCGACGCCTGAGAGCATCGCTCCCCCGCCTGCCGACCCCCAGGGCGACGTGGGCACCTACGAAAGCGGTACGCCGGTCGAAGGGGTTCCCGCTGGCGTGGACATCCGCGCTGCCAGCATAGCGCCCGATCTGCGGGTCGTGCTTCAGCCCACCGAAGGGGTGCCGGTGGGAATGGCCGGCTGGGTCGGTGAGGGCGAGATATTGCTGTGGGTTGCGCTCCACGAACCAGTCCCCGACCCACCGGCGGTGTATATGAACTGGATCTTTGCCTTGGACGTGGACGGTAATACGGCCACCGGTCGTCCACCAGGCTCGGCCCGCATCAATCCTGACCTGGCAGACGATGCCGTGATAGGGGTCAGCTATAATACCGCCACAGGTGCTTACGAGTCTTACGCCTACGTCTGGGATGCGGCTCAGGGGAACTGGACTCTTGTGCCTGATGCGGTGCGGCCTCCCTACTTCGACGACTCGCGCACGCTGATCGGCCTGGCCATGCCGTTGGAGACGCTGACGCAGGCGGTGGCGCAGACCACCGGCGCGACACTCGTGCCCGAGGCCGTCAGGGGACGGGTGGCAGCGGAAACCTACGTGGACGGGCAAAGGGTGATTGACTTCTACCCCAACCGGCCGTAGCCTGGCGGAGGGGCAGGGGAGGCAGGAAGATGAGGTGACAGGAGAAATGTCACCTGAATGAGACTGCGGAAGTCTGGGCATTACGTCGAGAATGGACCTATGACATAGCCAGGACCTCGGCGAGCTGCTCCAGCATCCAGCCCAGTTCCTGTTTCGTGATGACCAGGGGAGGGGCCAGGCGGATGACGGTTCCGTGGGTATCCTTGGCCAGCACACCCCGCTCTTTCAGCGCTTCGCAGAAGCGGCGGGCTCCCCCGGCCTGCGGCTTGAGCACGATGCCGACAAAGAGCCCCTTGCCCC
>CAZMOT010000078.1:0-17074 GCA_964568065.1 uncultured Anaerolineales bacterium
GGAGGCGACACTTGAGGAGGGTGAAACCACCTCTCCCACTACGACTCTCGCCATGGATGCCCAGGACTTTGTCGCGATGGCCAGCGGCGACCTGAACGCCGTCAGTGCGTTTATGCAGGGCAAGATCAAGGTCAGCGGGGATATGTCACTCGCGATGCGGCTCCAGAGCATCCTGGCATAGTGTAGACGGCTGCTGGGCTGGCTGTTCCCGCGATAGAACTTTATACAGAGGGACAGACCTCGGAGGTTTACAAAAACCTCCGAGGTCTTGAACCGTGATACTCCCTCGTTGGAGGCCCAACTGTGTCGCTTCCTGGAGGCAGTAGATAGGGGCATGGGTGACGTGACGAATGAGCAACGAGAAATTGCGCCAACTGCCTGGTGTGGACCGGCTGCTCGGCGAGGAGGCCGTGCAGGAGTTGATCGTTACCTACGGCCACCGCCAGACAGTGGCCGCACTACGCAAGACGCTCGATGCAGTACGCAATGATGTACGGGCCGGGGCGGACGTGCCGGGCGTCGTGGCGCTGGTGGCGCGGGCAGGTGCTTGTTTACAGAAGCGGTTGACCCCGACGCTGCGCGCGGTCGTCAACGCCACCGGCGTCATTATCCACACCAACCTGGGGCGAGCCCCCCTCTCAGCCGCTGCGTGGATGGCGATGGAGGCGGTCAGCCGGGGCTACTCCACGCTGGAGTATGACCTGCAGGAAGGGCGGCGCGGCCACCGCACGATCCACGTCGAGCGGCTGCTGTGTGAACTGACTGGGGCCGAGGCCGCGCTGGTGGTCAACAACAACGCCGGAGCGGTGCTCCTGGCACTGACCGGGCTAGCGCAGGGCCGGGGTGTGATCGTCTCGCGGGGACAACTGGTAGAGATCGGCGGCGGCTTCCGCGTGCCCGACGTAATGGCGCAGAGTGGGGCACGGCTGATCGAAGTCGGCACGACCAATCGCACCCACCGGCGCGACTACGCGGCGGCACTGGAGTCACACGAGGGCGTGGCGCTCATCCTGCGGGCGCACCATTCCAATTTCTGTATCGTGGGCTTCACCACTGAGCCATCCTTGCCCGAACTGGTGGCGCTGGGCGCAGAGCACAACCTGCCGGTGATGGACGACCTGGGGAGCGGCGCGCTGCTCGATACGGCCCAGTTTGGGTTGGCGCACGAGCCGATGGTACAGGAGAGCGTCGCGGCAGGGGCAGCGGTCATCTGTTTCAGCGGCGACAAGCTGCTGGGTGGCCCGCAGGCTGGCATCATCGCTGGACAGGCAAAGTACGTGGAGCCGCTCAAGCGCCACCCGCTGGCCCGCGCGCTGCGAGCCGACAAGCTCTGCCTGGCCGCATTGCAAGCGACACTGCTGCACTACTTGAAAGACGAAGCCACCGAGCAGGTGCCGGTCTGGCGGATGATTGCTGCGCCCCTGGTGGAAATCGAGCGGCGAGCGCGACGGTGGCGGCGCGTGCTGCGGCGTGCTGGCATCCCGGCCGAGATCGTGAATGGAGAATCTACCGTCGGTGGGGGCAGCCTGCCTGGCGAAACTCTACCCACAAAGCTGGTCGCACTGGCCGTGGAGAGCCCCGACCGGCTGGCGGCTGTGTTGCGGGTCGCCGAGCCGCCAGTCATCGCCCGCATCGAGGAGGATCGGCTGGTGCTTGATCCGCGCACGGTTTTGGTGGAGGAGGAGCGAGAATTGCTAAGGGTTGTCACAGCGGTAACGAGGGGGGAGGCTGATGGATGAAGAGAGACGGGGATAAGCGTAGACGGTCGAAGAGATGTTCGCCCAGTATTCTGACGAGTGGATTTTCCCGGTGGCTGGATCGAATTGATCCGCCCCTGACGATATACACATTGACGTGAAGGAGACTATGAAGCAAGACTTGGACCACCTGATGGAAGAACGCGGGCTGGACGCAGCCCTCGTCGTGGGGGCCGTGCACGGTAACCCCGCCATGTACTACATGGTCAAAGGCGCAGGACTCACGCGCGGATGGGTGCTCAAGAAGCGGGGCGAGGAGCCTGTGCTCCTATGCTCGCCGATGGAACGGGAGGAGGCCATCGCCAGCGGGCTCGCCATCGTGAACCTGGGTAAGTATGATTTCACGAGCATCCTCCGCGAGACGGGCGACCAACTGGCCGCCACCGTCGAATTGCACCGCCGGGTGTTTGCCGACCTGGATGTGAGCGGCCGGGTGGGCTTCTATGGACTGGCCGATCATGGACGCGCCTGGGTGCTGCTCAACGCGCTGAACGCACAACTGGAAGGCGTCGAGGTCTACGGTGACTTTGACGTGACGCTGATTGACGCCGCCCGCGCCACCAAGGACGCTGTCGAGGCCGAGCGCATCCAGGAGATAGGTCGGCGCACCGGCGCGATCGTGGCCTGTACCGTCGAGTTTCTAAAGTCGCACCGGGTGAAGGATAAAGTGCTGGTACAGGCCGATTCCACTCCGCTGACCATCGGGCGGGTGCACGAAGAGATCAACCACTTCATCGCCGAGCAGCGATTGGAGGACCCTGAGGGCTTTATCTTTGCCATCGGGCGCGACGCGGGCATCCCCCACAGCAAGGGCCGTCCCGGGGACGTGGTCACGTTGGGCCAGACCATCGTCTTTGATATCTTCCCCTGCGAGGCTGGCGGCGGCTACTTCTTCGATATGACCCGTACCTTCTGCCTGGGCTATGCACCCCCGGAAGTCGAGAAAGCTTACCAGGACGTGTATGAATGTGTGGAGAAGATCATCGCCGCCTACGAGGTGGGAACGGAGACGCGGCGCTACCAGCAGATGACGTGCGAGTTCTTCGAGAGCCGTGGTCACCCCACCATTGCCAGCGACACCAAGACCGAGGTCGGCTATGTGCACAGTTTGGGCCACGGGGTGGGGCTGGCGATCCACGAGGAACCGCGCTTCAGCGACGTATCCACCAACACCGATGTGCTCAAACCGGGTCATATCTTTACCTGCGAGCCGGGATTGTATTATCCAGATCGGGGCTTTGGCATCCGCATCGAGGACGTGATCTGGATTGACCCTGATGGCGTGGTTCACAACCTGACCGATTTCCCGAAGGAGTTGGTAGTGGAGATAAAGAGATGAAAGAAATAGTGACAGAGGCGACAGTGGTGGATGGTACCCATATAATGCTTATGCGCTCCCTCCCAGAGGACTGGGGGCAGCGGTTGCTCGTTCGTATCGTACCTATGCCCGCTAAACCCGCTGAGGCAGGGCATCTCCTGCGTGAACTTGAAGCAGCATATCTGACAATGTCTGAACAGGAGCGCCGGGCTGAGGTCGCTCTGGCCGAGGAAGGACTATGGGCGCAACCTGATATGGCCCAAGTCTTTCCAGAGGAGGCTGAGTGGCCATGGTGGGAGTGAAACGGGGCGACATTTGGCTTGTAGATCTGAACCCAGTACGTGGCAGCGAACAGCGGGGGCTTCGTCCTTGTCTGGTAATCAGCAACGATGTTACGAATAAGCACGCGCCGACTGTCTGTGTAGTGCCGTTCACCAGCAGTTTAGCAGGTCGCAGGTTTCCCATCAATGTCTTACTGACCCGGGAGGATACCGGTTTGAAGCGTGACTCACTCCTGCTGGGTGGTCAGATACGAACGGCGGCCAAGGAACGCTTGCTGCGAAGACTGTCGGTTCTGCGAAGCGAACGGATGTCTGACGTTGAGACGGCTCTGAAGCTCTACCTGGGCCTGGTGGAGTGAGTGATGGCTATGACCCGCATCCTCGCCATCGAAACCTCCTGCGACGAGACCGCCGCCGCCGTGGTTGAGGGTGGGCGGCATATTCTATCCAACGTCGTTGCCTCCCAGGTTGAGCTGCACGCTCGCTACGGCGGCGTCTTCCCCGAGATTGCCTCCCGCGCCCACATCGAAGTCATCGTGCCCGTGATCGAACGGGCTATGAGAGGGGCCCACCTTGGCTTCGACGACCTGGACGCTGTGGCCGTGACCTACGGGCCGGGGCTGGCAGGCTCTCTTCTGGTCGGGGTCAACGCCGCCAAGGGAATCGCGCTGGGGCGTGGGCTGCCGTTGGTGGGAGTCAACCACCTGGAGGCGCACATCTACGCCCATTGGTTGGAGATGGAAAGCGAGGACGCGGCAACTCCCCCCCTGCTTGCGGGGGGAACTGGGGTGGGGCTGGAGTTCCCACTGTTGGCGCTCATCGTCTCCGGCGGCCACACCGAACTGATCCTGATGCGTGGTCACGGCCAATACGAGTACCTGGGCGGCACGCTCGACGACGCGGCGGGCGAGGCCTTCGACAAGGTAGGCCGGTTGCTGGGGCTCCCTTACCCTGGCGGGCCGGCGATACAGGAAGCGGCCCAGGAAGGCGATCCGTCGGCCTTCCGCTTCCCCCGCGCCTGGCTGGATGATAGTTGTGATTTCAGCTTCAGCGGGCTCAAGACCGCCGTGCTGCGCGTGGTGGAGGAATACAGCGATCCGCCCCAGGGCCACCTGCTGGCCAACCTGGCGGCCAGTTTCCAGGCAGCGGTGGTGGACGTGCTATCGGTCAAGACGGCGCGGGCGGCCGAGGAGTTCGATGCCACAGCCGTGTTGCTCTGCGGGGGTGTCTCGGCCAACCAGGCGCTGCGAACCACGACCGCCGAGCGGGTCGGCGTCCCGGTCTACTACCCGCCGCCCATCCTCTGCACTGACAACGCGGCGATGGTGGGCGCCTGCGCTCATCGGCACTTTGTCGCGGGCCAGCAGGCCGGCTGGGACCTGGACGTCGTGCCGGGGCTGCGACTGGTGTGAGATCAATGAACGACAAACAAATCCGGCCATTGGCGCTGGGCATCGTCTGGCGCGGCGATGAAATCCTGGTCTTCGAGGCATACGACCACGTCAAAGACGAGACCTACTACCGGCCTCTTGGCGGCGGTATCGAGTTCGGGGAGCGCGGCCAGGAGGCGCTCCGGCGCGAGTTCCGCGAGGAGCTGGGCGTCGAACTTGCCAGAGCGCGCTACCTGGCTACCACGGAGAACATCTTTACCTGCAACGGCGAACGCGGCCACGAGATCGTCCTGCTCTACGAGGTGACCTTGGCCGATCAGCCCTTCTACGAACGAGAAACCTTTGAGGTGCACGAGGAGAGTGAAACCTTGACAGCACGCTGGATACCTCTGCGCGAATTTCAGAAGGATGGCCTTCCATTGTATCCCGATGGATTGTTGGGACTACTGACAGCCAAGGACGCAGCACAGTGACACCACGTGATCTCCTGCGCAACACCGCATTGGCAGCTCGCAACCTCCTGCGCTCCTTACGCCGCAAGAGGCTCGACTACGTCGTGTTGCCCATCCGTGGTGACTACCCGGAGCGGACGGCCAGGCGCGATCCGCTGCCCTTTCCTTTTAACCGTCTGCCGCTTTTTCCTCCCGTGGTCAGCCTGGAGCACATGCGGACAATGATGAAAATGATCGGTGACGACCGGTGCGTCCAGGGCGTGGTGTTGCGCTTCGACACGCTGCGAGCCGGGTCGTCCACGATCTACAGCCTGCGCCGCATGCTGCTCGGCCTGCGCGCCAAAGGCAAGCGGCTGATCGCCTGGCTTCCCAGTGCCGGCACCTGGGACTATTACCTCGCCTCGGCCTGCGATGAGGTCATCCTTCCTCAATCCGGCCGTCTCTTTGCGCTGGGGCTGCAGGCCGAACCGATGTTCCTCAAGGACGCCCTGGCGCTGGCAGGGGTGGAGGCCGACCTTGAGGCCATTGCCGAGTACAAAGTCTCACCCGATACCTTCCGCCGCTCGACCATGAGCGAGCCGCACCGGGAGATGCTGGACGCCGTCCTCGACTCCCTCTTCGACGAGATCGTCGCCGCCATCGCCGAGGGGCGCGGGCTCGACCCGGCGCGAGTGCGCGAACTGATTGACTCCATGCCGCTTGCGCCCGCCGAGGCGGTCGAGGCGGGGCTGGCCGACGCGGTGCTCTACGAGGACGAGTTGGCGGCATACTTCCGTTCGGCTACGGACGTCCAGTCCACGCTCAGGACAGGTCCTGCAGTTGCGCGCGAGGGTAAGGGGAACGGCGAAGACGCCGCCGCGCTGCTCACCTGGCGAGATGCCTCCCGTTGGCTTCGTCAGCCGCTCAGGTGGACCACTCGCCAGGCCATCGGCGTGGTTTCGTTGGAGGGGACGATTGTGCCGGGCCGTAGCCGCCGCGTACCCGTGCCGGTGCCGCTTCCCTTCATCGAGATGCAGGCCGGGGCGGAGACGATCGTGCGGGCGCTACGCCGCGCCGAGGCCGACGAGCGCATCGTGGCCGTCATCTTCCACGTCGAAACGCCCGGTGGCTCCGCGCTGGCCTCCGACCTGATCTGCCGCGAGGTGCGCCGCCTGCGGGAGCGCAAACCGGTGGTCGTGCTGATGGGGGGGCGGGCCACCTCGGGCGGCTACTACGTCTCTGCGCCAGCTAACCGCATCGTCGCCCGCCCGACCACGCTGACCGGCTCCATCGGCATCTGGGGTGGCAAGTTCGTCGTCGCGGACCTGTACGGAAAGCTGGGCGTCGGTCGTGAATCGGTGCAGCGGGGCGCGATGGCCGGCCTCTATTCCGAGATGGCCCCTTTCAGCGAGGAGGAGCGTGCCCGGGTGCGTCGTGACCTGGGCGAGGGTTATGCCCGTTTCAAGGCGCGCGTGGCCGAGGGGCGCGGGATGACAGAGGAACAGGTGGAGGAGATTGCCCGCGGCCGGGTGTGGACTGGCGCACAGGCTCGCGAGATTGGGCTGGTGGACGAATTGGGCGATTTTGAGACGGCGTTGGCGCTGGCCAAAGAGTTAGCCGGCCTCAAGCCGGAGCGGGAGTACACGGTGGTGCAGGTAAGCCCGCCCCGGCACGAACTGCTTCCATCTCCCTTTCCTCTCGTAGGGGGCAGGGCCGGGGATGGGGGCCTGATGGCGCTGTTTGATGCACTGCGAGACCTGGCCCGCGAGCGTGTGTGGGCGCTGGCCCCGTGGATGGTGCAGGTGCGGGGATAGAGCTGGAGGCATAATCCGATGACTGAGCCGGTCCGTCGCTGGAGTTCCTCTATCAAGCGTACTGTTGTCCTGGTTATTCTGGTGCTGCTGGCGTTGGTGATTTACCGCTTTCGTGACGTCATCCCCCCGCTGGTGATCGCGTTTCTGCTGGCCTTTATCCTCGATCCCATCGCCGATTTTCTCACCAACCGTCTCCGTCTTTCACGCGGATTGGCCACCGGCCTCATCTTCTTGATCCTGATCCTGGGGATGCTGGGGGTGGTGGCTGCGCCGGTGACCGTCGTCCCGAGCATCCGGCGGGCCGTAAACTCGGTACAGATTGACTTTATTCGCGTCATCACCGACATCGGCGACTTTCTCGATCGGCCTGTGGAAATCTGGGGATATTCTCTAGACCTGAGTGACGTGTTCGAGGAAATAAGCGCCATGCTGCGCTCTTTTGTGAGTTCGGTCGCGCAAGGGACCCTCGACGTCGTGCTTAACCTCGCTTCGGGAGCTTTCTGGCTGATCATCATCCTGATGATTACCTTCTACCTGGTCAAGGACGCCGACCGCTTCATCGAGCAACTGGACGACCTGGTCCCTCCTGGCTATCGCGACGACTTTGTGCTCATGCGCCAGCAGATCACGGACGTGTGGAACGCTTTCCTGCGCGGCCAATTGCTACTGGGTGGGGCGATGATCCTCATCACGACCGTGGTCTGCACGGTCATCGGGCTGCCCTACGCGGTGGTGATGGGGCTAATCGCGGGGGTGACGGAGTTCGTGCCCAACGTCGGGCCGATCATCGCACTGATACCGGCGGCGCTGGTAGCCCTGTTCCAGGGATCCAGCTTTCTGCCGTTGAGCAACTTTTGGTTCGCGATGCTGGTCGTTGGACTGTACGTCGTGATTCAACAAATCGAGGGAAACCTGCTCGTGCCCCGGATACTGGGCCGCAGCCTCAACCTGCACCCACTGGTAGTGCTGATCGGCATCATCGTCGGCGGCAGCCTGGCCGGCATCCTGGGGATGCTGCTCGCGGCCCCGGTTCTTGCGACCTTGCGTGTCGTGGGGCGTTACGTCTTTTGCCGTCTCTACGACCGTGACCCCTTCGCCGAGCTGGAGGAAGAAGCAGCGCCGTCCAAACCAGGATTGCTCAGGCGAGCGTGCGGGGTGGCCTGGTGCCGACTGCAGGAGAGGATGGCACGGGATATCGAAAGCTCGATGGAAGGCGAGAGTCGAGAGGATGAAGAAGGCTCGGATTCGACCGGCGAGGACGACGGGTAGACTCGCTGTCGAGGTCATCTAGACGAGCCCGCATTGATAGTAGTTGTCGAAGCAGCCGGATACGAGCACAGTCGGGATCGCAACCTGTAGATACTTGAGTTGCATCAGCGAGGCAATAGAGGAGCACATCTCTTCCTGCGCGTGCAGGAACGGCTCGGGGCTGTCCCAGTGCTGATTCGACGGGTGGGCACTGAGTCTCAGATGGAACTTCGTTCCCGCCTTTCCGGACAGGCTCAGAAGGATCGGGTTTCAGCTATTAAACAGTGCCATTACCATGCTGACAAACGAGGCTAGCGGAATAAGTCCTGATACAGCCAATTGACCCAAATTTCGCAGGTCAAAGGACCACTCTGGAATGGTTTGGTTTGTTTCCTGATACACTTCACGAAAATACGCATTAAGATTCATGAACTCATTCAACTCCCGGAAACCAGCTTCACCCTTCGAAAAGCCATCTGGGAATGCTTCGATCCTTGCCTGAATTCTTTCAAAAGCATCGCTGATCTCATCCAGCCTGCGGTATTTGGCTCTAAGAATCAGGCGGTGGAATGAAAACTGTGTCATAGCTGTAAGGGTCAGCAGAGCAACATACACACCACCCAATCCAATAGAGCCAGCCCATAGCACTACCTCAAACTGCCTATACTGGAATACTAGGTGAGTCAAAGGAAGCAAGCAAATGCCCATAATTATGAAGAGATAGGTCGTTGCCCTGAGCATCACACCAGGTAACTCATATAACTGCGAACTTGTCCGTAGGGCCCGAAGCCGCAATTCATAGTTCTCAAGTTTCCCGAACAAGTTTGTTGCTACCAGTAGAAACCAAAATCCTATAGAACACAGACAATACAAACAAAATGCCGAAAAGAAAATAAAGGCATGGTAAACAAACACTGGCGAGGATCCAGAAACAGGAAAAAGTGCGTCAGGCATATTGAGGCTTACAGCCCAAGCAGCAATTGAAGACATGATTGTAGCTGGAATCAGCATTAGGAAACTATACCAACTAGCCATCAATCTTCTTGCATCTCTGACTATCTTGATGTATACAGCAGGGTCAACATCAAAGTAAACTCTTGACTTGGCAAATGCTCTGTCAAATGCCAGGGAGACTGACTTAATCAAAGAGAGACCAGTAAAGATAGCAACGCTGAATGCAATCTGCTCTAGATGCATAAATGAAGTCGTCGCTCTAACAAACACCCCCGTAGAGAGGGCTAGGCCAAGATAGATAAGATAGGAAATAAGCGCAACAGCTGCATAGGTCGCTATAGAAGGAAGTGGAACTCTGTCCAGTAGGTTAAGAAGGGGGAAAGAGTAAGGTGGGAGTTGGCTATCTTCAGTTGAACTATGATTTGCAAGGCCGACATCGTTATCGCTGGCATTCATTGAGCACCTTCCTCTCATCCCAGCATATGCTGGAGTAGCCACAATACTCCAATCACTTAGTGCCTTGGGCAGACACAGCGATACCTGCTGGGCGATGTCACCGTCACGCCGAATTTGATTGCATCCTGGGATCGTGAATCTTTATGTGATTTTACCAATGAATCTGGTATATGTCAAATGACTTTGGAGGTCAACCGCTTGGTTAGGAGGGAAACAGATGAAGTTTGATGCTGCTATTGTAGGAGCAGGGCCTGCTGGGTCACTGGCGGCCTATTGGCTAGCCATTGCTGGTGTTCAAGTCGTGCTGTTCGACCAAGCCACCTTCCCTCGCGACAAGCCCTGCGGTGACGGTGTCATCGGCCGTGGGCTGGCTGTGCTGGACCGGCTTGGACTGGGCGGCTGGGCTACACAATTCCACCAACCTAGTGCACTGCGGCTTAGCTCCCCCGATGGGCAGGTGCTCGACGGTCGGCCTGACATGGGCGATGACTACTGTTATGGACGACTCATCCCCAGGCGAATGCTGGATGAGCGACTGGTTCAGGCAGCGGTCGAGGCCGGGGCTCAGTTGATGGAGAATACGCGAGTCATAGCCGTAGAGCGGATTGCTAACAGTGTGCGTGTGCTTGCTGATGGAAGAGAGGTGACTGCGCAACTGGTCATTCTGTCCGACGGCAGCCGGGCACCCATCACGCGCCGGCTTGGCTTACCGAGTGGCCCGGCGGAGTTGGTGGCAGTACGACAGTATTTCGTTGGTGACGTGGGCCCGGAAGAGCGGATGGAGATCCATTTCGAGCAGCCTATCCTACCGTACTACACCTGGCTGTTCCCGCTGGGGGACGGGCGGGTCAACGTCGGCACGGCTACCTATACCCGACAGGCGCGGCAGGGCAGGGTCAGTTTGCGGGAGGTGCTGGCCCGCTTCGTGGCTGATCCCACGGCCACGGAGGGGCGGCTGGCGCGGGCGGAACCTGCCGGCCCGGTGCGCGGCCACCCGCTGCGCGCGCGGTTGGGCTCCACGCGCACCCACGCCGAGCGGATGCTGGTGGCCGGCGACGCGGCCGGGCTGGTGAATCCCCTTTCGGGGGAGGGCATCGCGACGGCGATGGAGAGCGGCGAACTGGCGGCCGCCAACGCGCTGGCCGCGCTGGAGGCAGGCGACTTTTCGGCGCGGGCGCTGGCTCCCTACAGCCAGGCGCTCGAGGCCCGCTACGGGGCCGACCACCGGGCGGCGCGCATCCTGCGGCTGGCGCTGAGCACTCCGCGCTTGCTCAACCGTGTCTTCCGCCGGCTGCGACGGGATGGTGAACTGGCGCTGCTCATCGGCTACATCATCGTCGGTCACAAGTCGCCCTGCCTGGCGCTGCGCCCCACTACGCTGTTGCGGCTGCTGGCTTGATATAGGTGCGTCGCACCTCAAGGAGGCAAACGCATGGAAGAACCCGCCATCGAAATCCTGACCGAAAGCGAGAACTTTAGCTTGTGGCAGGCCGAGGAGCCCGACGGCGAGACGACCTACCACCTGGAACTGGGCACCGTCACCGTCCACTTCTTCCGCGAGGAGTGGGATGAGTTCCTGAGGTTGATCGGTGAATTGGAGGAGCACGTTGCAGCAAGGTAAACCTGCTCCCCAACTTCGCGAGTGGTTCGACCGGCTGGCCCCGGTAGTCGAGGAGGCACAGGCGGCGTTGAGTCGCATCAAGCCGGGCAAACTGGCACTGCGCAGCGGCTGCGAAAGGGACGCGGACGGCAATTTTCGCCTCACCTTCTTCTGGGAAGAGTACGTCATCTTCGCTGACGACTTTGCCGTCCGGCGCGCCGATACTGACAAGGAACTCTCCTCCTTTACCCAGAGCCTCATCCTCACCTACCTGGTCACCGCCGACGGCACGACCCCTTCGAGCCGTTGGATCGGCTTCCGCGAGCTCCCCGCCGGGATGTTCTACGTCCAGGCATTTCAGGGCTACTCCGGCGACCGGCTGGTGCGCGAGCTACAGGGCGGCATCGAGGCCTTTCGCCGCGCTGCTGAGGCGTTAGGCGGCGAGCCACTGGCAATAGGTGACGCTGGCTACGCTTTCACCGTGCTGCCGCGAGTGCACTTGGGGCTCGTGTACTGGGAGGGGGATGAGGAGTTTCCCTCGCAGGCGCGGGTGCTCTTCGAGGACACCGCCGCGCGTTACTTACCCACCGACGGGCTGGCCATCCTGGGCAGCCAATTGGTGGGGCGGATTCTGAAAGCAGCGCAGTAGATTCTCACCGCGGAGATCCTTTTAACAGGGGGGCATCGGCTCCAGGTTTTCCCCTCCCCCAACCTGTGGTAGAATACGGAGGCCATGGACGCGACGACGAAAGACGAGACGGCACGCCCGTTGGGGGTGATCGGCTGTTTGACGGCCGGATTCGAGATGGTGGGCCGGAATCTGTGGCTGATAATACTGCCGGTGCTGCTCGACCTGTTCTTGTGGCTGGGGCCGCGGCTTTCGGTGGCTCCACTGTTGGAGGGGGTCGTCGCCCTCCTGCTGGCGCAGCCCACATCCGACCAGATAACGGCCCGTCAGATTGCGCTGTTTGCACAACTGGTGGAACAGTTTGGCGAGCGATTCAACCTGCTTTCGCTCCTCAGTGCGCTGCCGCTGCTCAACGTGCCCAGCCTGCTGGCCCGCCACGCGCCAGGGGTGGTATCGCCGCTGGGTGAGCCACACGTACTTGTGGTCACGAGCGTGCTGACGCTGATAGCCTGGGGGGTAGTACTGGTCCCCATCGGCTTGCTGTTGGGGTTCCTGTATCTGGACAGTCTGGCTTGTCGGGTCCGCGCTATGCGCTCCCCCAACGAGCAAGAGTCTGCCCTGAGCGCGGACGGGACGTCTGCGGCCGAAGGGACGGAGCAAGCCCTCAGGTTGAGCGGTGGGGTGGGGAAACTCATCCGTGTCTTCCTGTTTGCCGCTGGCCTACTGGCGGCTGGTATGATGCTTGCTCCGCTCTGGATGCTGTTGGTCGGGACGGTCACAGCAATTGCACCGTCATTGGGTCTCTTGGTCTGGATGTTTAGTATGGGGCTGGGCAGTTACATCTCTCTACATCTGCTGTTTGTCATCCCTGGCGTGGTGCTCGGAGAACGCGGGCTGTTGCGGGCCACCTGGGAGAGCGTTGTGCTGATGCATACACGGTTCCCCTCCGTGGCAGGGTTGGTCTTACTCGTGATGGTCATCTATGAGGGATTAGGTTATGCCTGGTCGCTCCCACCTGGCGATTCCTGGTCGCTATTGGTTGGCGTTCTGGGTAACGGTTGCATCGCCACGGGGCTGACGGCGGCTGTCTTCGTGTTCTACCAGGAGTGGACAGGACAACTACCGGGGGCGACCCAGGCTTCAGCGAGAACTTAGGAGTTAAGAATGGCAGGAAAAGAACAGGGTATTGATGGAGTTGAACAGTACGGGGCAGCGGACGTACAGGTTCTGGAGGGGCTGGAGGCAGTTCGTCGCCGGCCTGGCATGTACGTCGGCGGCACAGATGTCAAGGCGTTGCATCACCTGGTCTATGAGGTGGTGGATAACGCTGTGGACGAAGCCCTGGCTGGAGTCTGTGATAGGATCGAGATCACCATCCACCCCGACTCCGGCGTGACGGTGACGGACAACGGACGGGGCATACCCACCGCTCCGCATCCCGAGAAAAAAATCTCGACCCTGGAGTTGGTCATGACCGTCCTCCACTCCGGGGCCAAGTTCGGCGGCGGCGGCTACAAGGTCTCCGGCGGACTGCATGGGGTGGGTGTATCGGCGGTCAACGCCCTTTCTGAGTGGCTGGAGGTCGTGGTGGACGATCCCCGCGATGGGCGACGTCACTATCAACGGTATGAGCGCGGCGTGCCGGTGGCGCCGGTGAAGAACGTAAGCAAGGCGAAAGGGCAGGGCACCCAGGTTACGTTCCGCTTCGACCCTACCATCTTTAAGGACGTAGACTTTCGCTTTGAGACGCTGACACAGCGCATGCGGGAGATGGCCTTCGTCACCCGAGGCGTCACCATCCGGTTGGTGGACGAGCGTAAGCAACCCTTCCCCCGCCAGATGACGTTCTACTTCGAGGGAGGCCTCGAGTCGTTCGTGCGTTATCTTAACCGCAACCGGGCTGTCCTCCACGACGTGGTGTATGCCGAACGGCAAGTGAACGGCTTGGGCATCGAGGTGGCGCTGCAGTATTCCGAGGTCTACGCCGAGTCGGTCTATTCTTTCGCTAATACCATTCATACCGTGGACGGCGGCACGCACCTGACTGGATTACGCTCCGGGCTGACCCGCACGATCAACGACTACGCCCGCAAGGCAAATCTGCTCAAGGATAAGGACCCCAACTTCTCCGGCGACGATGTGCGCGAGGGGTTGACCGCTATCGTCAGCATCAAACACCCAGATCCGCAGTTCGAGAGTCAGACCAAAGTTAAGCTGATGAACGCGGAGGTCAAGGCGACGGTGGAATCGGCGGTGACGACAGCGCTATCAGAGTTCCTGGAGCGGGATTCGCGGGCGGCGAAGCGCATCGTCGAAAAGTGCCTCACCTCCTCCCGCGCGCGGGCGGCAGCGCGCAAGGCGCGCGACCTGGTGATTCGCAAGAGTGTGTTGGAGAGCCTGACCCTGCCTGGCAAACTAGCCGATTGTTCCGAACGCGATCCTAACAAGACGGAGTTGTTCATCGTGGAGGGCGACAGTGCCGGCGGCAGCGCCAAGCAGGGGCGCGACCGTCACTTTCAGGCCATCCTTCCGCTGCGGGGAAAGATCCTCAACACCGAGCGGGCGCGGCTAAACAAGATCCTGAACAACAAGGAGGTGCAGGCGCTCATATCCGCGCTGGGGACCGGCATCGGCGATCAGTTTGATCTTGAGAATCTGCGTTACAACCGTGTGATCGTGATGACGGATGCAGATGTGGATGGTGCTCATATCAGCACGTTACTTTTGACCTTTTTCTTCCGTTACATGCAGCCACTCATCGAGGAGGGGCATCTCTTTCTTGCTCAGCCGCCGCTTTATCGCATCGCTGCTGGCAAGAAAATGCGCTATGCCTACACCGAAGCCGAAAAGGACACAATGCTCAAGGAGATGAAAGCCCAGAAGGTCACCCTCCAGCGGTACAAGGGTCTGGGCGAGATGAACCCGGACCAACTCTGGGAGACGACGATGAACCCGGAGAGGCGCGCTCTCCTGCAGGTGACTATCGAGGACGCGACGGCGGCCGACCGCACCTTCGACATGCTGATGGGGGCCAGCGTCCCGCCTCGTCGCCGCTTCATCCAGACCCACGCCAAAGAGGTGCGCAATCTGGATGTGTGAGGGTTCTAACTGCGCGACAAGACTACTGCCGATAAGAGCCAGTCTTCGATAGGAAGTCAGGGTAGAGTCAGTTTCTCTCCGTGCCAATGAGCCCGAGCTGATAGGCCGCAGCCACCGCCCCAGCCCTGTTGGGCACACCTAGCTTGCCCAGGATACGGCTAACGTGATTCTTGGCCGTGCTCTCGGCAATGCCTAGCGCCTTTGCAATCTGTCTGTCCTTCTTGCCCTCCGCCATCAACGCCAGCACCTCAAGCTCCCGTTCGGTGAGTTCCTCCACCGGGGTGGTAGGTGGCGCCACAACCTGCGGTGAGGGAGGAGGCGGGGGCGGCACCGCATAGACGCTACGGATTTCCTCGATCAACTGCTGCTTAGAAACCTCCTTGGGCAAGGCGGCCAATGCGCCAGCATCCCTTGCTCGTTCGATGAGATGTGGATAGATCGTCATTGTGATTATTTTTGTCTCCGGCACTTCGCTGGTGAGTCGCCTGATTGCCTCAATGCCTGCACCCTCATCCGCAAACCACTTAAGGTCCAACAACAGGACATCAGGGCGTAGCTCGTGCACCTTCTGAATCGTCTCGTGCACCGTAGCTCCCTCGCCAATAACCTCAATGTCCGCCTCTGCTGTCAGAATGCGTCTCATTCCCTCCCGGGCGATGTCGGTATCATCCGCAACTATGACTCGAATCGTTTCAGCCATATCTTCCTCCCTTGGGCTAAGTCAGGACGATGCAAGGCATCATAGCCCACGCCCTGTCTTCGCATTGTCGGTAACGCGCGCTCCGATTGTCAAACTCATGCATCACTCTCCTTGATGCCAATTTTCAACATCTCTTCACGCTTGGCGACCCACTCACGTGGTGTGCCATAAGGGCGGCTACATATGCATCATGTAATAATCATAGCGCTCTTCTAGATGGCTCATAGGTTCCAAGAGACGCATGCGCATATCCAACATTTCCAGCACATCATCGTCATATAGAACGATGATCATCTTTTTGTCATCTCTGAGCAAATCACCCAGGCGTTTGAATAGCGTTTGTAGTTGTCTGGGAGGCTGACGAACGAGAAGAATGCCAAATCTCCCTGTGGTAGCCGGCGTCAGAAACGCAGCCAACTGTCTGAGATGCGCAACTTTAGGCATGGCCTCGTTTTTCGTTTCAAAGACAACGTATCTAGCACCGTGAGCTCTTAGAATGGTCTTGCAGAAACTATGTTGGCCTTCGTTTCTACAGACGAAATCGAGTCGGTCACCACTACCCCGCCTGACCTGCGACCTAAAGCGGCTGAAGTGAGGTTTGAAAAGAAGCGGTAACACTTCTTCGGCAAACGACTCATAACCTTTGCCATCACCAATGGGGAGATCTCGAAGACATTGTTTGTAGACTTCAGTTCTTTGCTCGAATAGCTGTCTCAGACAGCAAGCCAGCTCCGCGCCCCCCATTTCCAGGGAGAGCACATCTTCGACTTCAGCCTTCTTGGTGATCGCAAGAGCCTCCTGATACTCCTCAACACCGGGGATAGCAAATACTGCGATCACGACTTCTCGAAACTGTTTCCGTATGCCCACCATCGCTTTCTCAGCCCTCTCAATGATCATCCCCTCTACATCAACGCCTTTGCGCGGTAACCCAACTAACAGCAGGTGTGGTCGGAGTTCGCGGACTCGCTCCATCACATTATCCAACGAAGTTGATCCCACGATTCGAAATGGCGAATGCTCAACATTCAACAAGAGGTTGCTGATCCCTGTTAGATAAATGTCCGGAAGGTTGGCTAGGAGCACACTTATTGGAGCGTTTCCCATCTGGCAATTCCCCTGGCTAGGTTAGGGCAATGAAATCATCATATTACCCTTCTCCAGGCTGTGCAGATGCTCTAGCGCCGACCTGGCTTTCTCTAGTTCTCCAGGCCCGACGTCTGGGGAGACCGACGCATATGCAGCCCGGACAAGGCCCAGCACTTCATTCTTACTGATATCCTTTGTGGCCGCACACGTTGCCCCGGCGGCTTTTGCCCGTGGTATCAGGTGTTCATAAACCGTCAGACACACTATGGCGATCTTTGGATAATCCCGGCGTAATTGGGCGATTACAT
>CAZMOT010000079.1:0-16867 GCA_964568065.1 uncultured Anaerolineales bacterium
GGTTCCGGTTAGATTCCGATTCTTCGGAACGCGAGGATCGTCGTGTCCTACCCTCACACGGACACTGAAACTCGTCGTCAATGATGGTGTGTGTGCGCGGGTGTCGTGTAGAAAAGACCCCAGAGTCCACACGGACACTGAAACTCGGTCTCTTGGAGCGGTATCAATGATATACTGCTTGGTAGAAAAGACCCCAGAGTCCACACGGACACTGAAACCATCGCACGAGCAACTTGTAGTCGAAACTGGTTTTCGTAGAAAAGACCCCAGAGTCCACACGGACACTGAAACCAATCCCATTGCGTACCATTTCCGATTCATTTCATGTAGAAAAGACCCCAGAGTCCACACGGACACTGAAACGTACCACTCACTCGGCACGATGAGGATAAAGCCGTCCAGTAGAAAAGACCCCAGAGTCCACACGGACACTGAAACACAAACAACAACACCGCACCCGGATATTCACCCCGCCGGTAGAAAAGACCCCAGAGTCCACACGGACACTGAAACAGGAAGCTAGGGACTAGGAACCAGGCAGGAGGGCAACCGTAGAAAAGACCCCCGGACACTGAAACCACGCGACTGAGGACTGAGAACTGATGCTGCCAAACCTGGCCTGCTGGACGACGTTACTCAGCGCTGCGCGCTTCAAACTCAGCAGCCTGCCCAGCCAGGTTGACAGTAGCGTAGGTTCGCTGTATCATAGGGATAGTCCTGGCGGTAGCGCCGACACATTTTCAAAGACCCAGGTGTGCTCAGTTAGCGGATGGCTCTTACCGGTTTAACGACCAGGGAGGGTCAAGCGTGGACACTGTACGAGTTTCAATTGAACTACCTCGGGAAGTCTTTTCCGCCTTGCGGCAAGATCCGAGCAATTTTGTGCGTGAGATACGTCTGGCGGCGGCGGTCAAATGGTACGAAATGCACCTCATCTCCCAGGCGAAGGCGGCGGAAATCACCGGGGTCTCCAGGGCCGAGTTTCTGACAGCCCTGACACGGTTTGGCGTCTCGCCTTTCCAGTATGAGGCCGGTGAAATCGTCCAGGAAGTCAGCGGTGACTGAGTGCTGGGTCTTGAATGCTTCCCAGGCGAGCATTGGCGGCTGCGGAAATTCTGGCCTGGCACCTGGGAAGTGGAGAAACGGCTGTTCTCTCTTTCGCCCTGGCCCAAGCAGGATGGACGGCTATTCTCGATACGGCAGCGCTGGCGTGCTGGAAACGACGTTGACCGTGACGTGAACTTTCCATACCATACATTGCAACTGGCAGCTTCCGAAAGGCCCACCAGTTGTGGTCGGTCTCCCGGCCGTGCCACCCGGGCCTTGCGAGCATCGGGGGGGGTAGGGCCACTTCCAGCGATGCTCGCAAGACAGCCCGCGCAGGAGGCCAAAACAGGGCCAAAAGCGGCCTGGTGAGCCACGTTGAAGGGCGTTTTTGCGAGCATCGGGCCGGTTTAGAGGGTTGTGGCGATGCTCGCAAGCGAAATCAATGACCACAAAGGGGGTGAAAAGAGGCATGAAAGCCATTTTTGGGGCCACTTATTGGCCTGAGAGCAGCGAAAGGGGGAGAAAATCGAGCGCAACCAAGAAAAGTGAACAGTAGAAAAGACCCCAGAGTCCACACGGACACTGAAACACACTGCTGGTGGCGAGGCCAACCAGCAGGAACACTAGGGCGACGAGTAGAAAAGACCCCAGAGTCCACACGGACACTGAAACATCAATCAGAACCCGAGCAATTGCGTCTCGTAGAACATCTGGTAGAAAAGACCCCAGAGTCCACACGGACACTGAAACCATGGTCTCCCCTGCCCCAACGTAGGTCACGTACTGACCCTGTAGAAAAGACCCCAGAGTCCACACGGACACTGAAACAGAACACACGAACGGACTTGAGATTCTTCACAGTTTTCCTCGTAGAAAAGACCCCAGAGTCCACACGGACACTGAAACACATCGCCGACGGTGTTAAGACCGGCGTCGGTCAGGTTCTGGTAGAAAAGACCCCAGAGTCCACACGGACACTGAAACTCGCTCAGCATCGCTGTAATCAATGGCTGTGATGTTCGTAGAAAAGACCCCAGAGTCCACACGGACACTGAAACTTGTCCACCGGACAATGCCTTGCGTAAAGCACTGTAAATCACCGTAGAAAAGACCCCAGAGTCCACACGGACACTGAAACTCGTCCTCGGCACTGGCTATAATAGCGCCATCCTCGAAGACTGTAGAAAAGACCCCAGAGTCCACACGGACACTGAAACGCAACCAGGGCTTTCACCTCGGGCGGATACTCTGCCCAGTAGAAAAGACCCCAGAGTCCACACGGACACTGAAACGCCTCTACTACTACCAGGACGTGGCTGATGTACGGCGGCCAGTAGAAAAGACCCCAGAGTCCACACGGACACTGAAACAGATCACTACGAGAATGGAAATTTTGCGTTTCACTTTTGTAGAAAAGACCCCAGAGTCCACACGGACACTGAAACCATTCCACCCGGTTACCATGGCCACATCCATCAGCTCGTCGGTAGAAAAGACCCCAGAGTCCACACGGACACTGAAACGGAATCGGCATCAGGGCGATCGTGGTATTGCTAAACTGAGTAGAAAAGACCCCAGAGTCCACACGGACACTGAAACGGTCCTCCGTTAGCCCGCCAACCATCACTCCAGAAAGGCACAGTAGAAAAGACCCCAGAGTCCACACGGACACTGAAACAAGTTGGTCACCGGCGAGCCGCTGGGCAGGTAGCGCATCTGTAGAAAAGACCCCAGAGTCCACACGGACACTGAATCACAAACTCGAACATGGTTGACCGGAACGTGAGTGGACTACATAACCCGAACATGGGTGGACCACATCACCTGAACATGAGTGGACCACATGACCCGGCTATGGGTGAACTACTACGGGCGGCAATTGACGTCGTTTGAGGAGATGTCCGGCGGCACCGGCCACAAGACAGCCCACGGAATGGGGCAGACCCAGAGGAAATAGAGATGGGAGATAGAAATAGGAGAGTGGAAGGCTGAGACTTGCGCTTATCAGTTGGGTGTAAACGCTCTTGTTTCTCCGGGGGGCATTTCGCCACGAATTGCACGAATTGACACGAATGTAAGAGAAAAATTAGTGAAAATTCGTGTAATTCGTGGCAAGAACGCAAGCAATGTGCCGTTGGGAAATGAGAGCAACTGCACCCTTATCAGTTACGGTTCTGACCAAAGAAGCCGCCAGCGATTTCTCGCTGGCGGCTTTTTTGTGTCGAATTGCATCAGGGGTATGGGGCGAAATCACTCACAAGCTAGCTGCAATACCTCGGCTATCACAAAATCATCGAGCCGAAAGCCACCTCGCTGAAGCCGATCAATCAAGGGCTTTACGACTGGTATCAGACCGCGTTCTTTCGCCTTGAGCAACACGCCAAGTGTGCCGGTCAACTTTAGGCCAAGCCGCCGGACGTGTCGTCGCGCCAGGCGTTCATCAACGATGACCAACGTGGCGTTTAATTCCTGCGCCAGGGCGATAACCTCAGCTTCTCCTCGATCCAGGTCAGAGAGCAAATCAGCGCGTCGTGGGTCCTGCAAGTCCGTCACTCGAATCCACTCGGCTCTTTGCAGTTCAACAAAACCGGGACTGCCCGGCCCACCGGCCAGCACCTCGGCCCGCACGGCCGGCGGAATGAGCGCCTCACCATACAAGCGCCGCAAAAGGTCTAGCTGGTTGATCAAAGCCAGGGCAATCACCGGTGTGGCATTTACAACGACAGTTTGGCTCGGTTCAGGCATTGGCCAGGTCCTCGGCCAATTCGCCCGGTTCCAGGCCGATGGGCGACAGTCCAAACCGATCCAGCGCGAACATGAACGCAACGCGGTGTGTTCCCGCCACTTTCGCGGCAGTGCCGGTTGATACCCACCCTAGTTCGTAAAACTTGACCGCCAGCAAAAGCCGGGCATCGGCTTCAAATTCCGCCGGGTCTTTTTTCAAGGACAGCAATAAATCTTCCGGATAAGGTATGCTCAAGATCAATGTGTTGGTCGTCATACTCGCCCCCTACAAATCAAATGACAAATGAACAAATGACAAATGAACAAAAAAGCGGTTCAACATTGTGAATGTCATTCACAATCCTGGGGCAATAATAACAGAGCTTGGCGGCAGCCATAAAGCGCAATTTGTGCCTGTTTCTCCACATCCACTCCCCTACCTCGGTCGGTTGATCGTATTATAGCACTATGTTGGTCCCTCTACAAACTATCAACGGCGTACCAGAGGAGAGATAGAGAGGAGAGGCAGAGTCCTGAGCTTGCCAAAGGACGCAGTCGAAGGGCCTGGCCACTACCGCCTCGCCCGGCCCCACTTCCTCCGTGCCCTACAGCGTGGCCACACCGTCGAGGGCGTGGTCAACTTTTTCGAACGGGCCTCCGGCGAACCGCTGTCCGCCCCGGTGCTGGGTGCTCTCTATCGCTGGGCCGATGAGTTCGACCGCGTCACAATCCGCCAGGCCATCCTGCTCCAGACCCGTGACCCACGCCTACTGCGTGATCTCACCGCCCAGCGCCACCTTCGCCAGACGCTGGGCAAGACGCTCAACGCCCGCACTGTCGAGGTACGCGCCGACAGGCTGGACGCGCTCCGCCGCCGCCTCGCCTGGCGCTCCATCATCCCCCGCCTCGACCTGCCATCCGCCGTCTCCCCCTCTCCCGCTTGGCGGGAGAGGCGCCGACCTGTCACCAAAACGAAAAAGAAAGAAAAAGGACTGCCATCCGCCGTCTCCCCCTCTCCCGCTTGGCGGGAGAGGGGGCCGGGGGGTGAGGGCGAAGCCGAACGCGCCGCCATCGTCGCCGCTCTGCGCATCTACGCTCACCTGGCCGACGAGCTGGGCCTGCCCACCCGGCCGGCCTACGCGCTGGCCCGCCGCTGGAACGAGGGCCTGCCCCTCTCCCTGCGCGACGCCGTCGAGCGAAGGGTCGAGCGCACACTGGAGGTGCTGCACCGCGCCTCGCCGTTGGAGTTGGAGGATCATCTGCCCGAACCAACCGGCCCGCTGGTGGAATCGCTGGAGGCCGCCATCCGGGAGCGCGCCACTGTCGAGATCGAGTACTATACCGCCGGCCGGGCTCATTGCACCACGCGCCGCGTCGAGCCGCTGCGCCTGGAGTGGCACGGTGACGTGGTCTACCTCATCGCCTACTGCCATTTGCGAGGAGACCAGCGCATCTTCCGGGTGGACCGGATCACACGACTGGCAGACTGACTATACCACCACCGCCTGCTCCCACCGCCGTCTCTTCCTGGTCCCCCAGACCGTCGCCTTGCGGCGGCAAGTCTCGCACAGACGATAGAAGCGCACGTCGTCTTCCTCCGGTACCAACAGCGGTTTGAGCCGCTCACGCAACCGCTTCAGGTCATTGGGCCGCAACACACATTCGAAGACGCTGTACTGCACCCGTTCCCCATAGTCCTTCAGCAGTTTGCACACCCGGTTGCGCCGCCTATCGCTGGGGATATCGTAGCTGACGACCACGAACTGCTGCGTTGCCCGCCGTGCCTCCTCGCCCCAGCCTGCAAACCGCTCCGCCAGCCGCTCTCCCGCCGCCTTTGACTTCCGCTTGCCCATCCCCTTGTCTCCCTGTCTCCTCCATTCTCCATTCTCCATCCTCAACCCCATCCACCGCCTCGTTGGCCAACGCATCCGCCAGCCGGTTGCGCAGCCGCTGCGCCGCTCTGTCCCTACCCTCGATTGGCAAGTCTTGCGGCGCATTGTGGACCAGGGTATCATACGGCCTGAACTCCTTGATGGTGCGAATTCTTTACATACGAGACAGGATTTTGGACACGGATGCACACGGAAAAACACGGATAAGAAAAAAGAAAATCCGTGTGCGCAGCCTGTGTTAATCCGTGTCCCATTTTACTTGTCGGTTTGAGGCGAAGCTTTGTTAGATTGATACGGGTGCAATCGCTCCTTACCAGCGGGAAATCCACCCATTATGATAGACTTTTGGTAGAGTCCTCAACTTGTTGAGGGCAGCCCCGAGCAAGTTCGGGAGTCCGTCTCGTGTTTTCGTGATTCGTGGTGTCCCGCAGGGACATGGCAACTTTTCAATAAGATGGGGCCATGTAGGCCAGAAACCGGGTTTTGAGGAAAAAACCCGGTTTCTTTCCCGCCACACATGGGTAGTATGCGCCGGAACTGGCTTCTACCCCGCGAAATCCTATAGACCCCATTTGTCATTTGCTCATTTGTTCATTTGCTCATTTGTCCATTTGTCCAGTTGGTCAAGCACCGTACTTCTGCTATAATCCTCTCGCAATGCATAGACACTCTCTTGACGTGGGCCTGGCATGCGGTATAGCTGGTCTACTCTTGGCGGGGTGGGCGTTATCGGTCCAGTCTGCTGCGCAGGCTGTGCTGGCAGCTCCTCCTGCCAACGTCGCGCCCCAGGTGTGGGAGGCTACCGCCGAAGGCGGCGCGGCCGAGTTCCTGGTGATCCTTGCCGAGCAGGCAGACCTCAGTGCGGCAGCCACCGCCGGACATTTGTCGTCCGCGCCCACCCGCGAGGCGCGCCTGCGCTACGTCTACGATACACTGCGGGAGGTGGCGCTCCGCTCCCAGGCTTCCCTGCGCGCCGAGCTGGACACCGCCGGTGTGGACTACCGCTCGTTCTACGTCGTCAACGTGCTGTCGCTGAAAGGCGACCGTGCGCTCGTCACGCGGTTGGCCGTCCATCCCGAGGTAGCGCGTATCGTCGCCAACCCGCGCATCCGGCAACTGCTGCCGGAGACCCAGCCCGATGGTGTGCCTCTGTTGTCTCCACAGGGAGTCGAGTGGGGTGTGGCGCGCATCAAGGCCGACGACGTCTGGGCACTGGACTATACCGGTCAGGGCATCGTCGTCGCCGGGCAGGATACCGGCTACGACTGGGACCACCCGGCGCTGATCAACCAGTACCGGGGCTATAATGGTGTTACCGCCAGCCACGACTACAACTGGCACGACGCCATCCACAGCGGAGGAGGCATCTGCGGGGCCGATTCCCCCGTCCCCTGTGACGACGGCAGCCACGGCACCCATACGATGGGCACCATCGTCGGCGACGATGGGGGCGGCAACCAGATCGGCGTTGCACCCGGCGCGCGCTGGATCGGCTGCCGCAACATGGACAACGGCTGGGGCACTCCCGCGACCTACATCGAGTGCTTCCAGTTCTTCCTGGCCCCCTACCCCATCGGCGGCGATCCTTTCACAGACGGCGTCCCCAGCCTGGCCCCCCACGTGATCAATAACTCCTGGACCTGTCCGCCCAGCGAGGGGTGTGCCTGGGACACACTGCAGGCCATCGTCGAAAACGTGCGTGCGGCAGGGATCGTGGTCGTCGCTTCAGCCGGCAACAGTGGCTCCGCCTGCAGCACAGTGCGAGACCCGCCCGCCATCTACGACGACGCCTTCTCCGTGGGTATGACCAATAGCAGCGACAATATCGACAGTCGGAGCAGTCGTGGGCCGGTGACGGTGGATGGCTCCGGCAGACTCAAGCCGGACGTGACTGCGCCGGGCGTGGGAGTACGCTCCAGTGTCCCAGGTGGAGGGTATGGTGTGAAAAGCGGCACCTCGATGGCCGGGCCACACGTCGCGGGGACGGTGGCGCTGCTGTGGTCGGCCGCGCCCCGCCTGATCGGCGACGTGGACGCTACGGAGTGGATCGTCGCACAGACGGCCCGCCCTCGAACGACGACGCAGAGCTGTGGCAGTGATGGGCCGGGCGACGTACCCAACAACGTCTATGGCTGGGGCATCGTGGATGCGCTGGCGGCGGTGGAGAGAGCCCAATCGGGAATGGAGATCACCAAGCAGGCTGTCTTCCCCATAGGATTCCCCGCCCGATTACTCATCTACACACTCAGCATCACTAACGTCTCTCACCCAACTCTGACCCAGATCGTTCTCACGGACACTATCCCCACGAGCACGACCTTTGCCTGGGCCAGCGGGAACTATACGCACACGGGCGGCGGGTGCGGTGAGCGTCGCTCCGCTTACAGCCGAACCGTGGTCACCTGGACGACCGAGAGCCTGGCGAGCCAGGAGATGCTGACGGTGACGCTGGCAGTCACGGTGGAGCATCTGCCGCGAGGTACGCGGGTGGTCAACGATGTCTATGGTGTGCGCGCCAGCGAGTTGCCCGTCCCCTTTATGGGCACGCCGGTGGAGGCGGTTGTCCCCTGGCGATATGTGTTGCTCCCCATCTTTAGAAACTGGTCGGCGGGAGGGAACGGCGATGACTGAGTTGGAGAATCTGCGTCTGAAAGTACGCCCCTTACTGCACTTCTCGGCCCCGGCCGACGCACTGGCCGTATACTACGCCTTCTACCACGATCCCTGGCGCACCCGTCTCTACGTCCACGAGGACGCCAGCGGTCGCGCGGATGGCTTCGTCGCCGTCTGCCAGACCGGGCAGCGGCTATTTCAGCCCGCCGTCGTGCTGCGCACGCCAGACGCCGAGGCGACCGCCGAATTGCTGCGCCAGGCCCTCGTTCCCGGCCGCCCTTATTATCTGATCACCACGCCGGACTTGCGAGATACCGTCGCGCAGGTCGTGGACATCGAACAACCTGAGATCAACCATATCTACCGGCTCGACCTGTTCCGCTTCCAGCCCATCATCAACGTGCTGGTCGTAGCGGAGCAGGGCCTGGGCGGCCGGCCGCGCTTTGTCATTCGCTCACAGGGAGAGATCACGGCCGAAGCAGGCATGAACTGGGCGTCACCCCACTTCGTCGAGGTTTTCGTCCGCACCAAGCCGTCCGCTCAGGGGCGTGGATGGGGCCGGGCGGTGCTGACGGCCTGCACGACGTGGGCCATCCGGTCGGCCAGGCAGCCGCTCTACGTCGTCAACGAGAAGAACGACGCTTCCATCGCGCTGGCTGAAGGGGTCGGCTACGTGGATACCGGCGCTCGCGAGTTTGCCGGTGAGGGCATGTGCCGGTCTTGATGGATATTAGGGATTAGGGATTGGAGATTGGAGATGAACGTTGAGCTGATTGCCAGCGCCCGTTATCTGCAGGGGGACGGCACGCCGGCGGCATCTCGCGGGCTGCCAGCCATCAACTGGTGAGACATCACATCGCCAGTTACAGCCAGGAGAGCCAGCGCTACGTGGACACGTCCGACCCGGAATGGGTGCTTCCCCCTGCTGTCGCAGAGAACCCGGAGGCGAGGACGATCTGGGATCAGTTTGCCGACGGGGTCAAGGCGACCTATCGGGCGCTGCGGGAACTGGGCGTGCGCAAGGAGGATGCCAGGTTTGCGTTGCCGAACGCGACCGCCACCCGCATCGTCGTCACGATGAACTTTCGCCAGCTTTTGCACGTGTTCAGGCTGCGCATATCGCGCCAGGCACAGTGGGAGATCCGGAACGTCTGGGGGCGTATGCTGGAACTGGTGTATCCCATCGCCCCCAGCGTGTTTGGCGATCTGCGGGAGGAGCTGAGAGCCGAATACCCCTCTTTCTTCCAGGATGTGAATTGATCAGATTCACAGATGCCAGGTTTCAGTATCAGGGGGTTAGGTCGCATTGTCCCCCTTGCCAAGGCGAATGAACCTTGGAACCCTACGTTTATACTCCAAATATCTATCCCCAAACCGTTCTTCGAGCCATGGTTCTTCAGTAAAAGGGGCAAGGATATTTAGCATCACTCCCAAGATTCCAATAATCCACACCATCCACGAATTGGTAAGAACCATATAACCTATGATATTCAAACTGTCCCCAATATATTGAGGATTGCGAGAATATCGGTAAGGGCCGTCTGTGATCAATTTATCTCCAAGCCCAATCGTAGCACGCAATCCAAAGGTGCTGAATGACCAGAATCCAATCGCAGATGCAACGAGGAACAACACCAATGCAAATGGGAACCTTAGCCAAAAGTGGGGTAGGACAAAGCTATCAAAATCAAGGAACCCTATGAAAAGGAAATTCACCGCAACGAGAATCGCTATGAACCAGGAAGAAAAGAATTGCCAAGATCGAGGAGAGGGGGGTGGCCAGAAGCGAAATCCTGACAGTTTGATCGTCAAGATAAACAACAGGCCGTAGATAAGTTCAAGTATTACCGTGGTGGAAAAAAGGATCAAGTTCACTTCAAATAGCGGTCAAACCAGCGCAGAATGTGGTTCAGCCTCTCGATGCGCCGGTCTGTGCGCCCTCCGCGTGAGAGGCCGTGCGGTTCGTCTGGGAAACGGACCATTTCGGTATCCACCCCCAGCTTCTTGAGCGCCACGAAGACCTGCTCGTCCTGCTCCATATCGCACCGCAAATCCTGTTCGCTGTGAATGACGAGGGTGGGTGTTCTGGCGTTGCCAATGTATTTCATCGGAGATTGCCGCCAGTAGTTCTCAAGATTCTCCCAGGGGGACTCGTCTCCAAACTCTTGTTGAAAGACCCAGTTGAAATCGCTGGAACCGTACATACTGATCAGGTTGCTGACACTCCGCTGCGTGACCGCTGCCTTGAACCGGTCTGTGTGTCCAATGATCCAGTTGGTCATGTAACCGCCGTAACTGCCGCCGGTGACGCCCATTCTTTCGGCATCAATGTACGGTTTTTGCTGGACAAAGTCAACCCAGGCCATCAAATCGTCATAGTCCGCTGTACCCCAGTTGTTCCAGATGGCCTTGGAGTGTTCCTCGCCATATCCCTGCCCGCCGCGCGGATTGCAGAAATAGACGACGTAGCCTTGCGCCGCCAGGTAGTAGAACTCGTGCATGAAAAAGTTGCCATACTGTACCCGGGGGCCGCCGTGGATCTCTAGGATCGAGGGATATTTTTTCGACTCGTCAAAGCCAGGTGGTTTGAGGATCCACCCCTGCAGATCGTTGCCGGCAGCGCCTTTGAACCACACCTCCTCGATTGCCCCCGGATCCCGAGCCTGCAGCAGGTTCTCGTTGACGCGCGTCAGTTTGCGCGAGCGTCCGGTGGCTACGTCTTGCACCCAGACCTGACCGAGGTCCGTCATATTGGCGTGGAAATAGCCCAGCTTCGATTGCCCCTCGTCGAAGCTGAACGGTCCCACGACTCCTGTATCACCGATCACCGTTGATGGGCTTTGCTCGTCGCCACCCAGCGCCACCGATTTGAGAACGGTGCTCCCGTGCTGCGACACTTGAAAATAGAGCCTGCTTCCGTCCCTCGACCAGGCCGGTGGCGTCATCGCAAGGTGTCCCGGAACATCATTGATCGTCCCGCTCGACACGTGGAAGTCAAACTGCTCTGTCAGGTTCCTGGCCTTTCCGCTGCCATCCACCGGGACTATCCACAGGCCAGTGTTCTTCCACCATTGCCCGCGTCCCTCATGCCCCAGGTAGGCCAGCCATCTTCCATCCGGCGAAAAAGTGGGGTTTTCCTTTGGCCCCACGGGGGTCTCGATCTTGCGGACATCCCCACCCCCGGCCGAAATGACGAACAAATCCACAGCGTCCGGATCGAGATCAGGGTCATCACTGTGGTTGGAACAGAAGACGATTTCCTTCCCGTCCGGCGACCAGCGCGGCTCCAACTCATCGTAAACGTCGCTGTCGGTCAACTGCTTGCCTTTGCCCGTGCGGGCATCAATCGTCCAGATGTGCCAGCGTTCTTTAGGCAAGAACCCGCTTCCATCCAGTTTGTAAAAGACGCGCGTGATGTGGCGCGAAACGACGCCCAACTCCTTCGTTCGTTCGTCTTCTTCCCGCTCGATGACCTCTCTGTCCTTCTTGCGGAACCGGCAGACGAACTGCCTGCCATCGGGAGACCATTCAAACGGGCCGAATTCGCCCTTCAGCTTGGTAAGCGGTCGTGCTTCCCCGCCGTGAAAGGGGATGACATAGATTTGCGGCTGCTTTTCATCGCCTCGATTGGAAAGGAAGGCGATCTCTCTGCCATCGGGCGACCATTTGGGCTGGCTGTCCACCTGATCGCCACAAGTGAATTGCCGAGAGCGGCCCCCGCCGGTGGGTGCGACCCACAGGTTGGAGTATCTCTTCTCGGTCTTCTTGTCCACTCGCTGGACGCAAAAGATGACGTGCCGACCATCCGGCGAGATTTGGCAGTCGGTGATCAGTTGAAAGCGATACAGATCCTCCGCAGTGATGGAACGCTTCTTTCGTGCTGGCATGATGTCTCCTTACTCCTCTTCTCTCTCGTGAGGCACGAGCTTGATCGTCACCGGGTCGCTCTTGGTCACATTGCCTGCCGCGTCCACGGCGATGATGTAGAAGGTATAGTTTCCCTGTGAATGGCCCGCGATCGTCCAGTTGACATTGAAGGGGGCGATGGTGCGCACGGCAAAGGGCTCCAGCGGTTCAGCGGGCACGTTCTCTTTTCTGCCGGGATACATATAGAACTCTACCCGCGCGATGGAGTAGTCTTGCACCTCGGCATTGACGTTGACCCACTCATCGTAGTCAAACTCGTACTCGGCTCCCTCCTCCGGGTGGGTCAGGTCGAGTGTGGGGGAGATGTTATCCACGGTCACCTGGATGACGGCCTCGCGCAGCGCCGTCGAGTGATCCACGACACTGAGGCGCAGGCTGTAGAGGCCGTCCAAGCCGGTGGTGTCCCAGAACTCTAGGATGTTGTGATCCACCTGGTTGCCGTGTTCGGGACCAACCTGAATCCACTCGGTGGGATTCAACCCCTCGCCGAAAAACAGGCGGTAGTAGTTAAAATCGCCACCTTTGGCGTTGCCGGTGATGGGGACGGTGTCCCGAATGTAGGAGTAGGGGGCGGGGCTGATGATGGTGACCTCGGCATCGCTGCGCGTGGGGCCGATGGTGTCGTACTCGGTGGGTGGCGTGGGGGGGCGCCGATCCTCCGGCAGGCTGGCGATCCAATCCGCTGCCTCAGGCGGGTAGACCTCGTAGACGCGCTCCTCGCACAGTTCCGGCGGCGTGTGAATGGTGCATAGCCGGCCGGTTTCGCGGTTGACTTGGTAGACCTGGTGGATGTGACAACGTTCGGTCGGCTCGGTGCCGGGGATGAAGAGCTCATTGACGGTGGGGCAGTGCTCGGTGGGCAGGTGACCAGAGACGGCACAGACCCGCCGCTCGACCAACCCGTCCGGCCGCACGAAATCGGCGATTTCCTCATCTTGTATTGCATACTCCATCACCGCGTGCCAGATAGGCGCTGCCCCCGTCACCCCGGCAACGTGCTTCATGTCACTGTTATCAAAGTTGCCCACCCATACGCCGACGGCCAGTTGAGGTGTGTAGCCGATAGTCCACGCGTCCTTGTAGTTGTCGGTGGTACCGGTTTTGGCGGCCGCAGGTCGGTCGTTGGAAAGTTCCAACGGGTTGGGGCGGCTGAATGCACCGTAGCGAGATATGCGGTCGGAGATGATGCTGTTCATCAGGTAGGCCAATTGGGGCGAGAGAATGTCGCGGCTTTCAGGCTGGTCATACTCGTAGAGCACGTTGCCATCGCGGTCCTCGACACGTAGAATAGCGACTGGGTTGAGTTCCCGGAAGCCAGCACGCAGTTGATCTTCTGGCACTGGTGCGCCGTACATCCTGCCGCCGTTGGCAAAGACGCTGAAAGCGTAGACCATGTCGAGCAGGTGTACCTCGCCGCCGCCCAGCGTCAGGCTGAGGCCGTAGTAATCCAGCCCCCGGTCGAGCGTGTTGATGCCCATGCGATGGGTAGTGCGAATCACATTGTCCACGCCGGCCAGTTGCAGGGCGGCGACGGCGGGGATGTTGAAGGAACAGGCCAGCGCCAGTCGCATGCGCTTCGGGCCGTGGTATTTGCGGTCATAGTTCTCCGGCACGTAAGGGGTGCCGGTGGGCTGCTGAAAGGCGGTACGCACGTCGAGTAACATGTAGGCGGCGTTGTAGCCCTGTGAGAGCAGCGTGACGTAGGTGAAGGGCTTGAAAGAAGACCCTGGCTGACGTCCTGGCCCGTCTACGGTAACGTTGAACTGGCCGTCAATGGACTCGTCCCAGTAGTCCAGGCTGCCGACCATGGCCAGGATCTCGCCGGTACCGGACCGGATGACGACCACCGCACCGTTGTTGACCTCGTGATCGAACCCAACGTGAGATGCCCTGAGCGGTGGCAGGAATTGCGCTGCCTCGCAACCGCCATCAATCGCCTCCTGGATGACGGTCGCCTCGTCCTCGCCGGAGAGACGGCGAATCTGGGCCCGAGCCACACATTGGGCCTGTTCCTGAAGATCAAGAGCAATGGTGGTGTAGACCCGCAGCCCACCGCGATACACGGCTTCGTAGCCGAACATTTCCTCCAGTTGCTGGCGCACGTACACGGAGAAGTGAGGGGCCTGGATATCGAAGCGTTCGGTGAACTCTGCCAGTTCCCAGGACTCGTACTTGGCGACCACCGCTTCTTCGGGTGTGATGCAGTTCTCTTGCACCATCAAGTCGAGTACGACGTGCTGGCGCTCGCGGGCTTTCTCCGGGTTGTCGAAGGGGTTCATGGCTGGGAACTGTGGAATGGCGGCCAACGTGGCGGACTCGGCCAGCGTCAGTTGGCCGGCGCTCTTGCCAAAGTACATCCGGGCTGCCGCCTCGATGCCATAGGCCACTCTGCCATAGTGATTGGTGTTCAGGTACCACTCCAGGATCTGCTCCTTGCTGTACATCTGCGAGATGCGATGAGCCGTCAGGACTTCTGTAATCTTGCGCTCATAGTCCTTCCACTCGGGGCCCTCCGCGCTGACGTAGCGCCGTTCAGGTTCGATGACGATGTTCTTGATCAACTGCTGGGTGATCGAGGAGCCACCCTGGATTTGCTGGCCTCGGATGTCGGCCCAGAAGGCACGGGCAATACCGCGCACGTTGATACCGGGATTCTCCCAGTAATTTCGGTCCTCCAGAGCGATGGTTGCGCAGATAAGATGTTCTGGAATCTGATCCAGCGTGACCGAGGTGCGGTCGCCGCCAAAGGGGTCAATTACTTCGTGGAGAAGCACCTGGCCGGTGCGGTCGTAGATTTTGGTGGTCTCAAAGTTCTCATCGGCGGCCTCGATCTGCTCGGGCTGGGGCAGGTCGCGGGTAAAATAAGCATAAGCCCCGGCGGCGGCACCCACCCCGCTGGCGACGAATCCCACGTTCACGAGCAACACTATCAGCAACAAGGTGCCGGCGACGCGAAGCAACTGGCGCACGCCGGATCGCTCCTTGACGCGGCGGCGCTGGCGGCGCTGCAAGGCGACGTATCGGACAATGCGAACTGGTGTCACGATCAAACACTCCTTACCCCAATGTACGCAAATCGTACCAGAAAGGGCGCAAATTGGCAAGTTGGTCAACAGGTGGTGAAAAAGGCTGGTTTGACGATGTTCATGAGCCGTGTTATACTTTGATGCCAACGTACCTTTGCGGCGGTCGTGCATATTGCACGAGTTGATGCTGATGAAGACCGAGATTATCCACGTACATAATGAGAATGCGCGGTGTCGTGCCGTCGAGATATTGAATGCTGGCGGACTGGTTGCCTTCCCCACTGACACCGTCTACGGCTTGGCGGTATCGCCTTGGAATGTGGACGCTGTGAATCGTTTGTACGAAGCCAAGCAGCGTTCACCAGATATGCCCATTCCGCTCCTGCTATCCGATGCAGGCCAGTTGAGCCGTGTTGCCGCACTTCCGTCCCAATCCAGACGCCAGTGCAGGCAATTGATCGCCCGCTTCTGGCCTGGCGGGCTGACGCTGGTGCTGCCCAAAACCGAGATCGTGTCCGACGCGGTCAGCCCCGATCCCACCGTGGCTGTGCGCGTGCCCGACCTGACATCGGCCCGTGATCTCATTCGAGAGGCGGGCGGGGTGCTGGCGGTTACCAGTGCGAATCTCTCAGGGCAGCCTAATCCCATCACTGCTCAGGAGGTCGAGGAGCAGTTGGGGAACCGGATAGATCTGCTCCTCGACGGTGGCCCCTGTCGAGGAGGTGTCCCATCCAGCATCCTCGACTGCACTCTCTCTCCCCCGATACTGCTGCGGCGTGGGGTCATCTCCGAAGCGGCCTTGCGTGCAGTCATTGGCTCGATCAGAATCTAGTAGTGGTCAAGGTGTGACAGATGAATGAGGACATTCTCACCCGCTTACAGTCTGGTAGCATCATCGTCGCCGATGGCGCGATGGGCACGATGTTGCAGGCAGCCGGGTTGCCCACCGGCACTTCCCCCGAAGGCTGGCTGCTGGAGAACCCTGATCCCGTGCGCGACGTGCACCGCGCCTATGTCGAGGCCGGAGCCGACCTGATCCTGACCTGCACCTTCGGCGGGACGCGGACGCGGCTGGAACGAGCAGGACTTGCCGAGCGCGTGGCCGTCGTCAACCGGTGGGCGGTCGAGATCGCCCGCGAGGCCGCAGGCAGCAGGGTCTACGTGGCTGGCGACATCGGCCCGCTGGGGGAGTTCCTGGTTCCCCTGGGCAAGATCACCTACGAGCAAGCAGTGGAGATCTTTGCCGAGCAAGCCACGGCACTGGCGGAGGCCGGGGTGGACGTGCTCTACGTTGAGACCATGTCCGACCTGAACGAGGTGCGGGCCGCCGTCGAGGGGGCACAGCAGGTTGGGTCCGGCGTCCCCATCTTCGCCACCCTCTCCTTCGACACACACGGGCGAACCAACATGGGAGTGCGTCCGGAGCAGGCGGTGAAGGCGTTGCTGGCGCTGGGGGTGGCTGCCTGCGGCGCTAACTGCGGCGCGACACTGGAGATGACCGAGGAGGCGGTGGCGAAGATGCACGAGACCGCGCCCCAGGCCCCCCTCATCGTCAAGCCGAACGCGGGCAAACCGCGTATGGTGGGGCGGGAGGAGGTGTACGATGCCACGCCGGAGGATATGGCGGAGTGCGCCTGC
>CAZMOT010000080.1:0-16679 GCA_964568065.1 uncultured Anaerolineales bacterium
AGCGGACGACAGTCCGCGTCTGGGGCGGTGGACTGTCGTCCACCGCGAGCCTGAGCATGGAATTTGAACCATCGCGGGCCTAATGTGACATTGTCGAAATAGTTACCCCAGCCGTAACACACCCCCTCAAGTGACAGATACGGACAATTGCGGTATAATAACGCCAACTACGTTCGGCCTTTCTGTGTTCCCTGGGAGAGTAGGATGAAATCAGACGTGCGTATACTGGTAGTGGACGACAGTCAGACCCAGCGAGAGTTCGTCGTCCAGGCCCTCGCGAGCCGGGAGGACTTTGTCACACTGGAGGCATCCGACGGCACCGAGGGGCTGGAGATGGCGCTGACCGATTCCCCAGACCTGATCCTGCTCGATCTGGAGATGCCCTACCTCGATGGCTTTCAAGTCATGGACACCCTCCGCGAGCAGCAGGCCAACATCCCCGTCATCCTGCTGGCCTCCCGGGGCTCCGAGGCTATCGCTGTGGAATCCTTCCGCAAGGGAGCGAAGGACTACCTGATCAAGCCCTTCACCGTCAAGGAGATGCAGACCGCCATCGAGCGGGCCCTCACCGAGGTCAGTGTGGGGCAGGAAAGGGAAATCCTCACCGAGCAGTTAGAGTGCAGGCTGCGGGAATTGCACACCTTGTACCAGGTGGGCAAGTGGGTCACCTCCCTGCTCCCCAGGGACCAGGTGTTGGAGCGGATTCTGGACGTTGTCTTCCACGTCCTCGGCGCGGAGGAGGCAACGCTGATGCTGGTGGATAGAGAGAGCGGCCAGTTGAGGACGCAACTCCATCGTCAGTGGGTGCCCGGGGAGTTGCAGCGAATGTCACGCCGCAGCACCGAGGAACTGGCGGCCGAGGCGGCCCGCAAGGGAGACGCCACCGCCACCGGGGCTATACTCTGTGCGCCTCTTAGGGTGGGCAACAGGATAATCGGGGCGTTGGGTGTGGGCAACCGTGTGAGTGCCCAGCCCTTTTCTCAACACGACCACCAGTTGCTGATGGCCATGGTTGACTACGCTGCCATCGCCATCGAGAATGCGCGCCTCTACGACGAGGTGCGCCAAGCTGACCGGGCCAAATCGGAGTTCGTCTCCTGGGTCGCTCACGAATTGAGCACGCCGATGACTTCCATCAGCGGCTACACTGAAATGCTAGTGGAAGGAACGGCCGGCCCGCTGACCGCGCAGCAAGAGCAGTTTGTCCGCAACGTACACAGCAACGTGGGACGCATGCAAGTCCTGGTCTCCGATCTGCAGGATATCTCCCGCATTGAGACCGGGCAGTTGCGGCTAGCGATGAAGCCAGCAGCTTTGGCGGACGCACTGAAGAACGCCTTGCAGTCCACACAGACACAGATCGAGGCCCGGTCGCAGCAGTTGACAGTGGAGGTGCCGGGCAACCTGCCGCTGGTCCGTGCCGATCCAGCGCGGATGACACAGATTCTAATCAACCTGCTCAGCAATGCTTACAAATACACCCCTGATGGTGGACACATCCGCGTGCAGGCCCAGCTGCAGAATGTGTACGTACACTGCGCCGTGTCTGATACCGGCATTGGCATCTCCCCGGAGGACCAGGCGAGGCTATTCACAAAGTTCTTCCGTTCCGAGGAATCAACGGTGCGGGAGACGCCTGGAACGGGGCTGGGGTTGTGCATCGCCAAGAGCCTGGTGGAACTCCAGGGCGGGGAGATCGAGGTGGAGAGCCAGATTGGCAAGGGAACGACCGTCACATTCACCATACCGATCGCCGTGAGGGGGGTAATGGCGTGGTGACCCCGGACTCTCCCCTGGAGCCACTCCTTGTGTCTTCGCCTGGACTTTAGGCTTCTACCCTCTCCATCTTGGCCTTCAGATAACCCAGCATCAACCCTATCTCCCGTTCATTTCGCTTGACGACGATAGTCTCGGCCAGCTTGCCCAGCAGCGGGATGGGTACGCTGTACTCGGCCTCGATAGTCACCCTCGTCCCACCATCCTCAGGTTGGAAATCCCACGCAATCGTGCTCTCGACGCCGCCCTTGGTCTTGCTGACGATGCGCCGGTTGACCACAAACTCAGCATCCTCGCTGGCGACTTCGAAGCGCACGCTGGCCATCTTGTACACACACACGAACCTAGCGCCGCCGTTGGGTAACTGCTGCCAGTCCTTGACCTCCACCATGTTGGGCCAGATATCCAGCAGGCGCGCCACCCACACTTCTAACTACAGACACAAGGTTCGCAACTGACGAAAGTCCTCACGGTGTTTTTGATAGGCGCTACAGAACAGAGGGAGCAGGGTCTGGTAAAGGGCGTGACGCTGACCATCTGGCTCAACCAGCGGGCCATACGCGGCCCACATTTGAGCGGTGGAGCCGGGATCGAAGAGACCAACACCCCCACCGGCCAGCAAGATCGCACCCAATGCGGACTGTTCACCCACCTCTAGCTGCTGCACAGGCAGACCAAACACATCGGCCACGATTCGCTGCCACAGTTGGCTGCGCGCTCCACCACCAGCCATGATGATGTGTTCAGGTCTCGCTCCCAACTCGGCCAGCACCTGGTAAGCATCACAGCAGGCCAGGGCAACGCCTTCCATAACTGCGCGCACCAGTTCCGCCCGGCCGTGACTGGCAGTGAGCCCCAGGAAGAGGCCACGAGCCTGGGGATCCATGTGCGGCGTGCGCTCGCCCATCAGGTAGGGCAGGAAAAGCAAACCGTCCGCGCCGGCCTCCACTGTTTCGGCCCAGGCGGTCATCTGAGCATAGGCCACTTCACCCGCCAGGTGCGACATGCAGAAAACCCGATCCCGCAACCAGCGCAGGGCCATCCCGGCGGAGAGAATGGCCGCCATCTGGTACCAACCAGCCTGGTTCGGCCCCGGCGGCAACGCACCGCAGAAAGTGTGGATGCGACCAGCCCGGTCTATCTGCACATCCGGAACCGGCAAGATGATCTGCCCGCCGGTGCTGATGGTCAAGAGCAAGGTCTGATCATTGACAATGCCAGCGCCAACCGCACCGCAGGCCGTATCGGCGGCCCCGGTCACGATAGGAATCCCCGCCGGTAGCCTCAGCGCTTCGGCCGCCTGGCGGCTGAGCGGACCAGCTACGGCGGTCGAGAGTTGCACGGGGGGCAGTTGGGCCGCGTCTATTCCCAGTGCGGCCAACACCTCCGGCGACCAGTCACGGCGGCGCACGTCCAGGAGCAACGTGCCGGAGCCATCGCTGGGGTCGGCATGATAGTCGCCGGTCAGACGGTAGCGCAGGTAGTCTTTGGGCAACAGGATTGAGTGCGTCTGCCGCCACAGGTCGGGCCGCTCCTGCTGCACCCAGCGCATGGTGGCGGCCTGGAAGCCGGTGGCGACCGGGCTGCCGGTCAGTTCGATCAGACGCTCGGCCCCGACTAAGTCGGTGATCTCCTGCACCTGGCGCTGGCTGCGCTGGTCGGGCCAGATGACGGCCGGCGCCAGCACTTGATCGGCCTCGTCCAACAGAACCGTGCCGTGCATCTGCCCGGACAGGCCCACGGCCAAGATCGAGACCGGCGTATCTTGAACGGAGGCCAGCGCTTGGCGCACCGCCGTGACGGTGGCCCACCACCAGTCGTCGGGATGCTGTTCAGCCCAATCTGGTTGCGGGCGATAGATGGGGTATTCGGCGCTGCCCCAGCCCAGAATCTGACCAGTCTCCGTTGCCAGCAAAACCTTGACGGAGGAGGTGCCAAGATCAATGCCGAGTAATTGCGACCGGATGCTTTTCATCCACATCATGCTCTCAGAGGTTCAGCCTGTATCTGGACCTGGTTCAAATGCCTGTAGAGACCCTCGCGAGCCATCAACTCCTCGTGAGTGCCCATTTCCAGGATGCGGTCACCCTCCAGAACGACGATGACGTCAGCACTGCGAATCGTAGACAGGCGGTGAGCGATAATGATGGTCGTCCTCCCAACCACCAGCCTCTCCAGCGCCTGCTGGATCAGCAACTCGGTCTCAGTATCCACTGAAGAGGTCGCCTCGTCCAGGATCAGGATCGGCGCATCCTTGAGCACCGCACGGGCAATCGCCAACCGCTGCTTCTGCCCACCAGACAGTTTGACGCCTCGCTCGCCGATCAACGTGTCATACCCATCAGGCAATTGTGTGATGAACTCGTGCGCGTTGGCGACTTTGGCTGCCTCGATCACCTCCTGCTCGGCGGCATCTGGGCGGCCAAAGAGAATGTTTTCACGCGCCGTTCCATGGAAAAGGAACACGTCCTGCAACACAATGCTGATCTGCTGCCGCAAGCTCCTGAGCGTCAGATCGCGTATGTCGTAGCCGTCGAGCGTGATCGAGCCCTCGCACACGTCGTAGAAGCGGGGGATGAGGCTGGCCAGTGTCGTCTTGCCCACGCCAGTCGGCCCCACCAACGCGACGATGGTACTGGCTGGGATATCGAGGTTTACGTGCGCCAACACCGTATCTCCCCGGACGTAGCGAAAGCCCGCGTTGTGGAAGGAGAGAGCGCCCAGTGCTCTGCCCGGAAACTCGATGGCACCGGGCCACTCGCGCACATCGGGCTGCTCGTCCATCAACTCGGCCACGCGCTCCGCGCCCACCAGAGCCTCCTGGAGTTGCTCCCACGCTCCACTCAGAGCGCGCACGGGTTGGTAGAACATATCCAGGTAGAGAAAAAAGGCCACCAGGTCCTCGATGGGCAATACCTGCCTCAATGCTAGCCGTCCGCCAAAGTAGATAATCACAATCGTGCCCAAAGACGAGGCGAATCCCACGAAAGGTTGAAATGTGGCCATCAGACGCAACGCATTGAGCATCGAATCCCGATACCGGTTGATATGCTGGCTGACGCGCAGTGCTTCCTCCTCCTCCCGGGTGAACGCCTTGATCTCGCGGATACCCGAAAGGTTATCGTTGAGCGTGGCATTGAGTTCACCCAACTCCTTTTGACGCACGCGAAACGCGGGACGCACGTACTTGGCAAAGCCTCGCATAGCCAGCACAATCAGCGGAACGGGCATCATGCTCAGCAGCATGAGCTGCCAATTCATACTGACCAGCACAGCACTGACGCCGATCAACGTAAGCAAGTTTACCAGCGTATCCGGAACCGCGTGCGCGATCAACCTTTCGAACATGTCAGAATCGTTGACCATGCGCGACATCAACTGGCCCGTCTGCCTGTCCTCGTAGAAACGGAGCGACAGTCGTTGTAGATGCTCATAGACGTCCCGTCGGGCGTCCGCGACTACGCCCCACCCTGCCACGTGGGCCATGTAGCTCCTCAGAAATTGCAGTCCCGCGCGCACCACGTAGATCGCCAGCGTCAGCAGGGCCAACCGGGTTACAAGGTCTATGGATGCCTGCACCTCCACTTGCTCTTTAACAGTCGCGATCATCGTCCTGATGATCCACGGGGCCAGCAACTGCGCGCCGACAAGAAGCACCATGCTCACGACAGTCACGATCAGGGGGCCGATATAGTTCTTGGCATATCCGAGCAAAAACCCGAGTGTTTTCACCACACCATCCTCTCAAAATGACTCTCTCAACTGAACTCTACCGCTCAACAACGAGGTTTGAGGGCGACGATTAACAAATGCTCGACACAGCCGTGGATGGAGGGATCCGGGGCCGCCCGGTAGTTCAGGTCAACCCACGCGTCCCAGGCCTCGCCGGAGAGAGCGTTCACCTGCCCCTCGATCATGCTGACCAACCCCTCGACGCCCAGGACGGTTGTGACTTCGAAGCCCGCATCTCGGCACAACGGGCCGACCTCCGCGGGATGGGCAAAGTAGGCGACGAACTCCATATCGGATTCCCCGCGCGGGGGCAAGACGCCAGTGGTCAGGATCATTTCCGTGAGTTCGGGATGTTCCAGCGGCCAGGTGGGCTCGTAGGCGGCCGCCCAACGGAGTGAGGCATAGCGAGAGATGAAGGCAGCGAAGAGTCGTCCGCCCGGTTTCAGCACCCGATAGGCCTCGACAAGGGCCTGTCGCCGTTCGGTCTCCTCCAGCAGGTGGTAAAGCGGTCCCATAAGCAGGACAGCGTCGAAGGTACCGTCGGAGAAACGAGACAGACCGGTGGCTGTGCCTTGCTCGTAGCCAGCCAGCGTCACGTCGGCCTCGGCCGCTTTCTCCCGTGCCAGTTGCAGGTTTCCGGCTGAGAGATCAAAAAGCGCAACCTCGTATCCCTGCCGGGCCAGTTCGATGGCGTAGCGTCCGGGTCCGCCGCCGCAGTCCAACACCCGCGCAGGAGGCGGCGGGAGATACTCAGCCAGCGCCCGCATAGTTATGGCAAACTCGGTGCGATGGCGCTCCATCCGCTCCCACTCTTGCTCGGACTGCTGATCATAGTAACGCGCAATAATCTGCGAGAGTGAATCCATCAGCTCTTGACCTTCCCACTCTTGAGCCCGGTCTCCAGCTTATTGCTCACCTCGCGCACGACGTGAGCGGCCAGGACATTGCGGTTCTCCTCCAGGTAGACGCTCACCCGGTCCGGATGCGTCTTGGTCATCTCCCGCAGCGCCCACGAGACTGCTTTGGTGATCATAGGATGCCGCTCTTCCTTAACCTGGTCAACCAACTCCAGGGTGAGGTCGGGGATTGTGAAGCCCGTGCGGCCCCGGTTTATCGGAACCGTAGCCACCAGCGCCAAGCGGCGGCTCCACACGTCCTCGTCGGCGATAAGATCTCGCAGGTGGTCCAGCCTGGCGTCCGGATCTGCCAACAGCCAGACGCCGAGCACCCATTGCGCCAGTCCATCGTTCACCTCCCAGTTGTCCAGGCCCTGGCGCCAGCGCTCAAAATGCGCCCAGGTCAGGTGCGGAATCCAGCGTTTGTAGCGTCCCAGCAGATAGACGGCCAGCAACCGCTCCTCGCGCGATTCCGCGTCCCACATAGTTTCCACCAGGGCCATCAGATCCTCGCGGGCGATCTTCTTGTGGGCGCGCTGCCAATCGCGGGCGATCTCCCGAAGATGGGGCACCCGCACACCGTAAATCTCGAGTTTCGTGGGGACGGCCATGCTCATCCCTGCTTGGTGCCTGGGATCAATGTGTCGTTTGATCTGATCCAGTAAATGCTGCTTTTCGACTTCCACGTTCATCTTGACACCTCCAAGAGGGGCAGCTCCAGCGCCGAGAAGTGTTCCGAGGTGGAGACCTCCTCCTCCCAAATAAGCTGGTAAACCCGATGAAGCCGCTGCGTCGCCCCCTCCACGAAGCGGTCCATCTCTGGCTGGGAAAGGTAGACGTCGGGTCTCTCATGCAACGCCTTGGCCATCTGATCCTGGCGTTGGTAGTAAGTCTGGATGTAATCAATTTGCCGCCGCAACCCCTCTGCCGGCATCAAGTCAAGATCATAATCCTCCTCGTACGTGCAGTCCAGAAAGACCCGCCAGAAGAGCGATTCCGGATGCTCGTGCAGATAGACAAAGTCGAGGCCATACCAATCACGTTTGACTTCCCAGATGAACGTCGGGTCAGCCTCGAACTCGGCCTCGAAGCGAGTCACGATCGGACGGGCGATTTGCTGGTTCCAGAGGTTGTCGGTCACCAGGTGGAAGAAATACCCCAGGAAGAAGGAGAATCTCCCCGCGTCATCGCCCGGCCAGCTCATAGGTGCCAGGTAGCGGCGGTAGAACTCTAGATCCACTATTCGCCAGGGATCGTCGTCCGTTGGAACAATGAAGTGAGACACCTCCTTCGGTGGCGTAAAGTTTTCCCATTTCTCGTCGGGAATACCAGAATCGGGCGCGATGTTGCCGATGGCAAAACTGGCAGCATCCAGCCCGTCAATCATCCTCAGCAGGTTCTCGGTCAGCCGCAGGTGCGCAATCCAGGTTGCCATTCTCTCTCCTGATCTCTCCCTTTGCCTCACGTCATCGGGTTCGCAGCCAGACCAGCATGGGACCGGGTTCGCGGTTGGCCCAGGCGTAGTAGGGAACGGCGGTCACTTCCACAGACTGGCACGGTGGTTCTTCCAAACGGGGAACTGCGGTGCGGTAGAGGCAATCTGCCCAGGCGTCGTCCGCTGGAACGACCTCGGCCTGAGCGTGCAGCACAACCACGCCGCCAAGCAGGTCGGGCCAGAACGGTGCGGTGAAATTCACATCGGCGGACAGGACGACGTCACGCGGGTCGAGGTCGGGATTGTCGGCCCGCTCGACACAGTAGAGGATTGGGCCGCGCATCAGAGCGACCCGGCCCGCGTTTTCTGCGACGTAAGGGTGGCACTCGACGCGGCGGACCGGCATTGGCAGGTTGACCCGCACAACATCGCCTGGCTGCCAGGCGCGGCAGACTTCGGCATAGGAACTGGGAGCGAGCATGTCTGCGAAGAGTTGCCCGTTGATCTCAAGCGCAGCTCCCTCCTCACACCAGGCAGGGATTCGCAGCCAAAGGCTGAAGGTCCCCTCTCCCTCGACCTCAATGACAACCTCACCATCCCACGGATAGCGGGTCTGCTGGGTCAGGCCGATGGTCGAACCATCGGAGAGGAGGATGCGGGCAGACCCTTGGGCGTAGAGGTGTACCCATAGCCCAGCATCGGAGAGGCTGTAGAAATAGCCGGGAAGCGAGGCCAGAAGACGTACGACGTTGGGCGGACAGCAGGCACAGTCGAACCACGGTTGACGGCGGTGTGTTCCGTCGTCGGCCAGGGGGTTCTGGTAGAAGTAGGACTGGCCGTCCAGAGAGAGGCCGCAAAGAACGCCGTTGTAGAGTGTGGTCTCCAGGACGTCGGCGTAGCGGGTGTCGCCCGAAAGCTGAAGCATGCGCCAGTTCCACAGCACGCTGCCGATGGCGGCGCAGGTCTCCGCGTAGGCACGCCCGTTGGGCAATTCGTAATCCTTCCCAAACGCCTCGCCCTGGTAGCGCGAGCCAATGCCCCCGCTGACGTACATCTGCCGTGCGGTCAAGCTGTGCCAGAGGCGGTCGAGCGCATCGCGCAGGGCTGCCTCGCCCGTCTCGGCATACAGGTCCGCCGCACCCGCGTTCAGGTAGACGGCACGCACAGCGTGGCCCACCATGCGGTCCAACTCCCGAAATGGCTTATGATCCTGGTGATAGGCGCTGCCGCCGATCAGGCCCTGCCCGCGTATGTCCAGGAAGAACTGTGCCTGTTTGCAGTACCTCGACTCGCCCGTCTCGCGTGCCAGCTCAACCAGCGCCATCTCAATCTCTTCGTGGCCGGGAGTTCCGGCCCGCTTGCCTTCCTCTTGCGGTCCGAAGAGATCACAGATGTGGTCGGCCAGGCGGCGCGCCACGTGGAGCAGACGGTCATCTCCAATGGCGCGGTGGTGGGCGACGGCGGCCTGGATCAGGTGCCCGGCACAGTACAGTTCGTGCATATCGCGCAGGTTAGTCCAGCGCTCGGTGACCTTCTCGAAGGTGAAGTAGGTACTGAGGTACCCGTCGGGCTCCTGCGCAGTGGCAATCTCGGCGATCACAGCATCGGCCATCTCCGCAAGGGCAGTGTGGGCGTCGGTGGCAAGCGTCCACGCAACAGCTTCGAGCCACTTGTAGACGTCGGAATCGTTAAAGTAGAGGCCCTGAAAGAGACCGTCCGCCTTGCCTGCTGCGCGGCGGAAGTTATCAATTCGGCCGGTCTCCTCGAGTTGGCGGTACTGCGAGGGGAGCGTGACCTCACGATTGACCCGCCGACGCGGCGCCCAGAATTCGTCGGCGAGCCTGACGGCGGTCAGCGGCACGGGTCGTAAGCGGGCGTACGGACTGCGGGACGTATCTACTATCACAGCGGATGGCCGGGACTGTTCAGGCATGATCCTGGCCTCCTAAAGCTAATTCCCTCACTCGCCGGTCATACGCCGGCTTGCTCAACCAATTCAGCATCCTGGTCACCAGATAACTGAAGGGATGCAATCGCATTCTTGGCTGCGGCAGGGCCGGACGTGGGGGCGATTGGGGTATCTCCACCTCAGCCAGGGCAAAACCATCTCCTGCACCCGGACGAGCCAACACGTGCCCAGCAGCATCGGCGATGAGGGTGTGCTCGTTGTGGGGAGCACTAATGGTGGCTCCGCCGGCATAACGGATGAGTGACCACAGGCGCGGGTTGGGCAGTAGCCCCAGGGCAAGAGACAAGGCAGGACGCACCACAGTCGAGGTGAACTGGCCATGTTGCATCGCGTTGACGAGGGGAACACCCAGCCACGCGCCTTGGGCGCGCAGGTCTTCGTTCATGACAGCGTCACCTCGATCGCGAACAGCGCGCGCCAGTCGGCCGGTGTCGGCCAAAGACAGGTTCCTGCCGTCGGGAAAGTGTATCTTCATACGCCCCATAGCCGGAGGGCAGGAGCTGATAACCAGCATCTGGACTCGCCCAGCATAGGCGCGGAAAAGGGCAGGGAAAGCCACGTCCCAGCAGATCATCAACCCCAGCCACCCCAGGTCGGTATCGGCCACAACAGGACCATCCCCAGGACGGAAGTAAGCCCGTTCCCATCCCCAGGGATGCAGCTTGTCGTACTCCCAGGCGCGGCCATCGGGGGCCACCAGGACCAGTGTGTTGAAAATCTCCCCCCGCTTGCTATGCAAGCGGCGTTTGCTACGCAAGCGGCGTTTGCGCAGCAGAAACGATCCGGCCAGGTGGACGTCAAACCTGGCCGCTGTTCCGCGCAGCCAAGTGTAGGTCGGGCCGTCGGGCGGTTCAGCCAGGCGATAGTTAGCCTCGGTGTATTCATAGCCGATGTTGAACAGTTCCGGCAGGACGACCAGTTGGGCCCCGGCGTGGGCCGCCTGCGCCACCAGTGATTCGGCCTTATGCAGGTTGACGTCCACCTCGCCGTTGATGCTGCGCATCTGCACGGCTGCGACTGTGACTGTATTAGCAATGGTGCCTTCAATCTCGCTGCTGCTCAAGTTGTGCGTGTTTGCTGGCGTGAAGCGCCAGCACCTCCTCCTGCATCCTGGCCAGGTACTTGCCCCGTAGCGGGTACCAGATGAGGATGATCGCGCCCAGGATCATCGCCACGCCCGGGATGAGGCCAACGAGAGACTTGATGCCGAAGATCACGCTCGCTGACTGGTCGAGGTAGATCCGCCCCCGGTTTTCCTCGCGTGTCACAAAGTTCGTGATCTCCAGGATGAATGGGCCAAGCGCCAGCGCCACCGACTGCGCTGGTTTGGTCAATAGCGCGTTGACCCCGAAGAACACACCCTCACGCCGCACCCCGGAGCGCAACTCGTCCTCGTCTGCCACCTGTGCAAACAGCACGTTGGTCAGTGTCTGCGGGCCCGAGAGACCAAAGCCGGCCACCGCCAGGCAGATCAGGATCAGGGGCGTCGGCACCACGACGATGAGCACCAACGCCACCCCAGCGATCAGCAGAAGCAGTTGTTGCGCCCCGACGACGCCCAATCGCCTGCGGATCAGAGTGGTCACGGGCACGCCGATGATCAGAGGAACAAACACGCACGCGAGAAGGATCATCGCACTCATCTGAAGCACATAGTCGGCCACGTAAAAAATCGAGCCTATGATCAGCAATTGCATCAGGATGGACATGAAATTCTGTGCCACCAGGATCAACAAGGACTTGCTCGCGAACGTGTACTTGAGTGCCCGGCCCAGCTTGAGAGGCTTATCCACCATGTGAAACTCGGGCCGTTCCTTAACCTTGAGCGTCGTGATGATGATCAGCGTCGCGCTGACCAGCGCCACGACGATCATTGAACCCCGTAGCGGCAACAGCGAAGGGGAGGTGCCCGCCTTGGGCCGAAACAAGTCAGAGATGACAAATCCCAGCAGCATGCCGAGCAGCCCAAACAGTGAGGATGATATCTGCAATCCGTTCCGTTCGGCATCCGACTCGGTCACCTCGGGCAACAGGGCCAAATAGACCAGACCGATGATGGTGTACGCGGTGTCGTACAGGAGCATTGTCACCAGTATCCACCAGAACAATGCCTGCTGCCCTGCCTGGGCCGGCACAAACCACACCAGGATGAACGTCAGCGCCAGGAAGGGAGCCGTGTAGCGCATGTACGGGATGCGCCGCCCCAACCTGGAGCGCGTGCTGTCGGTGATGTAGCCAAACAGCGGGTCGTTGATGGCATTCCATACTGCATAGATCACCGACGCGATCGCGATCCACCCGGCCTGTAAACCCAAATAGTCCTGATAAAAGATGGGCAGGAGCGCGGCGCAACTACCGAAGGTCAACGAAGTGCCCAGTGCGGCGACTCCCCAGATGACCTTGTATCCCAGGCTCAGCCGGACAGGTGCAGCCCCGGCGACTCTTGGTGTGCTATCGTTGTCCCCTCCCTTCAATGTTACCTCCAGCGATTATGCACCCACCAATGATGCCAACTCCCGTGCCACCCGACACGCCGGGCTTTCCACCGGCTCCCCGGTCTGTGCGTCAATCACTGCCGCCATGCGCTCCAGTTCCGCCAGGGGCGCAGGACCAAATATGCGCTCATAGTACTCCAGATTGGAACAAAAGCCAAACCCTCGGAAGCCAGTGCCTCTTGCCACCTCACCTGGCCCCCGCCAGCACGTTGTTGGGAATGCTGCTCGGCCGCTCACCACATTCAGATCACTCCTCCGCTCCGCCAGCACTCCGTACCAGATGCCGTAGGCAGGCGGCGGCCAGCCGTTCGGGGACGACGCGCACGCCCAGCCCAGGACCAGAAGGCACCGACAGCGTCGAGCCATCGTCGAGCACAAAGTTGGGTTCGGCAATGTCCTCCCGGTAGTAGCGGGCAGAGGCAGAGATGTCGCCGGGCAGGGCAAAATTGGGCAGCGTGGCCAGGGCCACGTTGGCGGCACGCCCGACGTTGGTCTCCAGCATACCGCCGCACCACACCGGCACGCCCTGACTGGCGCACAGGTCATGGATCTGTCGAGCGGCGGTCAACCCACCCACTCGCCCGACTTTGATGTTGATGACCCGGCAGGCCCCGATGTCCAGCGCCCAGCGGGCGTGCTCCGGCGAATGGATACTCTCGTCCAGGCAAAGGGGCGTGCGGAGTTGGGCCTGCAACTTGGCGTGGTCCACGATGTCGTCGTAGTGCAGCGGCTGCTCGATGAGCAACAGGTCAAACTGGTCTAGTTCCTGGAAGACCGGCGCGTCGGCCAGGGTGTAGGCAGAGTTGGCGTCCACCTGCAACGGCAGGTCCGGCCAGCGCTCGCGCACGGCGCGGACCACCTCCACGTCCCAGCCCGGCTTGATCTTTAGCTTGACGCGGCCATACCCCTCAGCCACGTACTGGTCCACCCAGGCGAGCAGTGCCTCAAGCGTGGGCTCAATACCGATGCTCACGCCGACCTCCACTCGATCCCTTCGACCACCCAGCAGGCTGGCCAACGACACCCCCTGCGCTTGCGCCAGTAGATCCCACACGCCGTTCTCCAGCCCGGCGCGGGCCATCGGGTGACCCCGCACCCGCTGGAAGCGCGCCACCACGTCGGCGGGCGATGCCACCTCAAGGTCCAGCACAACTGGGATGAGAAAGTCACGCAGTATGTGCCAGGCGGTCTCAATGGTCTCGCTGGAGTACCACGGCCCGACCTCGGCGGTACACTCGCCCCAGCCGGTGAGCCCGTCAGCGCGGACGGCCACCAGGATGCAGGGGCGGGTGAACTCGCGGCCAAAGCTGGTTTCAAAGGGATGCACCAGCGGCAGGTCAATATAGTGCAACTCAATACATTCGATCTTCATCAGGGCCTCCAATCCTTCCTCAGCAGATAGCAGCTTTGCTCGTTCTCGAATAGCAAGTCAACGACGGTATACCCCTCGGCAAAAGCGGCCTCGAACAGAGCACGGGTGTGCTCCCGCCAGGCGCGGGCCAGCCCCAGGTCGGCCGACTTGATGACCTGGAAGTGGGCGGGTATCTGGACAAGCAACATGTCCCCCTCGAGAGGAAGAAGCGTCCGCGGCGGGCGGGGCAGTTCGCCGGGGAGAGGACGGTTGAGAATAGGGACACCCTCGGCCAACAGCACCGACAGCGAGAGGCCGACCCAATCGTCGCGCAGCCGGTCAGTGACGTGACCGCTGGCGATGTGCCACTCCACCTGGAAGCGGTCGCTAAACAGCCCGACGTTGAGCCCGTCGCGCATGCTGCCGTACAGGTTCCGCAGGTACGTGTTGCACGTCACGCCCAACTTGTGGAAGTTGAGACGTGAGTTTCGGCTCTCCAGCGGATCGAAGGTCCAGGTGATGAGTTCCATCCCCTGGGCCAGCACGTGCTGGCGCTGAGCCAGTTTCAGACGGTAGCCCACGTTCTGACTCCGGCGCGCGGAGGCCACGCCGGCTATGTGCGAGCAGTGCTTCACCCTGCCGTCGGGCGACAGCCCGACAAAGCCGAAGACGAAGCCGATGAGTCGCTCCCCCTCCTCTGGCAGGGATTCGAACGCACCCAGCACCAGCCCACCGTTCCTCTGAGCGGTAAGTAGCAGGTGGTCAGGCACGACCTCCATCATGCCCTCGAGTCTCCACACCTCGCGTTGAAGCCGCTCCACAGCCCGGTATTCGTCGTGGGTCTGTATGGGACGAATTTCCACGTCTTATACGGCCTCCAGGCCATCCACGCCCGCTGTTTCTTGCAGAGATTGGATAGTATCGCTCATCGCCGACACCTCCTGGGCCTGTCAATCGCCATTCGCCAGGTGACCTTCCCGCTGATACCGCTGGAACAACTGACCCCAGGAGGTGCTGGCTCGCCAGTCCTCGTAGATGTGCTTTTCCTTCAGTGGCCAGTGGGTGTAGTCGTGGTTGATCTTGGATATGAGGATAGGGATGCCCACCAGTGGGGTGCGGCAGACAAGCCTTTGCAGGAACTTTGTCGGGCCGAACCACGCCATCCAGGCCAGGAAACGGTGGAAATTGTAACCCACCTCAAAGTCCCAGTCTTCCCCTGACACGTCATCGCCCACCAGCTCGATCTCGCGCACGTCGCCCCCGCCCAAACCGTGCTCGTGGGCCAGGCGGATGTAGTCGATACTGAGTGGATCAAAGCCCATCAACTTGGCAGCCACGGCGTCAATGGCCACCTGATCCGCTGAGGCCAGGATGACGTTCTTGACCACCGGCTCCATCGTGCGCGGGCCAGGGCCGTTGCCGGCCGTGGTGCCGTCCATCATGGCAAAAATGCCGGGGTGGATCTCCTTCTGAATCGCCAGCAGGTCCACCAGTGTCTCGTGAATCCACGTGTGGGTGTAATGCCGGTGAGTGCTGAGCAGTCCCCCGAAGGCATTCTTCATCGCCCCGGTGGTGGTGGTGTACATATGGCACTTGACCGTCGGCAGATGAACGATATTTTTGCCAAAGAAGTAATCCGGCAGATGGATGCCCTGGGGGTAAATGTGATCCAGAGCCAGCATCTCGGCCTGGGGCCCGTAGGGCACCCAGGTCATGTCTTCGACTCTAAAGTTGTACAGCACTGAGACGTTGTGGTGCTGGAAAACCGGCACGTAGCCGTTCAGGTTTGCGCCTTTGATGGCATTGCTGACGACCGTCTTGTTCTGCACACAGACCAGTTTCTCGAACCCGGCCCGGCGTAGTGCCAGGATCGTGCCCTCCAGTTGCCAGGGGGTGGTATTGGCACTGGGCATGGGATAGTGCCAGGAGATGTTTTCTTTGAGAATCGTGGTCGCGTTGGGGTCAAGTGTTCCTGCCCCCCCCGCTAGTTCAAACAGTCGCTGATAGTCCTGCAGCACCGTTTCCGGCTGCGTGCGCAACACGGCGACTTTGGATCTGGTTGTCATCGGAATACTCCTTCTTATCAATATTTCAGCGATTCATTCTCCTGGTACCGGCAGGTTGGGACAGGTGGGACGGTAGGGTTCGTCGCCGAGGTACATCCTCCACTCCTCCAGCGTCAGGTTCCTGGGCAATCGCTGGCACGCCTCCACAATCAAATCCTCTGATCTCCACAACCACACCTGCTCCGTGCCGTCCTCACTCCCCGACACCACCCACTTCCCATCGGGGCTGAAGGCCACAGACAGCACCCAATCCTCGTGCTCCATCCGCGCCAGCTCCTGCCCGGTGACCACCTCCCACACCCGCACCGTGCAGTCCCAACTCCCCGACACCACCCACTGCCCATCCGGACTGAAGGCCAAGGCCCACACCATCCCCTCATGCTCCATCCGAGCCATCTCTTCCCCCGTGGTCACTCTCCACACCCGCACCGTACGGTCCCCACTTCCGGAAGCCACCCACTGCCCGTCGGGACTGAAAGCCACGGCCCACACCGTCCCCTCGTGCTGCATCCGCGCCACCTCCCGTCCCGTACCCGCCTCCCACACCCGCACCATGCCCTCAATGCCTCCCGAAGCCACCCATCGCCCATCGGGACTGAAGACCACGGCCAACACCGGCAGATCGTGCTCCACCCGGGCCACCTCCCGTTCCGTGTCCGCCTCCCACACCCGCACTGTTTTCTCTCCGCTCCCCGACGCCAGCCACCGCCCATCGGGACTGGAGACAATAGCCCTCACCAGCCCCTCGTGCTCTATCCCGACCACCCCTTGTCCCATAGCCACCCCTGTGTCGAGCGCAGTCGAAACGTCCCACACCCGCACTGTTTTATCTCCGCTCCCCGAAGCCAGCCACCGCCCATCGGGACTAAAGACCACGGCCCTCACCACCCCCTCGTGCTCCATCCGCGCCACCTCCCGCCCCGTGGCTGCCCCTGTGTTGAGCGCAGCCGAGACATCCC
>CAZMOT010000081.1:0-16490 GCA_964568065.1 uncultured Anaerolineales bacterium
GGCCTCCTCATAATAGATTGTAATGTCTCTTACTTTACATTCCATTCCATCCCCCTTACTTTGGGCATATCGAGCCTTGTTGCGCTGGCGGCCTAACATATATACTAGTCGGAATCCGCCTTCTATGCCCAAATGCGCATATTAGACGTGATCCTTCTAGTCCACTCAAGAGAATTGCATTTCCGGGATTATCCTGTATAATCCGCCTTCGACGGCCTGTAGTATAAAGCAAATTCCTGACAAGTCAAATCAAACCTCTACTTTCGGAGCGTAAGATGCAAAATCAACCCAAGAAGAAACTCCTGGATCAAGTCCGCGACGTTATACGGCTCAAACACTACTCCATTCGTACCGAGCGAGCCTACGGCGATTGGATCAGGCGCTTCATCCTGTTCCACGACAAGCGGCATCCGCGAGAGATGGGCAGCGCCGAGATCGAAGCCTTTCTCACCCACCTGGCCGTAGAACGGCAGGTCGCCGCCTCGACTCAGAATCAGGCGCTCAATGCCTTGGTGTTCCTGTATCGCCAAGTGCTGCGCAAGGACCTGGATGGCCCCATCCAGCCGGTTCGCGCCAAGAGGCCCAAGCGGTTGCCCACAGTTCTGACCAAACAGGAAGCGCTCACCGTCATTGATCACCTGTCGGGCACGTACCAGTTGATGACGATGATCTTCTACGGCAGCGGTCTGAGACTGATGGAGTGTCTACGTCTGCGTGTCAAAGACGTGGACTTTGCTCAGCGACAGATCGTCGTGCGCGATGGCAAAGGGATGAAGGACCGCGTGACGATGCTGCCAGAGGGCGTCGTGCAGCCGCTGCAAGAACACCTGCGGTACGTCAAACGGCTGCACGAGGAAGACATCGAGAAGGGGTTTGGCTTCGTGTACCTGCCTGGCGCGCTGGAGCGCAAGTACCCCAACGCCAACCGCGAGTGGATTTGGCAATACGTCTTTCCCTCCAAGCGGCTCTCGGTCGATCCGCGCACGGGCAAGGTGCGCCGTCACCACCTGGATCCAAGAGGAGTGGAGAGGGTCGTTAAAGCAGTGGCTCGATCGGCAGGCATCCCCAAGCACGTCACGCCGCACGTCTTCCGCCATTCCTTCGCCACCCACTTGCTGGAGAATGGCTACGACATTCGCACCGTACAGGAACTCCTCGGCCACAAAGACGTCAAAACCACCATGATTTATACTCACGTCCTCAACCGGGGCGGCCTGGCCGTTCGCAGCCCGCTAGATGATCCTCGCTGAGCCCGCTTCAACACTCGCCGCACCCCAGGCCCACGAGGTATGGCAACCTCGGCTACCTTACCCCGACTTTTTGAGAGGATACCTCGGGACCGAGGATGACGCCGACCAGAACGGGGAGACGATGGCCAGGAAGCCTGGTATCACCAGGGACGTGAGCGCGCCCTGGGCGGCCAGGCCCACACAGCGTCATAGTCGGGGGTTTCAGTGCCCGCCAGGATGCCGGGGGGTTCGCGGAATTGCCGGCGAATTTCCTCGCTCATATCGAAGGCATTGTGCGTGACCGAGAGCATCGTGAGCGCGCTGAACAGCGGCGGCGGCGCGACTCGGCTTCAGCGCACCCGCAGATCCGAACACAGCCAGGCAAGCACCCGCAGTCTCATCGCCGCGGCAGCCACATCATCTCCAGCGAGCGTCAACTGCTCCAAACCTTCACTGATCTGAAGGCAGATGTATCGCAATCTTGCAGACCTCATCTCCTCTAAGCACGCTTCAAGCCCGTTCAAAATCGTGTTTTTCTGACATCTTACTACTTTCTTGACAGCAATTCCCGGTATGACCAGACCTGACAGGTTTTTGCCCGAAATTTGTTGTTCAAAACAGGTGACGAGTGGCAAATTGAGCCTCAAGTGACGAAATTTGTGAAAACCTGTCAGTCTTGACGCCAAGAAACGGCCTGCTTTGATCTGATTCAATCCGCGACTATCTCACCGGGATCTTTTTCTCCACCCGGCGCTGCTCGATGATCTGCTCGGCGATACCATCCGGCACGAGCGCGTAGCGGCGGAACTCTAGCGTGAAGGTGCCCCGTCCCTGCGTGAGGCTGCGCAGGTCGGTCGCGTAGCCGCGAGCCTCGGCTAACGGCATCTCACCCACCAGGTTGCGCGTGCTGCCGCGCACGTTTATTCCATCCACGCTCCCACGCCGCCGGCTGATGTCGGCCACGATAGCCCCCACGTGCTCCTCGCCCACGTTGACGTCGGCACGCATGACAGGCTCGAGCAGCGCCGGATTGGCCCGGCGCACCGCCTTCCGCACCGCCATTGAGCCTGCGATCTCGAAATCTCTCGCCGCTGAGTCTACCTCGTGAATCCTGCCATCCAGCAGCGTCACGCGCAGGTCGGTGACCTGGTAGCCGGCGATGATGCCCTTCTCCAGCGCCTCGCGCACGCCCAACTCTGTCGGACGTAAGAACTCGGTGGGAACGTCGGCGGGGGAGGACTCGTTCTCAAAGATGATACCCGCCCCACGCTCCAGCGGCTCGACACACAAGCGCACCTCGGCAAAGTGGCCGTGGCCGCCGGTCTGCTTCTTGTACGTGCCGACCACCTCGACCGTCCGGCGAATCGTCTCACGGTAGGCGACCTGGGGCGGGCTTACCTGCGGGACGATGCCGAACTCGGTTCGCAGCCGGTCTACGGCAATCTCCAGGTGCAGCTCCCCCATCCCGGCCAGCGTCTCCTCCCCTGTCTCCGGGTCGAAACTGTGCACCAATGTGGGGTCCTCGTCGCACAGCCGCCGCACCGCCTGGCGCAGCTTTTCGTGCCGCTCGTTGGATTCCGGCTTTAGCGCCACGGTAATCACCGGATCCGGGAACTCGAATGTTTCTAACACGATGGGATGGGCCGGGTCACAGAGCGTGTCGCCGGTGATGGCCGACTTGATGCCGACCAGCGCCACCACGTCACTGGCTGCCATGTGATCCACCTGTTCGCGCCGGTTGGCGTGCATGCGGTAGATGCGGCCCACCCGCTCCTCCTCGTCGGTGCGCGGATTGTAGAGCGTATCGCCCACGTCCATCCGACCGGAAAAGACCCGCACCCAGGTCAGGTGCCCCACGTGTGGGTCGGTGACAATCTTGAAGGCCGCGGCACACAAAGGGGCCTTGGGGTCATCGGGCCGTTCAATGATCTCCTCCACGCCTGGCGCACCTTTCGCGCTTGGAACAGCGCCCAGGATGGGTGGCAGGTCCACCGGCGCTGGCAGGTAGGCAACGATGGCGTCGAGCAGCAGTTGCACGCCGATGCGATTGCGCGAGGAGCCGCACAGCACCGGCACGAGCTCGCCGGCGATAGTGGCCCGGCGCAACGATGCCTCGAGTTCCGCCACGTCCAGTTCGCCCCTCTCCAATCGCTGCTCCAGCAGCGCATCATCCGTCTCGCAGATAGCGTCCAGCAGCGCCTCCCGCGCCGAAGCGATCCGATCTTGCATTGAAGATGGGACAGGCTCCACGGTTGGGTCGTCCGCGCCGTCGCGCCAGACCAACGCCTGTTGGCTGAGAAGGTCTACGACGCCGGTGAACTCGCCTTCGAGGCCGATGGGAAGCTGCAGAGGCACACCGTTCGGCGTGAGCCGCTCGCGGACCTCTCCAATCACGCGCTCGAAATCGGCGCCCAGCCGGTCGAGCTTATTGATAAAGATGACACGCGACAGGTTCTCGCGATTGGCGTGCATCCAGACCGATTCGGTCTGTGGCTCGACGCCACCCACGCCGCACAGCAGAATCACCGCGCCATCAATGACGCGCATTGAGCGCACGACTTCGGCGGTGAAATCAATGTGGCCGGGCGTATCAATCAGGTTGATGCGGTACCCCTGCCAGTGGAAAGCAGTGGCGGCGGCGGCGATGGTGATGCCGCGCTCCCGCTCCTGCTCCATCCAGTCCAGTTGCGTGCTACCATCGTCAACACTGCCGACGCGGTGGATGCGCCCCGTGTAATAGAGGAACGCCTCCGACGTCGTCGTCTTGCCGGCGTCCACGTGGGCAAAGATGCCGATGATGCGAACGTTTTCGAGTGGTGTTCCTTTCCTCTGGTTCATAGATCAAACGTCTTTCTTATTCTGCTGGATGCGTTCCAACACGGCTGCCCATTCCGGCGTGCTGCGCAGGTACTTGAACTCCTTGCAGACCCTGGTGTGGTAGACATAGTCCCATCCCCCATCGGCAGCGGCGTTGAGATACTCGAAAGCCTGATCCCGGTCCCCCAAAGCTGCCCAGGCCCGCGCCGCCAGGTGGCGGTGAGAGGGCTCCGAGTTGTCCTGCAAAGTGAAGACCCATTCGTAGAAATCAGCAGCCTCCTGGTACCGCCTGGCCCTGAAGGCATCCTCCCCCTTTTGCGCTAGAGCGGAAGCGGCGCGGCGCTTATGCATCCGGCCCTCGGCCGCATGATCTGCTTCTTTCAGCAAGACGTAGTACTTGATGTGGTTGCGTTCCTTCTCAAACCCCACCTTTTCCGCCGTGCGGATGGAGTTGAGGTTATCCTCGGCGCAGTCCCAGCCAACCATCCAGCCATTTGACAGTGCGTAATCCACCACCGCCGCAGTCGTGATCGTCGCCAGCCCACGCCGCCGGAAAGCCGATATCGTAAAGATGCCGATCTCGCAAGTGTTTCCACTGATGCCGTCCGCCAGCGACCAGGACACGACCTTGTTGCTGTCGTCGTGGATGGTAACAAAACCAAAGCCCCTCTCCAGGAAATTGGTGATCGAGCCCCATTCTTCCATCCAGTCCTTGACGGGTCTAGGGATTATCAATCCTGGACGGTTCAGGAGCGCTTCAGCGATGCGGTGCACAGAGAAGCCATCCGGGACATTGGCCCGCCAGTCGTATTTCAACTCGCGGCAGACGTAATACCGCCGGCACATCGGTATCGGCTGCCGGCCGAGAGCGACCACCAACTGCTCCTCCCAGCTTTCCGGGTGACAGGCAAGGAACAGGACATCCACTCCCTTGTCAAAGATCCCCCCAGCGTAGATCGCCTGGTTCAAGGCACGGTTAAAGGAGTCGTTGTCGGGATTCCCGGCCAGGTAGCACCAAACCTGCGGCGTGAATATGAACGCCGTCTGCGGGTTGGTCGGGTCATCAGCGAACACCTTGCCGGAACGATTATCGTCAAGCACAGCGACGCTCATAAGTTGGAATTCCAGCGCCTGGAACAGCGAGCGCACCTTCTCGCAGCCTGCTTTACCCAGTTCGTAGATCATCTGTCTCTCCTGTTTATGCAGCCAACCCGCCGAGAAGAAACCAATCTGTTTCATAAATGATTTTCCGGCCTCGGCGTGCGTCGTATGAATCGTGCAGATTTTGAGCGCCAAAATGCCTGAAAACGGGCTCGTAGACGCGGATTCCATTCCGCGTAATGGCTTCGCGCTATGGAAAGCGCGGCTACATCACTCAAAACAGCCTGTTTGGCCCTTCCTGTCTGCGCAAATCATAAGACGCACTAACCACCGTCTGTGAAGCTCAAAATCACTTATGTCATTATTGCCCTCGGATTCGGAATAACATTCAGAATGTTGAGTCGCTTTTTGTTCATTTGTCATTTGTTCATTTGCCATTGGAACGCAGTTCCCTATGTGTTTGGTGTAGGACGCAGATTCACGCTGATCCCTTGCTGCTACTGCGTTCACGTGAGAAAACCTGCGTCCCTTCAATCGCCTCACGCCGCCACCAGGCTGGGCACTTTGAACACATCATACTCTTGCTCCAACTCTCGGCGGAACTGCTTCGTGTACAGCCGGTGGTAGTGCCCGCCAGCGCGCAGCAACTCGGCGTGCGAACCCATCTCCGCGATGCGCCCGTCCTCGATGACCAGGATCCGATCTGCTCGCTTGATCGTCGAGAGCCGGTGGGCGATGACAAAGCTGGTGCGGTCCTGCATTAGCGCCTCCATCCCCTTCTGGATCAACACCTCGGTCAGCGTGTCCACCGAACTGGTCGCCTCATCCATGATAAAGATCTCCGGCTGCGCCAGGATTGCGCGTGCCAGACTGACCAACTGCTTCTGCCCGACCGAGAGTAGCACGCCGCCCTCTCCCACCTCCTCGTCGTAGCCTTTCTCCAACGTCGTGATGAAATCGTGCGCGCCGGCCAGCTTGGCCGCCTCCTCAATCTCCTCGTCGGTAGCGTCCAGACGCCCGTAGCGCAGATTCTCGCGGATGGTGCCGGAGAAGAGGTGCGGTGTCTGCAGCACCACGCCGATACGCGACTGGATGGCGTGCAAGCTGAGCTCGGTGTAATCCCGCCCGCCGATGTGGATGACGCCCCGCTTCGGTTCGTAGAAGCGGCACAGCAGGTTGACGATGGTGGACTTGCCCCCGCCCGTCGGCCCGACCAGCGCGATCGTCTCGCCACGCCTCACCTTCAGCGTAAAGTCCTGCAGCACCGGGTTGTCTTCCTCGTAGTAAAAGTCCACGTGGTCGAACTCGACGTCGCCCCGGATGGTACCCGGATCAATCGCGCCGGGCCGGTCGGTCACCTCGGGCACCGCGTCAATCAGCGAAAAGACGCGCTCCGCCGAGGCGATCGCGTGCTGCATCTCGGAGTAGACGCGGGCCAGGTCCTGCACAGGCCACAGCATAAACGTGATGTACGAGACGAAAGCCTGGATGCCGCCGATGGTCATACCGCCCACCTGCACCTGCAAGCCACCGTACCAGACGATGCTGCCCACCGCCAGGGCGCTGATCAACTGCACCGTCGGTAGGAACAGCGCCGAGAGCCAGGCGGCCCGGAAGGCCGCGCGGTACATATCACCCGAAAGTTCGTCAAACTCGCACAGGTTCTCCTCCTCCCGACAGAGCGCCTTCACCACCCGCACACCCTGGATGTTCTCGTTGTACGCGCCCGTAATCTTGGAGTTGATCTTGCGCACCAGTCGGAACTCTACAATGATTTTCTTCTTGAACTGCGCCGCCACGACCACCAGCACCGGAATGACGGCGAAGACGACGAGCGCCAGCCGCCAGTTGATGGTCAGCATAAAGTAAATCGCAGTACCGATGCCCGTTACCGCCCAGGTGATGTCCAACAGCCCCCAGGTCACCAACTCGGCGATGCGCCTCGAATCGGAGGTGACGCGCGACATAATCCACCCCACCGGCGTCCGGTCAAAGTAGGAGAACGACAACTCCTGCAGATGCTCGAACATCTTCTTTCGCAGATCGTACCGAATGAGCTCTCCCAGGATGCCGGTCAGGAAGATGAAGCCAAAGACTCCCACAGCCGACACCAGGATCAACGAGCCATAGATGACGACGATCTGCGTGAGCGCCGCCATGTCACCTGCCAGGATGCCCTCGTCCACGATCCGCTTGCTGAGGAAAGTAAAGTACGATTCCAGCCACGACACGAACGCGATGGACAACAGAAAACCGACCAGCCACGGCCAATGGGGCGTGGCCTGGGCCAGAATGCGTAGAACGGTCCTGCCGTTAAACTGTGTCGTGAATTCTTCTTCTTCAAACTCATAGTCAGACATAAGCTACCTCCCCTGAGACCTCCGAGGTTTCAGAAACCTCGGAGGTCTGGGTTTCGCCAATCTCCCTCTCTAACTCGTCCTCGATGCGAGCTTGTACGTCGTAGATTCGGCGATAGATACCGCGGCCGTCCTGCGCCATCAACTCGTCGTGCGTCCCACGTTGCACGATTTGCCCCCCGTCGAGCACCAGGATCAGGTCGGCGTTCATCACGCTCTGAATGCGGTGGGCGATGATGAAGGTACTGCGGCCTTGCATCAGGTATCGTAGCGCCCCACGGATCTCGCCCTCGGTTTCCGTATCCACCGACGACGTGGCATCGTCCAGGATCAGGATGCGCGGGTCCTTCAGCAGCGTGCGCGCGATGGCGACACGCTGTTTCTGCCCGCCCGAGAGCGTGACACCTTTCTCACCGACCAGGGTGTCGTAGCCATCGGAAAACGAAGTAATGACGTCGTGGATGGCCGCGGCCTGGGCTGCGGCTTCGACCTCCTCGTCAGAGACCTCCCGCCCGACCCCGTAGGTGATGTTCTCGCGGATGGTGCGGGAGAACAGGAAAGGCTCCTGCTCGACGATGCCGATCTGCCGGCGCAGGAAATGGCGCGGGTACTCGTTCAGCTCCACCCCGTCGAGCGTCAGGCTGCCGCCGGTGTATTCGTAGAAACGGGGTAGCAAGTTGACCAAGCTGGTCTTGCCCGAGCCGGTCGAACCAAGCAGCGCCACAGCTCGTCCCGGCTCGCACCGAAAACTGATGTCCTTCAACACCGCACCGTCCGCGCCATTGTACTCGAAGCAAACGTCACGGAAAAGGACCTCCCCCCGCACGTTGTCAGACGGCCTGTAAGTGCCCTCGTCCAAGGGTTCGCGTTCTTCCTTGATGAGCTTGACAACGCGCTTGTACGACACCATCCCGGTGGACATCTGTACGATCAGTCGCCCCAGGTTGCGCATGGGCCAGATCAGCCAGATGACCAGCCCGGTAGAGGCCAGGTAGGTGCCCATCGTAATCGTGCCGTTGATGGCCATCAACGCGCCCGCAAGGAAAGCCCCCAGCATCTGGCCGCCACACAGGACGTCCGAGATCGGCCAGAACAGCGAGTGCAGCACTAACAGCCGCCGGCCACGCCGGAACTGCTCCCAGTTATCCCGCTCGAACTTGTCCCGCTCGTAGGACTGCCGGGCAAAGGCCTTGACCACTCGCACCCCGGTCAGGTTCTCCTGCAAGGTGGTCGAAAGTTTCGCCTCCTGCTCCTGAAAGGCTTCATAAGCCTTTGAAACCTTCCTGAAGAAAAAGACCGACATGACCACAATCAGCGGCACCACCACAATCGAAAGCAGCGCCAGTCGCGTGTTCAGGTTCAGCAAGGCCGCAAAGTTGATCACAAAGAGCAAGACGATGCGACCCGCGCCGATGGCCTGGTCGGCAAAGAACCGGCGCAGCGCGTCAACGTCCGAGGTGGCGCGCTGAATCAGCTCACCGGTCTGTGTCTGGTCGTGATAGGTGAACGATAGCCGCTGGATGTGGTCGTACAGGTAATTGCGCAGACGCCGTGTGATCCCCTCTGCCGTCCGGGCGACCAGCTTGCCGCTGAGGAAAGAGAACGTCCCCTGCCCCAAAGCCAGGGCCACGAAACTCAACCCAATCAACGGCAGGGTACGACCGAACCTCCCTGGGGTCAAAACGTCGTCCACAAAATAGCGCAGTAATAGCGCATTGCCTGTTCGCAAGATCGCCACTATGCCCACGCCGAGCAGCGCCCCCAGGTAGGCCAGGCGAAAGCCGGTCAACATGCGCCACAATCCAACCAGGCGATTGTCCGAAACTATGTTTTTGAAATCGAACTCGGATAGCTTGGTAGATGCTGACATTGACAAACCTCACAAGATTGATAGATTCGTAAATTCTGCTCAGAGATGACCTATGACCAGATTGATCCGCTAGTCCCGCCAACCTGTGTTCTACCCCACCGAATGGGCCAGCAAGGCCTCCAACTCTGCCAGTGACGTGGCGGGGTCAACGAACTGTACCGTGTGGATGCCCAACTCACGGGCCGAGTCTACGTTGAGCAGTATATCGTCCAGAAAGACCGCCTGCTGCGGCGCGACGCCCAATCGCTCCAGCGTCAGGTGGAAAATGGCCGGATCGGGTTTGCGCAAGCCGACGTCGGCGGAGTTGACGTAGACGTCGAACTCCATAAGCACGTCAATCCCCGACTTCTCGCGAATCACATCGTCCTGACCAGGCCAGGCGTTGCTCAGCAGAGCGACCTTGTAGCGGCCTCGCAAGGCACGCGCAGCGGCGAGCACCTCGGGATTGAGCCGATCACCAGCGTAGAATTCCTCGGTGAAGTGCTCCACTGCCTCCACGCTGGAAAAGCCCAGCCAGTCGGCGACCTGTTGCATGTAGTCATCGTTGGTGATCGCGCCGACCGATAACTGACGCCAGATCTCCCCCCACAGCACCTCCGTCAGTGTGCCCGGTTCCAGTGTCAGCCGCCGTTCCCACTCGGCGGTGTGGGCATCGTCCGCTATCCTCTCCATCACCCCGCCCCAGTCGAAGATGACGGCCAGAACGTCCGGCAGGGGCGACAGGGCAGGATCGGGAACGGGCAAGCCAAGTTCTCGCAACAGCTTGCGCAGCGGCGAAAGCCCACGGAAGCGTATGGCCTGGAGTCCAACTTGTCGAGCCGCAGCCACGTTCATCCGCAAGTCGTCCACGAAGACCGCCTCCTCCGCCGATACGCCCACCCGCGCCAACGCCAGCTCAAAGATCGCCGGGTCGGGTTTCATCAGCTCCTCGCGGCCAGAGACGACGATGACGTCGAAAGCATCGGCGATGCCTAGCCGCTCCAGATGTTGGGGCAGGCCGACCGGTCCATTGCTGAGTAATGCAGTACGGTAGCCCCCATCGCGCAGATGACGAACGAGGGCAACCAGCTCCTCGTCCAGCCGGTCACCGGCCCAGAAGGTTTGCCTGAACTCTACCAATTGCTCGTCGCTCAGCTCCAGCCGCTGGCCCACGTCGGCCCAGAACTCTCCGCTGCTGACGCGGCCAAGTTGGGCCTCGTCCCAGAGTGGACTTTCGAACACCACCTTGCTCGCCCCACCTGGCGGCAGCCCGAACCGCCGCTCCAGTTCGCGGCGAGGTGTAGGATCGGCGGTGCGCATCAGCACGCCGCCATAGTCGAATATGAGTGCTCGAATCACGTCGGCTTCCTCCTTACGTATCGGGAAACAGTGTAGCCAATTCCCCAAAGTGATTCAGGACGATCACCCGCTCTGGCTCTGCAATCTCTTCCTGCTCCAAATCCCAGGTGTTTGGATGTGGAACGTACACAGCCCCTATACCCACCTTCAACGCGGGGTTGATGTCGGACCGCGGGCTGTTGCCCACCATCCAGGTCTCTTCCGGTCGCAACCCGTAGCGAGCCACAAGCCTCCGCATCACGTCGGCATCCTTCTCCGGCACGACGTGCACGCCGTCGAAGAGGTGGCTCAGGCCCGACTGGGCCAGCTTGCTCTCCTGCACTTCTCGATCCCCTTTGGTCAGCAGGAACAGGCGACAACGGCCGCTGAGCCGGGCCAAAGTCTCTGCCACGCCGTCGAGCAGCACGATAGGATGCTCCATCACCGCCTGCCCGATCTCCCACACAGCATCCGACACCTCGTCCCTGACAGGCTGATCGTAGCGCTTGCACAGACGCCGGTAGACGATGACCAGATTACGCACGAACTCTTGCGGCGCATACCCCACCAGGGCGACGCGCTCCCGCTCCACCGCCTCCACGGTGCGCTCCGCTTCCTCTTGCTCAAAGCCCTGAGCTACCATCAACTCTGCAAAAGCAGCGGTGCACTGTTCGTAGTAGATCTCGGTTTCCCACAGCGTGTCGTCAGCGTCAATTATGAGCGTCCGTTGTTCATTTGTCATTGGCCATTGCTCTCCCTATCGATTCCTCCTGCTATGCATCCTTCCTTTTTCGATTGAAGACCCTACACAAAGAACAAGGCCGTGGAGAGTGCCCACGGCCTTGCGGAGAGGTCAAGATAGAAAAATAAAAAGGCCGTGGGCGTCGCATGCGCCCACGGCCTCTGGTGTCTTCACATCAACCTTCAGTAGGCGCACTGCGACCAGGCAGTACCCGCACCCCGACGTTACCGTGGGGCCGGACTGCGCTGATGATGAGGTTTACAGTGTGCATGTCATGCCTCCTCATAAGATGGAGTACATTATACCCCGATCTGGTAGGTTGTCAAGTCCGGCAGAATGCCTATAATCATGAAATCACACACAGATCTGAGGAGGGTGAGATGGTACAGTACGATGTGCCAATCAATGCCAACGACCCAGGGGCCTGCCCAGCACGGAGATGCTACGCCCGTGGGTCGAGTATCTGCTGGAGCGCGGGTCAAAGCCGGTGACTACGAAGCCACCACAGAAAGAATCGCCGGCCGGCGATGGGCATCCGCTAACTGTAACAGATACGGACTTTGAGCGCGTGGTGCTAGGGGCGATACCCGTGAACGAACTTTAGTTATCCTCCCGCAGGTTAGGTTTGACGTTCCAACACAGGCTACGCCGTAACCTGCGGGAGGATAAGACGTGGACACTAACCCCGTCACCGCAAATCGGTGTGGGGTACAGAGCATCCCGACGCTGATCTACTTCCGAAACGGCCTGGAAAAGGATCGCGCGATTGGGGTCCAACCAGTACACGTGCTGCGCCAAAAATCGGAAGCGCTGCTGTGACCGAAACAGGCAGCACACTCCACAAGCTACCGCCTGTCGAAAAAGTCGAGTATAATAGCCAATGTACGTAGCATTTCAGTCACTATCAGGAGAGAAACATGGCGCGTATTGAAGAGCACATTGACATTGCAGCAGCGACGGCTACAGTCTTCCTCTTTTGCCACGACATCACCCGCCGTCCCGACTGGGACGAATGCGTGGTGCGCGTGAAACTGCTCTCGGCCCCGCCGCTCCGCAGTGGAACCTTGATCCGCGTTGACACCCGACACTCGGGCGGGTTCGTCTTTACCTGGGAGGGTGAGTACTCGGCGTTTCAGTTTCCCAGTAGTTCCACAGTGCGGGTGCTAGACGCTGCGCCCAGCAGCCCGTTCGGCGTCGGTAGTACGGAAAAATGGACGTTTAGCTCGGCGGGCGGTGGCACCCGCTTTACCCTGGTCTGGAACTACCAACCGCAAGGATTCCTCAGACGCATCGCCGACAGGTTGGGAGGCCGCGCCTCCACCCGCCGTGCCATCAAGCGCAGCCTGGCCAATCTCAAAACGATGATCGAGCTTGATCCGAGCAAATCTGCGCCTGATCCAGGAGGGGCTTAGACTATGTCTCACGCCACCATCGGTTGGGAAAGAACTGAGCCGCCCGGCGATAGGACGTTCAACGCGTATCTGCACGCTCGAAACGGCTACCTCTACTTCGAAGACTTGAATCTTTTCGAGTTAATGCAGTCCGGTGTTGACGGGCAGACGCTGGGTAGCCCCCTGGAAATCGTCTACCTCCCCAGGATCCGCGAGAAAATCTGGGACATGAACAGAGTCTACGAGCGAGCGCGGGTGGCGCTGAACTACGAGGGGCAGTTCCAATACGCCTACGCCTCCAAGGCCAACGCCGCCGAGGAGGTGACACGCACGGCCGTCGGCGCGGGCGCACACCTGGAGACGTCCTCCAGCGTGGACGTGGACATCGCCCGCTACCTGGTGGCGCGTGGCTATCTGCAACCGGAGCATAAGGTCATCTGCAACGGCTTCAAGGGTCCTGGCTCTCTCTACGCAGAGAAAATCATCGCCTTCAAGCGGGACGTCCACGCCAACATCATCCCCGTGGTGGAAGATCTACCCGAACTTGGGCCCCTCGCCGAGTCTGGTCTCCCCTTCGAGGTGGGGCTGCGCCAGAAGATTGATTCGCACGTCCACAGCGTGGCCGATATAGACGATTCACACATCCGGTTCGGGATGAAGACCGACGATCTCTTTGAAGCCGCTCGTCGCATCGAAGCCCACCCCAATCTCACGCTTACCCTGTACCACGCCATGGTCGGTTCCCAGATTGTGGACCGCGCCGCCTTCGTGGGGCGATTGAGCGCGGCGTTGGAGGTGTATGCCCGCCTCAAACAGCAGCATCCCAGCCTCAGCATCTTTGACTTTGGTGGTGGTACGCCGGTGGGTATGACGCTGGATTTCGACTTTGACTACGACGCCTTCGCCCGCGAGCTATTGGCGGTCGCCCAGGAGATCTGCGCTCGCTACGATGTGTCCGTCCCCCACATTTTAGGCGAGTTTGGCCGCTACACCGTCGCCGAGCACGGCGCGCATCTCTTTACGATTATCACCGTCAAGGACAACGGCTCGCGCCTGCCCTGGTACATCATCAACGGCAGCATCATGACTTCCTTTCCCGATATTTGGGCCATCGGCGAGCGCTTCATCGTGCTGCCCCTCAACCACCTGGACAAGCCCTTCCGCCCGGCCCTCCTGGCGGGCCTCACTTGCGATAGCGACGACATCTACCCCTTCCCCACCAGCCCCGCTACTCTCTACCTTCCCACCATCACGGAGAACCTACTCGTCGGCTTCTTCGCCATCGGCGCGTACCAGGAGATGCTGGGCGGCGTGCGGGGGGCCAAGCACTGCGCCCTGCCCGAAGCGCTGGAGCTGATCATAGATCGAGATGAGGGCGGGGATTACCAATTCACGGTGCTCAAAGAGCAGTCGCCTGAGGATGTGCTAAAGATCCTGGGATACAGAGAGTAGAGATGTATCGGGCTGCCGGCGTTCGTTTAGCTCGACGACAAAGACCTCAGGCTGCGCCGTCGCTGACTTTGATGAGGACCTTTAACGCCTCCGACGGTTATCCTCCGGACTGCCGGACAAGAATGATGAGCATGCTGACCGTGATAATCACACCCAGGATGCAAACTACCCCGGCCAGCACCACCTGCGCCTCACGGCTCAGACGGTTGCTGGCGATTGCTGCCAGTGCAACAGCGGAGGCCAGCACCACCAGCCTCACGAGGATCCCCACTCGCCCCCAACTTTTATTACGATCTCTCTTCTCGCTCATCAAGCTACCTGACGTGGCTTAAGTACAGTCCCCCTTATATCATATCAGGCCCACACTCACAAATCGGTTCCGGCTCGGGTGACGGTGATGGGGCAGGTGCATTGGTAGGCAGCGGTGGGGCGGGTGTGTTGGTAGACAGCGGTGAGGCGGGTGTGTTGGTAGACAGCGGTGAGGCGGGTGTGTTGGTAGACAGCGGTGGGGCAGGCGTGTTGGTAGAAAACGGTGAGGCAGGCGTGTTGGTAGGCACGACCGGTATCGGCGTGGCCGTTGGTGGCTCAGTCGGTTGTGAGGTTACAGTAGGGAAGGCATACGTTGCTGTTGGCATCGGTAGTGGTGTCGGCGTCGGCGCCCACAACCCACGCTCCGCCTCCCTGGCTTCCCGCTGCGCCTCCAACAACAAGCTTTGATAGCGCACGTCGGGCGGAACGGTATCTACCTGAGCGTAGCCCAAGCGCACCAGTTCCGCATTGACAAACGTGCCATCCGCCAGGAAGACGTAGCGCAACAGGCGCCCATACTCGTCGGTCTCGGACACGTCCTTCTCCAGGTACACCGTCTGGCCCTCAACGAGTTGCCGGTTTGCCGCGCTAGCTTCCGGTCCCATCCATTCAACAGGTTCAGACGGATGCACAGTCTCAGGGGCGTCAATGCCGATATAGCAAACGGTGTAGACGGTTCCGCCAACTCTCACCTCGATTGTGTCCCCATCCACCACCTCGACGACCTGGGCCGCCGCTCGCTCAAAGGCGGGCGTCGGCGTGTTCGTCGGTTGCAGAGTGTTGGTTGGCGGCGGGGTGTCTGTTGGTCCCGACTTGGTTGGCTCTGGTGCTGGTGAAACGGGTACACTGCAGGCCAGTATCACCAGTGCGAGCACCAACACAATCAGTGCCAGCAACCGAACTCGCTTCTTCGCCCATTTGCCAAACATGCCAAACATCGCTCCCTCTTGGGCTCCCCGAACAGTATAGCCCCACTGTGCATGGAAGTCAAAACCCCGCACCACCAGCGCCGTGTCTTCGGAATCGCCAGAAAACGGCAAACTGCCGCGATTGGACAAACACGGCAATCTGGAGTACAGTACCCCCAGTTGCTCATCCACCCGCCAACCGCGAAAGGAGGTCCACGATGAGCCATTGCCCCAGTTGTGGGAGGTACGTCGGGCCCCATGGGGACATGGCCTGCCCCTATTGCGGCGCTCACCTCGCCGGCCGCACCTCTATCCGCGTCATCAAGATTGCCGCAGTCGTGCTCGCCACCGTGGGACTTGTCGTCCTCTGGTTCGCCGCCACCCACGCCAAAGTGCCCCTGATCAAGATCGGGCAGGCGAGTGCGACGATGAACCTGGCCTACGTGCGCCTGGAGGGCCGCTGCACCCGTACCCCCACCTACGACCCCGAAAGCGACTACCTCAGCTTCTGGATCGAGGATGAGACAGGCGAGATCCACGTTGCGGCCTACCGTGCAGAGACGCGGCAGATCATCGAAGAAGACCGTGTGCCCACGTTGGGTGACCAGGTTGAGGTAGCCGGGACTCTGCGCCTACGTAAAGATTTTCTTGCGCTCACGATCAACGTACCCGAGCAACTGGAGATCACGCGCGCCGAGCCGGTGGACCGGGCCATCGGCTCCATCGCGCCAGATGACCAATACCTGCGCGTGCGGGTGCAGGGCGAGGTACGCGCCGTCTACGAGCCCTACGAAGGACTGACGCTGATCACCATCCGCGACGAGACCGGCTCCATTCCCGTCGCCGTAAGTAAAGATCTGATCGCTCTCAGCGGCATCCCCCCCACCCTCCTCCCCGTGGGCCAGCCCGTCGAGGTCGTGGCGACGGTCTCCCTCTACGGCGACAGGCCGCAACTCGTCCCGGCCTCCGTCGCCGACGTCGTGCCGCTCGATCAGGC
>CAZMOT010000082.1:0-16475 GCA_964568065.1 uncultured Anaerolineales bacterium
GCCCCGACCAGGTGGTGTTGACAAAGACCAGGAGGAGGTCGTCGCACCGGACGAAATAGGCCAACCCCTCCTGGCCCGGTGGGCCGTTGCGTGGCAGGTGGGCGAGCACCTCGCGGAAGACGGCCTCGCTGGCCGCGTCGTAGGTGGTGTGATTGCCGGTGGTGTGGTAGAGCGGTATACCGCTGCGGTCGAGCCAACCCATTTCCTGCTCGAACCAGTAGCGCCACTGACTCCGCAACTCCTCGTCATCCGCCGTGAGACCGCGGATCTCGTCGCCGGGAAAGCAGATAAACTCCGGTTGTGGCCTGAGCCGCGCAACGACGCCGTTCACAGCAGCAAAAGCAGCCTCGTGGGGGGCGCCAGACACCCCCGAGCAACAGTCGGAGTAGCAGACGAACTGATGCCCCTCACCATCGCGCGGCACGAGCGCCGGGATGGGCGGCGATACTGGTCTACACTTAGAGTCCGGCGATTTTGGCGACTTGGCCATAAAACATCGAATAGGTAAAGAAGGCATAGTAGTCAGGATGATTCAGGATAAAGTCCGGTGACTCTGGCAGGCAAAGACGCCGATACTCTGCCGCCGGATGTTTGGTATCCGCGTTCTCCTGTGCCAACTCCGACTCCGCCCCTGGCCAGCGCATCTCAAAGAGTGCTATCAGGGCGCTGCGAATGTCATCGGACAGCGGGGCATGAGCGTCGCCGGCGAAGGTTCGGGCCGTGGGTTCCTCCAGGCCTGCGTCGTGGAACCAACCCAGCGCACGCAAAAAGTGCAGCTCCGGTCTCTTCCCCCTGGCGAAAGGGGCAATCCCCGCAGAGGTCGCATTGAGGCGGGCCTCCAACAGGGGATATCCCGGAAGCAGTTTCTCAGAAGACCAGGCCAGGATGGCCACGCTGCCGCCAGGCTTGACTACCCGTGCCAGTTCCTTCACCAATGGCAGGGGTTCCAGAGGAGCATATCCCACGCAATCCACGCTCCACGCCCAATCGAAGGTATCATCGTCGAAGGGAAGTTTGTTCACGTCTCCTTCTTGAAAGGTAATCTGCTCCGACAAGCCGGCCTGCTCCACGATTTCCTCAGCGTGAACCAGAAACTCGGGGGACAAATCGAGGCCGGTGACGTGCCCGGCGGGCCCCACTGCCTCCGCCAGCAACAAGGCCGGGAGGCCAATTCCGCATCCTGCATCCAGGCCCCGGCTCCCCGAAGGGAGTTGCAGTGCCTCAATCGCCGAACAAAGTACCGGCTCTCTCAGCGGATTGGACACACGCAACATCTGTACGTGGTAATCTATGTCAGGCATTTTACAGCCTCTCCACCTTAAAGATCACCGGCCTGAACCAATCTGTGCAGCCGGTGACGATAGTGCCGCGTTGCTTCATCCCCGGCATGTCACCTCCGTAGGCGACGGCCAGTATGCCTCTGCGTATTGGGGGTGAATGCAGACACACTGATGACTGCTGCTTCGACTCCTTATCTTCCCTGCTTCCCATCGAGTTTCTCCTTAACCTTTATGCTGCCATCTGTCATCCGGTGGCCGGGAATCATTTCAGAAGAGCTTTCTTACTGTACCAGGCCTGACTTCTCTTGGTTCAAAATCTTGGTTTGCGCAACCCAGACCAGGGTGAAGGAGAGGATGAGGATCTGTTTGCGGTTGCTTGTTTTCATAAAGACCCAGGTGTTACACCTAAAGAAATCTCTTGTCCCAGTGATTACACTACCACCCAACTCCGCGCTATAGTATACCACATCCGGCTCACCGGCGCATCGGCCAACTGGACGATTCCGGGACTGGACAGGTGCCCGATTTCCTCGATGAAACCCAGACCAGACTGATCAAAAACCCGACGAACATGATCGCCGCGCCGCTGAGGTAGGGATAGTTGACGTTGACGTCAAAGATGAAGCCGGCCCAGATCGGCCCGACGATGCGCCCCAGACTCATGAAGGAGTTGCTCAATCCCATCGTCGCTCCCTGTCCAGCGCTGACACGCTTGGAGGCCAGGGAGATGATCACCGTGCGCAGCAGCGTCTTGGAGAGGATGAACACACCCGTCGCCAGCAGAACGCCCGGGTAGGTGACTGCCAATAGCAGGATCACAAAGCCCGCCGCGCTGGCGGCCAGCGAGACCTTGATAATCGGTGCTTCGCCCCAACGCCGGGTGAGCGGCCCGATGAGCACGGCCTTGCCGAGCGTCGAGACGAGGCCGACTACTGCCAGGATGGTGCCCACCCGCTCCGGGCCGTAGCCAAGCTCCTGCGCCGCGTACAGCCCAAAGATGGATTCGAAATTAGCGAGTCCAAAGCTGACCAGGAAAAGCAAGAACAGCAGCAAGCCAATCGGGCCGAACAGCGCACGCCACAGCGCGCTCAGGTCAATGGTTCTCACCCTGCCCGTTTGCTGGCGTGCTGCGGCGGACAGCGATTCGGGGAGCCACAGGGCAGCCAGCACCAGCGCCAGCAGCGAAGAACCGGCGGCGATGAAAAAAGGCAGCGCCAGGGAACTGGATCCCAGCCATCCGCCCGCCGCCGGCCCCAGGATCAGCCCCAATCCTACCGCCGCGCCGAGCATCCCCATCCCGCCGCCACGGTCGCGCTCCGAGGTGCTATCGCTGATGTAGGCCAGCGCCGTCGCCGACGTCGCCGACGAGAGCACGCCGGAGAGCGCCCTGGAGGCGAAGAGCATCCACAACTCTGTAGAGAGCCCAAAGAGCAGCGACGAGAGGCTGTACCCCAACAGGCCCAGGAGCAGAATCGGCTTGCGCCCGGTGCGGTCTGAAATGCTGCCCCATATCGGGCCAAAGATCAACTCCAGGAGCGCCGAGGTGGAAATGAGCAGGCCCAGATGGCTGCCACCGGCCCCCAGTTTTTCGATGTAGAAGGGGAAAAGCGGTATCACCATGCCATAGCCCAGCATCACGACGATCAGGGCGAAAGCGAGGATGGCGACCTGTTTGCGGCTATTCGTGCCCATAACACATCTTTCCCTATTTCAGGATCTCTACCACGCCTCGCCCACCATCCACACGCACCCGATCACCGGTCTTGAGGCGCATGGTGGCGTTGCCACAGCCAACGACGGCGGGGATGCCCAGTTCCCGAGCGACGATAGCGGCGTGGGACAATGAGCCGCCGATGTCCGTAATCACTGCCGCAGCACGCGGGAACAGTGGGGTCCAGCCGACGTTCGTCGTGCTTGTGACCAGGATCTCGCCAGGTTGAAGCCGACCCCCCTCATCAGGGCTATCGATCCGCTGGACGATCCCCTCCACATGCCCGGCAGAGCCTGGGTGCCCCCTGATGACGCGATCAGCGCTCGGTGCAGCGGCGGATACGGGTGCGTGGGGATCAAAGACATCCATGCGGCGGTTCGGGTCGGCGGCCCACTGGAAGGGATCAAAACGACCCCGGATCCACGCCGGCAGGGGCGGCAACGCCCTGTACTTCTCGTATACCTCCCGCCGGCCGGGGATTTGTGCCGCCGCCGACGCATCGCCGGACAGGACGTCGACGACCTCGTCAATTGTCAGGAAGAATACGTCGTCGCCGAGGCCGGTGAGTTCGCCGGCGCGAAGGAACAGCGCACGGATCACGCCCACCAGACGCGTGAGCTCCGCGCGCGTCGCCTCGCGGAGGGTGTTCGTTTTCGTTATCTCGCCGATCTTGCACTCTACTGCCCGAGCTTTCTTTGGAGGCAGTTTGCGCTTGATATCTCCCCACACTGCGGCGGACTCGGCGTCTCGCTTTGCCAACAGTTCCGCCACATCGACGGGTGACTGGCTGAATTCCGCCAACTGCCTGTCTAACCAATCTGGATCTTCGTACGGGCGTGGCTCGGCCAGCTCGTTCTCGTGCGGCCCACGGTGGCCATATCGTTGGAGGTATCCCTCGCGATTCAGCTCCCCACTCCTCAACCTGGAGAGGCCCACCAGCGGCCCCAGGCTGGCCAGCTCCCCGGCGCTGCTGATCGTCGTCAGCAGCGCATTGGTCTCATTATCTCCCACTAGCCTGGTCAACTCTATCTTGAGTTTACGAGTCAGACCCTGGAGGTCCTCGTTCATCTTGTCCTGGAGGAGATGGATCTCGTTCCACAAGGGCCGGATGTCATCTGTCCATAGGGCAATCAACTCGTCCCCTGGCGCACCCTCGATCCGGCGATATAGTTCCTGGCACCGCTCTCGGACCATCGACAGGAACTCGGGTGCGCCTTTCTTCAGCTTGCCTTTTTTCAGCTCGTTCCTGAACTCGCGGGGCAGGACCTGGAACAACACGGTCCTCCAGGAAATGGGGAACCAAGGAATATCCACGCCAGCCGGTGGGACGCCGACCGAGTCTTTGATCATGCCCATCACTCGTTCGTGTTTCCGCATGATCTTGAACAGGAACGAATACATCAAGCTGTAGTTGAGATAGGGGAGACCGGCGATATTCTCGATCGAGGGTGTGTCTCCCACTGACAGTTTGCTGAAAAAGTCCTGCCATACCGACCAGGTGCTCGGCGTAATTGCCGTGGGGAAAACCTCACCCACGATCATGTTCGTCCACAGATAGTCTCCCGTGGCGGTAGCCTTCCGCTCTGTCATGATTGACCTCCTCTCATCCTTCGAGCAGGATAACAGTGCCGGCAGAGCCATCGACGGTGATGCGCTGGCCGCTGCGAATGCGGTTGGTCGCCACGCCTGTGCCCATCACCGCCGGGATACCATACTCGCGGGCGACGATGGAGCCGTGGCTCAGCGGCCCGCCCACGTCGGTGACGACGGCAGCGGCCATTGCGAACAGCGGCGTCCAGGCCGGGGTGGTGATCTTGGCCACCAGGACACAGCCCGGCTGCATCTGGCTGAAATCCTCCGGGCCGTGCAGCACGCAGGCCGGCGCCGTGACCTGGCCGGCACTCGTGCCCGCGCCCTTGATCGTGTCGTCGGTGTGGCTGCTCTCACCGGCCGCGACCATTCCCTCAACGCTAAAGCCCATCACTTTCTTCACCGACGCAGGTAACACCGGCGGGGGCGTGACACGCCTGGCAGCGCGTGAGAACGCTCTGCGCTCCCGAATGTACACGACCATCGCAGGTAACGGCTCACCCCGTTCCAGCGCGGCCACGGCCTGCTCAAGTTCCTCTTGCCGCAGCCAGAAAACGTCGTCGGGGTGTTCGACGGCCCGCGCATTGACCAGGCGGCCTCCCAGCTCGCGCAGAATCTGGCGCAGTACCGGATAGCCCAATCCGATATCGGCAAGCCCATCCTCGCGTACCTCGGCCAGCGACTGTGCCCAACGCAGCGTCGTGGTGAACGCCCAGCGCTTCAACCCCTTGACCCGGCTCAGCACGGACTCTACCGCCTGTACGCGCCTGGCCTCGAGCGATCCTTGCCGTTCGTGCGGGTCGGCGCCCTCGCCGCGCAGGTACAGCTTGACCATTTGCATCATCGGCGTGGGATCGTCTAGCGGCAGCGGCTTGGCAAAGTCGAGATCGTAGATGATGTGTCCGAATTGTTGCACGTGGGCGCGGAAGCGTTCCCGGAACGGTTGCCAGTCGTCCGCCGCCACGTCCGCTGGGACCTGAACGCTTTCCAGTTGTGCGACGAGTTGCCCGGACGGTGCGTTCAAGACGTGTGCAACGAGTGTATCGCGCCCGCGGCACCACGCGGCCAGGTCGTAGAGCGACTTTTCCGCGCGGATGGGGGTGCTGTCATAGCCCATCAAGAAGGTCGTCGCGTCGGGTTCACCGGCGCGCTTGACCAGCCTGTCGTACACGCGCGTGAATAGCATCTCGCTCCCCGCGCACGCCCCCATCCATACCATCTGCGCCGTGAGGTTGTACATCGCCGCCCTCACGATCTCGCGCGCGCCGTCCAGCAGGTCGGTCGCGGATAGGTCTGTAAGCGGTTGGCCCTCCCAGCGCCGGACGGTTTCAACGTAGGGTGCACGCCCATTCTCGCGCCAGTAAGAAACGCCGATGCGCAGCATACGCGGGAAAGCCGGCAGCATCCTGGTCAGCGCCCACCACAATTCGCGGCCGCTGAATTGAGTGTCTGAGTAAACATAGTCGTTGATCGTCACAAAGTGTTCTGGGAGCACCGCCTTGGATCGCGTGACATCCGACATGGCGCGTACGAGGCCGGCGTCGTAGGCCTTGAATGCCATCGTTGCAAAGAGCGGGCTGACCGGGTCGGGCATCAGGTCAATGATGCTGGCGCGCACGTACTTGCCCTTGGGGTCGGGCAGTGTCCACTCGGTCGGAGGGGGCACTTCTGGCTCCGGCAGTGCGGTGATGGGCCGGGCCTGGACAATCGCGAATTCACCATCAGCGAGTGCCCACTCGATATCCATCGGCATGCCGTAAAGCTCCTCGATCTGCACCCCTAGCCGCGCCAGCTCGGCGGCCTGCTGGTCGCTGAGCACCGGTACATCTCGCAACTCCTCCGGCGTCGGCTGCTCCTCCGTCCCACCGTTCACGCGCACGGTCATCACTTGCTTGTCGGCCGTCTCACGGGCCAGCAGCTCCCCGGTCGCCTTGTCCACGGTGAGGGTATCCGGTGTCACCAGCCCACCCACGACCGCCTCGCCCAGGCCCCAGGCCGCCGTGATCACCGCCTGGTCGCGCGCGCCACTCACCGGGTCGGCGGTGAACATGATGCCTGCCGCCTCCGCCGGTACCAGGAGCTGCACCACCACCGCCAGGCTGACGGTCTCCTGGTCAATGGCGTGCTGCGCCCGGTAGCCGATAGCGCGCGCCGTCCACAGGCTGGCCCAGCAGCGCTGAACCGCCCCCAGCACGGCGGCAGCCCCCTGGACGTTGAGGTACGTCTCCTGCTGCCCGGCGAAGGAGAGGCCCGGCAGATCCTCGGCCGTGGCCGAGGAGCGCACGGCGGCGGTGGGATTCTGCCCGGCCAGCTCCGCATACGCCTGGGCAATAGCGCCGGCTATCGCCGGAGGCATCTCCGCCCCGGCAAATAGCTCCCGAATCACCTGCGAGGCCGCTTCCAATGTGGCCGGCTGCAAGGGGTCCACGCCCTCCAAAGCCGCCAGGATGTGCGGCTGCAGGTCGTTCTCAGCCACGAACTGCCGGTAGGCCGCGGTGGTGACGTGGAACCCGTCGGGCACCGGCAGGCCGGCGACGACGAGCCGGGCGAGGGAAGCCCCCTTGCCCCCCGCGACCTCCAGCGTGGCTCGCGGGTCGTCCAACGTGATTGCGTATTCAATCGTCATCGTCCATCTCCTCCAGATTGCACACGTGTCTCGATTGGCACAACAGAGATCAGCCTCAGGTTCAAGTCCCAAATCCTGTTCAGGATACCGCGCAGTCCAGCCTGGTCGGTGGGGCCGATCAGGGTGGTTATAGGAGGGCTCTCGCCCTCAACCACGACCGTCAAGCCGTTGAACCAATCGGACCAGCGATCGTCAAGCCCGCCCTGCAGCTTGATCTGATAGACCAGTCGTTCATCAGCGTTGTGTTCCTCAGCCATTGCACAAATCTCCTTTGTTCGTTGCACCCCCAGTATAGCCGCTACCTGGGTGGGTTGTCACCACCCAAAGTGGGTGATCGAGGTGGGTGGTTCTACCAGGGAAGAAAAATCCCCCAACCGACCGGAAGGGGGACACTGATATTCTCCTGAGACCGCCTACAGCAGTCCCAGTTCCCTGGCCCGCTGAATGGCCTCCGACCTGCCGTGGACACCCAGCTTGCCATAGATGTTCTTGATGTGAAACCGGGCCGTGTTGACCGAGATGAAGAGTTCCTCCGCAATCTCTGTGCTCGACAAGTGCGTGTTCAGAAGCCGCAGTACCTCTAACTCGCGCGCGCTGAGAGGCTCTAGGAGTGGTTGAGTTTGAGGGGATGGGAGTGGTTCTCCCGTCCCCCTATCCTTCGAAACACCAAATGCTGCGAGTGACTTGTTCACGTACTCTGGCGCGATGCCGCGCCTCGCCGCCTCCTGCAGCAGCCTCGCTATCGGCTCCCCTTCGTCGGCAAAGATGCGCACGTGGCCCTCCGGCTCGGCGAGGGAGAGCGCGCGTTCCAAAGCAACCACCGCCTGCTCGACGTCGCCCTGAGCCTGATAGGCCAAAGCCTGAAGCGCGTAGATTTCGATCAGCATCCCCGGACGCCCGCGCCACTCGGCTACCGGCACCAACGATCCCAACAGCTTTAGCGCCTCGGCGGGCTGTCCTTGGGCGATCAACAATCGCGCCAGCACGAGCAGTTCGTACTTGCGCAGGCGGTGATCGTACGGATCCCCGGCTTTTTCTTGCCAGGGTGAGTCAACGTACTGGTACAGGTCCCGTTCTTCGGCCCAGCGCCGGGCCGGGCCGAGATTCCCCTGCGCGACGCACATCCACGCCTGGAACATTGCCACGGTGAGATCATCCAGATCTGTGAGGTCGAATTTCACCGCCAGTTCTTGCGCCTTTTCGAGCGCCTGCCAGGCCCTGTCCACGTCCCCTTGTGCCCATCGGATGCGCGCCAGGCTGATGTAGGCCTCCAGGGAGCCGACCTCAGACCACTGCTCGGTCAGTTCGATACCCTCCACGAGGTAGCGCACCGCAGCGTCGAGATCGCCCCACTGCCGCGACAGCTCTCCCAGGCCGATCAACGCCTGGCCGGCGATGGGCATCCTCTGCCCCTGCGCATCGGTCGCCAGTTCCAACGCCTTCCGATAGGTCGCCGCCGCTTTGTGGAGCTGGCCCTGCCGCATGAGGAGTTCGGCCCGATTGCACACCACCATGACGGAGAGCATCACGTTGCCGGCCCGCTGGCTCATCCTGAGCACATCGTCGAGAGGTTGGCTGTCGGTCATGCCCTCGCCGCCGACCAACTGGGACGTGCGCAGGAGCCAGGTGGCAAATGTGCGCACAAACTGGTCTTCTTCCGGCAGTTGCTCCAGCGCGCGACGAGATAGTTCGACAGCGCGGCCCATCTGGCCTCGGAAACCGGCCATCAGACCACGCAGGGCCGTCACCCTGCCGGCGACGATCTCATCGCCCCGATCTGCGTTTCGCAAGAAGGATTCGATGACCTTCAGGGGCTGGCCGTGCATCAAGAGCATCCAGGCATAGAAAACGCACAGGGACGGACGGGCGTGCACCAGTTCATTGGGCAATGCACTGACCCAGTGCAGGAACGTGGCAACCTCGCCCCGCATCAAGGTCGCCTCGGCGTTCTGCTCAATCAGGTCTGCTGCCCGCTCGAGATCCTCCGCCGCCAGCGCATGGTCTATCGCCTCGGCCGTCAGCCAGTTCTGTTCGAACCACTCGCTCGCCCGACGGTGCAAGACCGGCGCGCCTCCCCTTTCATCCCCCCCGCGTGCGGGGGGGAAAGAGGGGGGGCTCTGGTGCAACCGCTGGCGCAGCAGATCGGCAAAGAGACGATGATAGCGATACCAACGCCGCTCGTTGTCCAGGGGGATGATGAAGAGATTGGATGCTTCGAGGTGCTCCAAGATGGCCTGAGACTGGCGATTGGAGATTGGAGATTCGGCAGACGCATCAATCTCCAATCTCCAATCTCCAATAACAGCATCACACAAGGGGCCGCATAGTTGGTCCAGGATCGAGGTTTGCAGCAGGAACGTCTGTAGGTACTCCGGCTCGCGGCGCAGGACTTCTTCCAGGAGATAGTCCAGGATGTAGCGGTTGGAGCCGGTGAACGCGGCGACGAACTGGGAGACGTCGTCCTTCTCCCGTAACGAGAGGGCGGCCATCTGCAAACCCGCGATCCACCCCTCGGTACGGGAGGCCAGTGCGGCGACGTCATCGGCCGCGAGTGTCAGTCCCATCACCTGGGCAAGGAATTCCGCCGCCTCGTCGTGGGTGAAGCGCAGGTCGGTCAAGCGCAGTTCCGTCAATTGCCCACGACCGCGCAGACGTGCCACCGGCAAAGGGGGGTCGGCGCGGGCGGCGATGACCAGATGCATCTGCGACGGCAGATGGTCGAGCAGAAAGGTAAATGCATCGTGAATCGGTTGAGCTGTGATGAGGTGGTAATCATCGAGGACGAGGACGTAGGGGCGGCCCTTGTGGTCGCCCTGGGGAGCGGCCGCAATCTCGTTAATCAGGGCCATCAGAACTGATTCAATTGGTGGCGGCTGAGGGGCCTGGAACGCGCTCAACACGTCTTCCCCGATGCTCTTCTCAATCCCTTCGACCTGGCTCAGGGCAAGCGTCTGCAAGGCGGCGACGAAGTAGGCCCAAAACCGCGCCGGGTCATTATCACCTTCATCCAGCGAGAGCCAAGCGACAGAGTGGCCACAGCGCGCAACCCACTCGCTCAACAACGTGGTCTTGCCAAAGCCAGCCGGGGCGGAGATGAGCGTGAGCTTGCAGTAAAGTCCTGCGTTCAATCGCTCAATCAATCGCGGGCGCGGCACCAGTTCCGGGCGGAGGGAAGGGATATAGAGTTTGGTGGTCAGCAGCGGTAGTGTCATTGTCCCCTTTTCGACGGCAACTTGTAAACCGGGGCAATCTTACCACACTTTTTCTATATCCTCAAATAAAGAACAAACCCTGCCAAGACGGCAGGGTTTGTTTTTCACTGTACTCTTAACTGCCCTATCGTGCCAACGAGCCAACCAGGTAAAGTAACCCTATCGCAAGCGAACCCGTCGAAAAGACAACAAAGCGGAAAGAGTGACCACTCTTCAAGAATTCGACAAGCTCGGACGTGAGCATGAGGCTGCGTAGGATGTAGATGACGCCGGTGGCGATGAGCACAGTTCGCAACCAGGGAAGTTGCCCGATCACGCCTGCGCCGGAAAGGGCATACGCTCCCCAGGCGGCAAACATCAGGGCCAGACCAATCGTGACGAGCACGGTGAACGGGGAGCCTTGCTCGTGAAGCTGCGCGAGTTCATCCGCGCCACAGTAGCGATATGCTTGCGGTCTGATAGCGAGGGCGACGTGCAGCAATGCGATGAGCAAACTGGCGACGCCGCCGAGTATGAGACAATAGCTTGATAGATTCATATTACCTCCGAAAATAGATCATCTAACGATTTGTAGTAGCGTTTGGATCACGAATCACGCGAAATATCGCGAAAGGCGCGAAAAGCTTTCGCGGGTTTCGCGTCGTTTCGCGGATTTCGTGGTCCAAAGGCCCACCTTCTCCTTTCCGCGAGCTACGATCGGACTATGCCACGTACAAAAAGCCCAAAGGGTACAAAGCAGACCAGACCCATGACGAGCAGCTCGACAATTCCACCCACATCGATTGGCAAAGCGGTATAGAGCGCCGTGAACACGATGACGGGGATGAGACCGATGAACAATATGCTGGCCAGCAGAAGCAACCCCGCGCCAGCTACGTACCCCAGCGGATCGCGCCGCCATAGCAGAAACCCGCCGATTAGCCACGTTGGGCACAATGCCACCCAGTCGGCGATCCAGTGCGAGATCTCTGATGCGCCAACCGGCGTCTGGCCGGTGAGCGCGGTGATGATCTGGGACACTTCAACCAGGAGATACAAAAAGCTGACGCCGAAGAGAATACCCCCGGCGAGCCTCTCTGGCACAGCGCCGGTGAGTCGTCGGCGTAGCGACTCGCCTTCGATGCTCGCGACGAGGCCAATGGTCGTGTATGCGCTCAACGCGACGAGGATGAGGTGCAGCGGGAACAACACACCGAACGGCACGCCAATGGCATTGGTGATATAGATGTACAGCACATAAACGAGCGCGCCCGGCCAGCAGAGCAGGCCGATCAGTTTGCCGCGCCGCGCCAGCCACATCGAGCCAAGCAGGATAGGCAATCCGACGACGAGGTTGATCGTGTCGGTGGCGATAAGCGAGTAAAGCGCCTCGCCTGCCGGATAGAGGACAGTCTGGTACAGCAAACCGGCGACGGACGCGACGGTCATAATGAGGGCGGCGATGAGAGAGAGCGCATACGCGAGCGTGAGGTCACGCTTGATCGGTAGACGGTCGGACGGGGATTTCATAGTAGATGTTTTCATATCAAAACTCCTTCACTGAATATCCTCTTGCTTGAATATATTCGGCAACGTCCGCGTTGTAGACGACGTCCTCGATGATCCACACTGACCAGGGGGCGCCCTCGTCTATCCAGGTCGCAGTTCCGGGCGATGCGATCTTGATTCCGTGAAAGGTTTGCCAACCCAGTGCTTCGTTGCGCCAAGGGGTTTTCGCCTCGTCGCTGGTCTCCTTCCAGCGCATCGCTTCCAACTTGACGAGCAACCCGGTCTGCGGGTCGAACGTGACGGTGAAGGTGTCTTCATCCTCGCCAAAGGGGACCACGAGGCGGGCGGTGGTGTCGTCCATCGCTTCCCATCGCACCCGGGGATCGGTGATGTATATCGTCGGCAGCCAGACCGACTCCGCCCACAGTCCCAGGTTGGCGGCCATATCTACCTTTGGCTCGTTCTCGATCACGCCAAAGGGCAGTTCCAGGCGAGACTTGCCGTCGAGGTAATGTTCGTTCACCTTCATCAGAGGAAAGCCAAAGATGGTCGCCTCAATATAGTGCCGGTAGCTTTGACCCGCGACGTGAGTGATCCTGAAACGGGCGGGAAAGCGTATGCCGGCGAATCGGACATGCCCCCGGCCGGTGAAGACTGCCGACTCGATGACGGGAACCCGGTCCCCGACGATGGCCTGGTAGTACCGGGCGACGGGGGCCGGTAAATCCGCTGGCAGATCGACGGTGTCCAAGATCGGCGTCCGCTCAGGGTAAGCGGGAAAAGGCTTTGGCTTTACCTGGAGTCCTATCCAGGCAGCGACAGGAATAGCGGCAAGCGCGGCGAGCAAGATAACAGGCAGCTTGTTCATAATGGTTCCCTCCTAGAATAGAGTTTGGTGGTCAGCAGGGAGAACGTCATTGTATCCTTGTTCAGCGGTAATCCGTAAATCGGGGCAATCTTATCATATTTTCTCCATATCCTCAAATGAAAAAAGCCCTGCTGAGACAACAGGGATCTTTTGCTCGGGTGCATTTCAACTCTGGGGCGACGCCAAGCGATTTCTACAGCGCCCAGTCAGTCAGACAGAGGTAGGCGTTACATCCCGCGCCTCACTTTGTTCCATAGATGATGCTGATTTTGCCGACCATGAACGGCAGTTTCAGCGCGGCGGGGATAAAATCGGAGGCGCTCGTGTCCACGAACGCGACCTCGGCGATTCCCCAGCCCTCGACGGTCTTTAGCAGATCGTCCACCTCGCCATACAGCCCTTTGACCAGGAACAGATCCTGGAAGGCAAAGTGTCCGCCCGTTTTGATCACCCGCAAGGCTTCTCTGATAACCTCTCGCTTGTCTTTGACGTCGTGCACCTCGTGGGTAGTCCCCCTGTAGAGTGTTGTTGGCCTCGAATGAGGGAAAAACAGCGTGGAAAGCCCAGGTTTTTCGCCCAACAAGGCAGTTTTGGTGCCTGAAACTTGCTCAAAACCGTCATTCGACATCAACAACACCCAAGAGGGGGACTACCACCTCGTGGAAGACGAAATTACTGACCACTGCGTCAAAGAACCCATCCTCAAAAGGTAAGGCGGAGGCGCTGGCCTTTTGAAAGCTCGTCCGGTCGGCGACGCCTGCGATCTCTGCGTTGCGCTCGCAAACCGTTTTTGAATAGTCCCACGTCTTGCCCCAGTAGTCGATCCCGGTCACGCGCGCCTGGGGATGCCGCTGAGCCAGCGCGACGACTAGTGGCCCGTTGCCGCATCCAATGTCCAGCGCCTTGCCCTCGCCGTCCCAACGGAGCTGATCCAACAACCTCCCCCAGATCTTGGGCTGGATGTTTCCGCCGCGCGGCGAAAATTTGTAGCGGGCATACACAAAGTAGGCGGATGTCAAAAGGCATAGTGCTGCCACGATGGCAAACACCGGTGAGATGAATGACAAGCCCAGAAACGGGATGATTACGATCAGGGGGCCGTAGATGAATTTGGTAGATACCCAATTAGCATAGTCTGTGTCCGCGAATTTTTTAGCCATGTCTGTCTCCTAACCTGGCAAAGCCAGAACCCAAGAGGGCTTTGACTTGCCACAAATCGGTAAATCGAGTATATTCTCATCGGCTCAACATCGGTTTTCCCACCCTACCTTTCAAACAGGGTCTCTACATCTCCTGGTATTTCTTTCTGAGACGGCTCCGCCTGTCCACTTTTTGCGTAAAACCCTCCAAGGAGAGTGGTACCAGGTCTGCCAGGTGAGTGGGCCAAACCTGAATAGCGTCGTTGGGGAAAAACTGAGGGGCAACGAGAGCCCCACTTTTAATTGTCTACTTCTCACAGAGAAGAAATCCTTTTGTGCGCTGAAGTTGCCTATTGGGTTTCACCAACGGTATACCCACCGCCCCAAAAATCCGCAGGGTGAGTGGGTGTTTTGGGTTAACCAGGTTTCTCAAAATCCTTGCTTTTTGTGCCAGAATTTGATTGATAAGGTACTAAAGCGCCTGGATCCCTGCGATCACGATGCAGTGGGTCTCGTTGATGCGTTCCAATCTCGTCCCATCTTCGGCGGTCAAGTACGCCGCTTCCAGATCGGATGGCGTGTAGTGTGAAAGCAGCTTGAACCCGCGCTCGGTGAGAAACCCCTCGATCGCGCCATCTTCGATGCCGAACATCCATCTCTCACCCGCTTGTGCCACCCTGTCATAGCCCCCTTTTTCGCCGTAGAGCGTGTTCTCGCGCCGCAGCACCGAGGCGCGGACGTAATCAAAGACGACGATGCTCCCTTCTGCCGCGCTGCTGCGAATAAAGGCCAGCGTTCCATCCACCGCCTCCGACTCCAGGTACATCGTCACGCCCTCCCACAGGAAGAGCGTCTGTTGCCCTTCTCGATACCCCGCCTGTGCTAGCACATCGGCGATCCGCTGCTTGTTAAAGTCGATGGGCGCAAAGACGAGTGTCTTGGGCAACGCCATCTTCTTGCGCTTGAATATCTTGCGCTTGTAACGCTGTGTGGCGTCGATATCCAGATCGAATACCGCCGCGCCTTGGTTCCTGTCCCGGAAGCGCAGCGCCCGTGTGTCCATGCCTGCGCCGAGCAGCACGATCTGGGAAAAGCCGTGGTCCAGTGCGTCCACAAAAGCCTCGTCGAACAGGTTTGTCCTCGCCAGGACGTATTCGTGTATGCCGGTCGGAAACATCTTGCGCATACACCATTTTCGCAGGAAAGGGACGTTGAGCAGGATATGGGGGATGGGAGGCATAAAGATCTCGGCCAGATAATCAGGCCCACGAAAGCGTTCGTCCTGCTCCCTGGCGGCGCACGCCCGCGAAAAGCACGTGTATCCGGCTGTGCTCGAGCCCTTGCGTTCAATCCTTCGTTCTGCCATTTTCGTCTCCTATTTCTGTGCGATGGCCGCGATCCAGTTTTTGTCAGGAACGGTGTCAATCTCTACTTGGGTGTATCCAGCCTCAATCAGGCGTTGGCGGGTCTCTTCCGGCGTTTGCAGTGGTTGAAAGCCGGCCAGGCGCGACCACCTGGCGTTTCGTTCCTCGAACCTCGCGTCCGCGTGCGCCTCGTTGGCGATCAAGAGGGTGGCGCCCGGTTTCAGCACGCGCCGTACTTCTCGCAGATCGTCCAACAGGCTGGGCCAAAAGATCGTCGTCTCAAAGGCCGTCGCCAGGTCGAACGTGTCGCTGGAGAACGGCAGATCGGAGACGCTTCCGTACTTGATCTCGACGCGGCCCTGCTTGACCAGCGCTCGATTGACCCGGCGGGCTGTGGGAAGCACATCCTCGGAACAGTCCACGCTATAGACCTTGCCACGGGATGCGGCCTGGGCCAGGATTTTAACCGCACCACCTCCGCCGCACCCCACGTCGAGGATCGCGGCGTCGGGTTGGATGGCAATGTGCTCAAGCCCCCACCGCCAGACCTTTTCGTGTCCCCTGTTCATACCCAGAGCGGCGAGTCCTGCCAGCCATCCCGTCGGTTTGCGAAACTGCTTGAACATCTCTTGCATGATTCCCATATTCTTCATCTCCCGTCAACGCGTTGTACCGCGACCAACACCAGCCCCAGGTCGCGGACCTTGGCCAGGATGCCGTGCAGCGCGGCCTGATCCATTCTACCGGAGAGGACGGTCTCGCCGTTCGCCTCCGGGCAGACGCTCAGTCCCTCGAACCAGTCTGACCAATCGGCTGCCAGGTGGCCTTCAACTCGGATCTCGTAGCGCTGTCGTTTCATCCTCGTATCTCCTGCGATGGGCGTGCGAAATCTCACCTCTGATGGCTCCAGTATACCCGATAGAGGCGAGATTGTCGCCACGCAAAAGTGTCAATTTTGGATGGGGGGATGATGACTCGAAAGTGTTATTCCTGGTCGGTGGGGAGCAGTCCAAGCTCGCGGGCTTGCGCGGCGGCCTGGGTGCGACTCTTGACGCCCAGCTTGCCGTAGATGCTGCTGGTATGTCGCTTGACCGTGTTCAGGGCGATGAAGAGCTTCTCGGCGATCTCTTTGTTGGAGAGGCCCTGGCTGACGAGGTGGAGGACGTCGCGTTCGCGGGGGGTGAGGGGTTCGAGGAG
>CAZMOT010000083.1:0-16233 GCA_964568065.1 uncultured Anaerolineales bacterium
GTGAAGGCGGTGGATGACATCAGCTTCGAGGTGCGGGAGGGGGAGATCTTCGGCTTCCTGGGGCCGAACGGGGCGGGCAAGACGACCACCATCGAGTGCATCGAGGGGTACAGAACGCCGGATAGCGGCAATGTGACCGCGCTGGGCCTCGACCCCCGCAAGGATGGATACGAACTGAAGAAGTGCATCGGTATCATGTTGCAGGAGACCGAGCTGTACCCGGACCTGCGGGTGGGCGAACTCCTGCGGCTGTTCGCCAGCTACTACCACGACCCCGCAGACGCCGACGCGCTCCTGGAGATGATCGGCCTGGAGGAGAAGAAGCGGGCCTTCGTCCGTGAACTCTCCGGCGGGCAGCGGCAGCGGGTGGTCTTTATCCTGACGCTGATCAACGATCCCGAACTCCTGTTCCTGGACGAGCCCACGGCCGGCCTCGATCCCCAATCCCGCCGCGCCTTATGGGAGTGGATCCGGTTCGCCCGCGAGAAGGGCAAGACCGTCTTCCTGACCACCCACTACATTGAGGAGGCAGAGGACCTGTGCGACCGGGTGGCCATCATTGACCACGGCAAGATCATCGCCCTCGATACGCCCAAGCGGCTGATGGCCGACCTCTCGGTGGAGCAGCGGATCGAGTTCGTGATCGAAGGTGCGCTCAGCGCGACCAAGCTGGAGGCGATACCCGGCGTGACCAGGGTGTTGGACGAAGGCCAGGGCACGTTCACCATCTACGCCCTTGAGGATGGGGCCCAGCCTGCCCTCAAGTCCCTGATAACCCTTGCAGAGGAGGAGGGCTTCACCTTGCGCGGGCTGACGGTGGAAGGGGCCACGCTGGAGGACGTCTTCATCCAATTGACGGGGAGGAGGATTCGAGCATGAAAATGGAGGCGCTGCTCAGTCAGATTCAGGCCGAACTCACGCTCTTCCTGCGTGACAAAACGGTTGTCTTCTTCTCCCTCTTCTTTCCCCTGGTGACGGTGGCCTTCTTTGGCTACCTGAACCGGGAGGGGCAGGTGGGAGAGGTCTCCTATCCCAGTTTCCTGATCGCTGGCGGGATCGGCATGGTGGTGTCCAGCGCCGCCTTCGAGAATCTGAGCACAGCGCTGGCCAGGCAGCGCGACGCTGGTATCCTGAAGCGGTTGGGTGGCACGCCGCTGCGGGTGTGGACGTTGGTGGGGGCCAAAGTACTGACCGCGGCGCTCGTCATCCTGGCTCAGACCATCATCATGGTCGCCGCCAACGTCTTCCTCTTCAAGGCTGAGATCACCGGCAGCGTCTTTTGGGGTCTGATCGTGCTGATTGTCGGCATTCTGACCTTCACCACGATGGGAATTGCCCTGGCCGGGCTGTGCCGCAACGCCGACGTCGCCTCGGCGGCTGGGATGGCTATCTCCCTGCCCATGCAGTTCCTGTGTGGCACCCTCTTCCCAATCGCTGAGATGCCCTCCCTGCTGCGGCACATCGCTCAGGCACTGCCTCTGACCTACTTCGTGGACGCACTACGCGGCGCGGTGCTCGCTGGTGGCGGGCCGGGCGCGTATGCCAAGGATTGGATCATTCTGCTGGGCTGCCTGGCGGTCGCCTTTGTCGGCGCCGTCAAGACCTTTCGATGGGAATGACCCCCACACCCCCACACACCTGAGACAGGAGTTCAAAATGCAAAAGTTAACCACTCAAACGACCAGTCTCTTTCACCAGGTGGTGGTCGAGGTGAAACTGTTCTGGCGCAGCCGCCAGGCTGTGTACCTGAACTTTTTCGTCCCCATGCTGGGCATGGCCCTGTTCGTCTATCTGAACCGGGAAGGGATGCTGGGGCGAGTCTTCGGCCTCCTGGCGCGTGGCCTAGGGGCAGGCAGCAAGGGAGTGGGTGAAACCTCCCCGATGGTTTTCATGACCATCGGCCTCATTACCTACTGCATCATCACGTTCGCCTTCGAAGGTATGGTGCCCCGGTTAGTCAGGCAGCGCGAGGCGGGCATTCTCAAGCGGCTGGGCGGGACCCCTCTGCGGCGGTGGGTCTTCCTGGCAGGAAAAACGCTGAGCGCCAGCGCGCTCGCCTTCATCGAAGCCGCGTTGATCTTTGCCGTGGGGCTGGTATCCTCCGACGTCACCGTCGTGGGCAGTTGGTGGACCCTGGCTGCCATTCTCCTGCTCGGCATCTTCACCGTGGCCGGGTTGGGCTTCATCCTCGGCAACCTGACCACCAGCCCCGATGGTGCAGTCGTGGCCGTCCACGCCGTCTACATTCCTATGCTGCTCCTCTGCGGGGCTTTCTATCCCCTGGAGGCCTTGCCAGGCGTGCTGCAGGTTGTGGCCAGAGTTTTTCCGCTCACCTACTTCGCCGGTCCCTTTCGCAGCGTCATGATGGAGGGCGCGAGCCTGGCGACCATCGGCAGCGACCTGGCTATCTTGCTGGCCTGGACGGTCGGCGGTTGGATCGTCGCCATCAAGACGTTCCGGTGGGAGTAGTTCATTGAAGGAGGATATTTCATGATCAAAAGGAAACCTCTTGAGTGCGGAGTCTTTAAAGATATAGAAACTGCGAGAAGATACCACAAAGAGACCGCCAAGTGGATGCAAGGTGTGGCTAAAAGCTTTATCGCTGTGGCGAAGAAATGGGGAGTAACCGGCGGCAAAGTCCTGGACGTGGGAACCGGGCCTGGTTCACTTGCCATCGAATTTGCCAAAGGGATCCTTGGTGTTCAAGTTGTAGGTTTGGATCTTTCTGATGTGGCGTTAGAGTTGGCTAGAGATAATGTGCAAGAGAGTGGGGTGTCTTCGAGAGTTTCCTTCGAAAAAGGGGATGCTGAGGATATGCCCTTCGAGGACGATACATTTGATGTGGTGATCAGCAGCAATACACTCCATTTGGTAAAGAATCCGGTGAGCATGCTTAACGAGATCCATCGAATTCTCAAGCCCCAAGGTAGGTTCATCATCAGTGATTTCAGGAGATCTTGGTTGGGTGTTCTTACAGAACACATCAGAGCTTCGTATACACTGCAAGAGGTAAAGGATCTACTGAGCCAGTCGAAGCTGCAAGGTTGGATGGTAAAGGACGGCTTCTTATGGCTGAGTATACTTTCTAACCGGTAGATGACTGTCTATCACAGGGGGCGCAAACGTACGAGAGGATCTGTTGCCAAGGAAGAGTATCATTCACTGGGAGGTATTGTATGTGGAACACAGAAAAATGGTGGAATCAGGTTGGCGTCTATAACGACGCGGTTTTTCCGATGCAGATAATCACGCTAGCCGTGGCGGTAGTATTGACCTACTTCATATTTGCCAAACCAGGTACCAGGACAAATCAAATGATAAAGGCCTATCTATCGTTCACTTCCGCTTGGAATGGGATCGTGTTCTTCCTGATCTTCGGCAAGGAACTCCCCGGCACACTCCTGGGAGCTCCTTTGTTCATCATCGTAGCGATCCTATTTGCCTGGGACATATTCGCCAACAAGACCCAGTTCAGGCTTCCTGATGCGAGATGGCAAAGATACCTCACGGTGTTTTGGATTCTGCTTGCATTCTTGTATCCGTTAGTTGGGTTGGCTTTCGGCCATCGTTATCCAGAGACTTGCACGTTTGGAGCGATGCCCTGCCCCACGACCGTGTTTGCTCTCGCGCTACTTGCATCCGCAATACCAAGGGTTGATAAGAAAGTGTACGTACTGCTTCTGGTATGGGCGCTTCCCGCCCTCGGCAAATGCCTGGGAGTACTGGAGCTCTATGAGGACTGCGTCCTTTTCTGGGCCGGCGTTTATGCTCTAATCATGCTGATCAGGAATTGGAAAGTGACGAGAGTGTAAAAGATGGAGAAAACAACTTCGGACAGTTGGTTCGCCAGGCGGATAATGCGGTTGACCCGTGGGGAGAAGCGGTTCGTCAACGACCCTGCCAACGCGGAGCGGGTGGCTCGCGCTGCCGGGATGCTGCTGGAGCGGGTGACGTTGCCGCCGGAGCCACAATGCCTGGAGATTGGCTGCGGCCAGGGGGCAGTGACCCGGCTACTGGTGGAACAGTACGGCGCGCAGGTAGTCGCCAGTGACTACGACCCGGCGCAGGTGGCGCTTGCCCAGGAGCGGCTGGTCGATCTCGGCGGCCAAGTCGAATTCCGCGTCGTGGATGCCAGGGCGATGCCCTTCGATGACGCGCAGTTCGACGGTGTCTTCTCTTTCTACGTGTTGCACCACATTCCTGGCGGGTGGCGGCAGGTGATAGTCGAGACAGCCCGCGTGCTCAAGCCAGGCGGGTGGTTCGTCTTTGCTGACATAGTTCCGGCCCCGCGCGTTGGTCGTCTGATAAGACGCCTGCTGCTCCGGTTGGATCTACTGGAGGAGATGGCGCTGCAGGAATGCCTGGTCGAAAATGGCCTGCGCCTGGAGCACTATGAGCGCGGCCGGGGGATGCTGGCGGGGCTGATGGGAGATTGCACCACCGTCGCCCGCTGCGCGTAGAAAAAGGAGCAACCGTGGGCTGGTTGGACATTGTGATCTGGCTGATTGTGCTCGTGTTTGGCGTGGTTGCCGTGCGCCACTGTCGCCGCACGCAGATTCCCCTCCAGCAGGGGATGGGCTGGCGCTTCGACGGGCGTGCCTGGGGCGACGTGGGAGGCGGAATCGTCATCGGCGGGCTAGTGATGGGCGGCATCTTTGGCATGGAGTGGGCGTTGGGCGCACTGCGCGTGAGTGGTGTGCAGTTCCCCGACCTGGACTTTGCGATCTGGCTGCTCACGTTGTTCCTCTCGGCGCTCTGGGAAGAATTCCTCTTCCGCGGCCTGATGCTCAGCGGGCTGGTGGTGGTGTCGCGCAAGCGCTGGCTGGCGGCCATCGTGATGGCGGTCTTCTTCGGCCTGGCGCATGCCGGCAATCCCGACGCGTCGGCGCTTTCGGTGCTGGGGAATGCACTGGGCGGGCTGATGTACGCCGTGGCCTTCCTGGGCAGCGGACGCATCTGGTTGCCGACCGGGCTGCACTTTGCGTGGAACTTTTTCCAGGGGCCGGTGTTGGGCTTCCCGGTCAGCGGCCTGGAGATGGGCGGGTTGGTGCAGCAGCCCCTGTCGGGAGCGCCCTCGTCACCGGGGGCAGCTACGGGCCGGAGGCGGGCCTGGTTGGCATGACGTTCCGCTTCGTCGCCATCGCTTTGCTGGCGGGCGGGCTGGCCTGGCGGTCGGCGGTGGAGCAGCGTGGACAAGACTCTGACGTAGGAGAGTAAAGATGCACATGATCTGGATACTCGTTTTTGCGGCGATGATGATCTATGTGGCCTGGTGGCTCATCTACTCGATCCGCCAGCGAGTCGTTTACGAGGTGGAGATGGCCCTGGGGGTGGGCAGCCTGTGGGCCGCCATTTTTGGACCGGCGTTCTTCGAAGAATTACCGGTTCTGGTGGTCTTGCCGTCCATCTTCTCGCTGGCCGGGAAGGCGCTCTTCTGTCTGAGCATCGTGTTGTTCGTGACGGCGGTGCACTCGTTGCACCGGGGCGGCGAGCCAACCTCCGGCTGGGAGCATACCACGGAACTGACGACGAGCGGGGGTCACGGCCTGGTACGCCACCCTATGCAACTGAGCGGCTTCCTGGGGGCCTGCGCTGTGGCTATGCTGAGCCCGATGCTGGTCGCGCTTGTCCTGGGTGGCGTTTCCATCATCTGTTTCGCGTTGGCAGCGCGGGCGGAGGACCGGTTCAACGTGGCCAAGTTCGGCGGGCCGTACCGAGTCTACATGAGGCAGGTGCCGGCCCTCAACCTGATTGCCGGCATCTGGGCCCGGCTGCGGGGAGGCAGGCTATGATCAGAACAGTAGACGTCGAAATACGATGGCGCGCAGTTGGCGAAGCGTGTTTGCGCTTGGGCCTTGCGTTTGGCGCAGGGTTCCTGGTTCTCGCCCTTCTCGACGCGATCCCTGCGTACAGGCACGTCGCCGAGAACTCGCCGTGGATACCCAAGTACATCGGCGACTCGATCGCATTTGCAGTAGGCATGCTCATCATCTGGTGTGTTTCCCGGGGCAGACTCGGCGAATATGGCCTTGCGCTGACGGGACGAGACCTGAAACTCGGGCTCAGCATAGCCCTGGGAGTGGTGCTGGGGTTGATCGGGGGATTACTTGACTACCTCCCCGAGGTAATCGCCGGGAACCCAATTCAACCCGCGTATCCCCTCACCCTGGCAAACGTGCTGGGGATGGTGTCCTTCCAGTGGATTTTCGTCGGCATATTTGAAGAGACCATCACCAGGGGATTGGTACAGACACACCTGATGAACAAGCTGAAGGGAACTATCACCCTGTTCAGGTGGGATTTCCACATTGGCTCAGTGATTACAGCGCTCATATTCGGCTTGGGGCATTTTGGCCCCCACGTGTTCTTCGGCGGCTCTTGGCTTTCCCTGGTCCCGCATCTCGCTTTCGCCACAGCGTACGGTCTTTGCTCGAGTTATATCTACCAGGAGACGAGAAGCTTGGCCGGCCCTATTCTGATGCACAACGTAGTTGATGGACTATTGACCAGCGTTGACTATCTGTTGTGGGTGTAGCAAGGACAGTGGTTATTCAATGGGTTTCAAGAACCTGCTCAGACGTAGAACACGCAGCATCCTGACGCTCATGGGCATCGCCATCGGCGTCGCGGCCATCGTCGCGCTGGGTGCGCTGGCCGACGGCCTCTTGACCGAGTTCACGGCCGCCTTCGGCAGCACCCAGGCCGACCTGGTCGTGACCCAGGCCGAGGCCGGGGAAAGCGCCGCTACTATGAGCCTGGGCGCTGTGGACGAGGCGGTCGGAGAGGCCATCGGTCGCTTGCCCGAGGTGGAAGAGGTGACGGGGATGACCCTTGCCTTCGTGCCCATGCCGGACGTCCCCTTCTTCGTCCTCTTCGGCCACGACCCCGAGGGGTTTGCCATCGGGCACTTCCAGATCGTCGAAGGGGAAGGGCTGGCTGCGCGCGCCCGGGCGGGTCGAGGGAAGCCCATCCTGCTGGGCCGCGCTGCCGCTGACAACCTGGGCAAGGAGGTCGGCGATACGGTGCAGGTGCAAGGCAGCGGTTACCGCGTCGTCGGCATCTACGAGACGGGGGCCGCCTTCGAGGACGGCGGGGCGGTGGTGAAACTGGACGAGGCCCAGGCCCTGCTCAAGCAGCCGCGCCAGGTGACGGCTTTCCTAGTCCGTCTCAAGGACATCGGTCAATTGGAGGCCGCCCGCCAGCGCATCGAGCGGCGTTTCCCGGATCTCGCCATTTCCCGCACGTCCGAGGTGATTAACAGGATGGGAAGCATAGATATGGTTCGCGTCTTCGTCTGGGGCCTCTCCCTCATCACTGTCCTGGTCGGCGGGGTGGGGATGATGAACACGATGATCATGTCCGTCGCCGAGCGCACCCGGGAGATCGGGGTGTTGCGGTCACTGGGCTGGCGGCGGAGCCGCGTGCTGGCGCTGATCCTGGGCGAGTCGCTGGCGCTGAGTGTCCTCGGTGGCTTGGGCGGGATTGTCCTGGGAGTTGTGCTGATCGAGGCGACGAGCCATGTGCCGGGTGTAGCCAGCCTCGCGCCGGGTGTCCTCACCCCCGGCCTGGTGCTCGGCGCGCTGGCCGTCGCCCTGGTCCTGGGCGTGGTAGGCGGGCTGTATCCTGCCTGGCGGGCGGCCCGGCTCGTGCCGCTGGAGGCCCTGCGCTACGACGGCGGAGGTGGGGGGAGATTGCCGCGCTTCTTGCCCGGCGGGATGATCCTGACCAGCCTCTTCCGACGGCGGGCGCGCACGGCCCTCACCGTCGTCGGCGTGGCCGTCGGCGTAACGGCGATTATCGCCATCGGTGCCTGGGTAGAGGGCATCAACGCCTCGCTATCAACCCTGGCTACGGAGGCCGACCTGATGCTCCTCGAGGCCGACATTGCCGACACGCAGTTGAGCGCTATTGATGAGCGGGTGGGAACCTGGACCGGCGCCCTGCCCCAGGTGGCCCACGTCTCAGGCTGCGTCAGTGGTCTAGTGGCGCTGGAGGGAATGCCCGTCTTCAGCGTCCGCGGCTACCACCTGGCCGGGTACGCCATGCGTCGCTTCAAGATCGTGGAGGGAAAGGGGTTGAGCAGCGGGCGGCAGATCCTTCTCGGACGGCGGGCGGCGGATATCCTGGGGAAGGAGATCGGCGATCGGGTGATGATCCTGAGCAGCGCCTACCGCATCGTCGGCATCTACGAGACGGGAGACATGGCGGAGGAGCGCGGCGGGGTAATTGCCCTCCGCCAGGCGCAAACCCTGTTCAACAGGCCGCGCCAGGTGACCTCCTATGCCATCAAAGTGCGGGAGCGCGACGAGGTGGAGGAAGTGGCGCAACGGATCAGGGAGCGCTTTCCCAACTTGAGTGTCACTCTCTCGGCAGATTTCGCTGAGAGCACGCCGGATATCCAGATGATGGGCCAGGCGACAGGGGTTATGTTCTGGCTGGCCGTGCTAATAGGAGCGGTGGGGCTGATGAATACGATGGGTATGTCCATCAGGGAACGGACGCGGGAGATCGGCGTGCTGCGGGCGCTGGGTTGGCGCAAGCGGCGGGTACTGGCGCTGATCCTGAGCGAGTCGCTGGCCCTCACTCTGCTGGGGGGTATAATAGGCGTATGCTGGAGTTGGACGATGTTCAGGCTGATGGCTTTATGGCCAGCCACGGCCAGCATCGGCATGCGGTTCACTCCCGACCTGCTGGTCCAGGCCCTGGCGCTGGCGGTGGTGCTGGGCGCAGTGGGCGGACTCTACCCCGCCTGGCGGGCGACTTCGCTGCGGCCAGTGGAGGCGCTGCGGTATGAGTGAGGTTGGTAAATTGGGAAACTGGTAGACTGGTAGCTGGTAAACTGGAAGAGGTGACCAATTTACCAATCTACCATCCCACAAGGAGTGAGGCAAATGACAAAGCGAAAAGCAAGCAGGTACGGATACTCAGTCGTGAGCAAGTTGCTGGCCGTCGTTCTGCCAGCCATCCCGTTTGGGCTGGGCGTTGGCTACGCGACCGGTAACTATCCAGCTTCACTTGTCACCGGCTTGACTATGGCAGGTACGATCCAGATTTTCAGTGACCTGGACCAGGCATTCTTCCATCCCCGCCTGAAGAGCCTGCCACTCGACTGGCGGATCGTTGTGGAGATCACTTTCGGGATTCTCTACTACACGCTGGGCGCGGGGCTGGCCTTATTCGTCTGCAACCGTATCTTTGACTTTGCCATCGCGGGCACCACGGCCTGGGCCTTCGTGTTGATAGGCTTTACCGGGTTCGTGCTCGTCCACGCTGCTTTCTATGCGCTGCACTTTCACCGTGCGTTGAAGGAAAAAGCGAGCCAGGAGGAACGACTGCGGGCTCTGGCGGCCCAGGCGGAACTGAAGGCGCTCAAGGCGCAGATCAACCCCCACTTTCTCTTCAACACACTCAACACTATCGCCGCGTTGATCCACGCCGACCCCGCGCAGGCCGAGGCGACGGTCGAGCGGCTGGCCGAGATGCTTCGCTACGCACTGACCGGCAGCGAGCGGGGACTGGTACCACTGGAGGAGGAGTTGGCCTTCGTGGACAGTTATCTGGAGATCGAGCAGGCCCGTTTTGGCGAGCGGCTGCGCGTCACCCGTGAGATCGCACCGGATGCACTATCCGTGCCCGTGCCCGGTCAGATCCTCCAACCGCTGGTGGAAAACGCGGTCCAGCACGGCCGGGGGGGCGACGGCAGCGTAGATCTGACCATCCGCGTCCGCCCCCACGGTGATGAGGTGGTGATCACTATCGCCGACCGGGGGCCGGGGGTGCCCCAGGACCATAGGATGGATGCAGGCCGGGGCGTCGGCCTGCGCAACGTGGACGAGCGGCTGCGGAAGACTTATGGGGAGGAGTATGGGTTGGAGGTGATGGACAACGAACCGCGAGGGGCCGTCATCATAGTCCGTATGCCGGTCGGAGTATAGGGGTGTGGAGGTTTGAATGGCACTGGTGAAGCATTTCGACTCGCACCCGAGCGGCTGATTTGACATCGCGTGTGCTTCCGCCTATGATAGGGTGAGTGGATGAGACACAGAGGTAGAGGATGACAAAGCGGAAAGCAAGCGGGCGCACACGCGCCATCATCAACCATTTGCTTGGGGTTGTGCTGTTCACCCTTATGTCTGGGTGGGGCGTTAGTTACGCGACCAAGCGCTACCTGCCTGCGCTCATCACTGGCCTGGCAATGACCAGCGCCATTGATGCCGCCTACCTGCTGGACCGCGTGTTCCTTCGGCCCCGGCTAAAGAACTTGCCACACGACTGGCTGCAGTTGGGACTGGAGATCACTTTCTCGTTGCTCGAACACGTCGGGGGCGCGTTGCTGGCCCTGTTCGTCTGCAGTCGTATCTTTGACTTTGCCATCGAGGCCACTACAGCCTGGATGGTCGTGGGGGGCTTGTTGATCGGGTTCCCGATCATCCACGGCACCGAAACCGCACTGCGCTTCTACCGGCAGTTGAAGGAGAAAGAACGGCTGGAGGAGCAATTGCGGGCGCTGGCGGCGCAGGCGGAACTCAAGGCGCTCAAGGCCCAGATCAACCCCCATTTCCTCTTCAACACGCTGAACACCATCGCAGCACTGACCCACACCGACCCTGCGCGGGCCGAGGCGACGATCGAGCGACTGGCCGAGATGTTCCAATACGTGCTGGCCGGCAGCGAGCGAGAACTGGTGCTACTGGGGGAGGAGCTCTCCTTCGTGGACGGTTATCTAGAAATCGAGCGGGCCCGCTTCGGCGAGCGGCTGCGCGTCACCCGCGAGGTCGCCCCGGAGGCCCTGGACGTGTCTGTGCCCAGCCTGATCCTGCAGCCGCTGGTGGAAAACGTGGTGCGGCACGGCCGGGGAACCGACGGTAGTGTGGACCTGACCATCCGCGTCCGATCCCACGGTGGCGAGGTGGTGATGGTCATCGCCGACCAAGGCCCTGGGATAACCCCACGCCACAGGGTGGAGGAGGGTCCCGGCCACGGCCTGCGCAACGTGGACGAGCGTCTGAGAAAGACCTACGGGGAGGCGTATGGGCTGGAGATCACAGCCAACGAGCCGCGAGGCACCGTGGTGACCGTCAAAATCCCGGCGGGAGGAAAGGTATGAGCAGAACAGAGAGGCCGCCGTTGGTCTGGGTCACCTTGGGTCTGTTGGCAGCGCTAGTAGTTACGAACGCGACGTTCCTGGTACTGCTGCGCACAGGTGGGCCACTCATCGGCATCGCGTTCTATGTGGCCTTGCTAACTGTTGCACGGCGTGGGCGGCAGCGCGATTATCGGGCAGCGATGGTGGGAGGGTTTATGGGGCTGGCGGTGCACGTGGTAGAAGTGGTAACTATGGGCTGGTCGGCCTACCCGGTGCTGATGGCGCTCAACCTGATCCTGCCAGCAGTGCTGGCACTGGTGGCTTGGTTGGCGGGCCAGCGAGCACAGCGAGAGGATGGTGGCAAGTGAGGTGAAGCGGTGCCAATGCGAACGTTGATCGTTGACGACGAGGCTCCTGCACGAGAGCGATTGCGCCGCATGCTGGCGGAGATAAAGACGGTCGAGATCATCGGCGAGGCCGAGAGTGGCGTCCAGGCGGTGGAGATGATCGAGAGGGAGAGGCCTGACCTGGTGCTTCTCGATATCCAGATGCCGGGACTCGATGGCTTCGGGGTGATCGAGGCGCTGGCGGACCCGCCGCCGGTCATCTTTGTCACCGCCTACGACGAGTACGCCATCCGCGCCTTCGAGGTCAATGCGCTGGATTACTTGCTCAAGCCCTTCAGCCGGGAGCGGCTGGAGAAGGCCGTCCGCCGCGCCCAGGAGGAACTGGCCGAGGAGCGCGACTTTGCAACGCACCTCGGGCCGCTCTTGGAGAGCCTGGCTGCCCAGGGACGGTATCTAACCCGACTGGCGGTGCGCGACCGTGATCGCATCCGCGTGCTGGACGTGGACGAGGTGGACTGGATCGGCATCGAGGATGAGCAGGTCTTTGTGCACGTGGGAGACGAAGCCTATCCCATCCGCCGCACGCTGACCGAACTGGAGGCGCGGCTTGATCCGGCGTGCTTCTTCCGCGCCCATCGCTCCGCCATCGTCAACCTGGATCGGGTGAAAGAGGTCATTCCCTGGTTCAAAGGGGGCCACAAACTGCGTCTGACCACCGGCGCGGAGGTGGAACTGAGCCGGGCGCAGGCACGAGCGCTGCGCAAGATCCTGGATTGGTAGTCCCCCCAAAATCCGACCGCTGACCACGGAGGCGCTGCCTTTCCAGGCCATCGTGCAACATTGCGCCGCCGTTGCTCGTAAAGTATAGCAAAGCATGCTGATAAGGAGGACAGGATGACACTGGTAGAAGTAAACAACCTCTCCAAGACCTACGGTGACACGCGCGCCGTGGATGGCATCTGTTTTGAGATTCAGCAGGGAGAGATCTTTGGGCTGCTGGGACCCAACGGCGCGGGCAAGTCCACTACCATCAATATGCTCTGCGCCTACACCGAGCCCACAGGTGGACGGATCCGCATTGACAACATCGACGTCGTCGCCGAACCTCAGCGGGTCAAGCCCATCATCGGCGTCGTGCCCCAGGACATCGCGCTCTATCCCAACCTCAACGGTGTCGAGAACCTGCGCTTCTTCGGTCGCCTCTACGACGTCCCCGCCGACCAACTTACCCGGCGCATCGAGGAACTGCTGCGGCTGGTCGGCCTCTACGAGAAGCGTAAAGGAAGGGTGGAGCACTATTCCGGCGGGATGAAACGGCGACTCAACCTGGCGGTCGGCCTGCTCAACCAGCCAAAGTTCCTCCTGCTCGACGAGCCGACCGTCGGCGTGGACCCCCAGTCGCGCAATGCCATCTTCGAGTTCATTCAGGCGCTCAACGCGCAGGGGCTCACCATCCTCTACACCACCCACTACATGGAGGAGGCAGAACTCCTGTGCCACCGGGTGGGCATTATGGACGAGGGGCACATCGTTGCGCTTGATACTCCCCAGAACCTGATCAACACGCTGGGCACAGGCATCATCCACATCGGGGTACAGGATGGCGACGAGAGCCTGACGGCGCAACTGCACGCCCTCCCCCAGGTCAAGGCGGTTATCTACCGCGATGGAACGCTGATCGTGGAGACGGTGGACGCGCAGCGGGCGCTGCTGGACATCATCGGCCTCTTTAACGAGACCGATACGCCGATGACCGCGCTGGAGATCCTGGAGCCCAACCTGGAGAGTGTGTTCATCCAGTTGACGGGAAAGCAACTGCGGGACTAGGGATTAGGGAGCAGGGATTAGGGGCCAGGAATCAGGTCGGAATCTGAAACTTGAAATCGGGAGTATACGATGAAAAAGTTGTTGTACATTGCTCTGAACGAGCTCTTGCTGCTACTCAAGGACAAGATGGCCGCCGTCTGGATGATCATCCTGCCGCTAGGGCTGACGACCGTCATGGGCCTGGCTTTCGGCAGCCTCGGCGGGGGGAGCGAACCGGTGGTGATTGACCTGCCGGTGGTGGACCAGGACGGAAGCGAGATGGCGGCCGCAGTGCTCGACATCCTGGCCGAGACGAAGAATCTGCACCTGGAGACGGAGTACGACGAGGAGGCAGCCCGCCAACTGGTGGCCGACGGCGAACGGGCCGGCGCGCTGATCATCCCGGCCGGCTTCACCGCCGACGTCACCTCCGGCAACCCCACTACGCTGGAGTTGCTCGTCGCGCCCGGCGGCCAGACTGCGCCGCTGCTGGAGGGGATGGTACGCGGTGTCACCAGTGGCTTCTCCAACGCGCAGACGATGGTAGAGGTCGCCATCAGCGAGGTGCAGCGCGCCACCGGGAGCTACGACCTGAACTACGAGGGTATCGCCGCGCGCGTCGTCGCCACGGCTCAGGAACAGTTTGAGAACCCGCCCGTCAGCACCCGCGTCACGGCTGTTGGGAGCGCAGAAGAGGAGGAGTTCAACATCTTCGACCAGGTGGTGCCGGGCTACGCGGTGATGTTCGCCATGTTCGGCGTGCTCGGTGGGGCCGGGGCGATCCTGGAGGAGAAGGAGCGAGGCACCTTCAAGCGACTGCTCATCGCCCCGCTGCCCAAGTACGCGCTGCTGGGGGGCAAACTGCTGTCCCAGTTCCTTGTCGGCGTGGTGCAAATTGCGCTGATGTTCGCCTTCGGCGCGCTCGTCTTCCACGTCAGCCTGGGCGATTCGATCCTGGGACTGGTACTCGTCACGCTGGCGACCTGCTGGGCGACGACCAGCCTGGGCTTGCTGCTGGTGGCGGTCATCAAATCGCGCCAGCAAGTCCACCCCATCACCACCCTGATCGTCCTGGGCACCTCGGCCATCGGCGGCTCGTGGTTCCCCTTGTTCATGATGCCAAAGTGGGTGCAGCAGGCAGCGCGGGTAACTCTCGTCGCCTGGGCAATGGAGGGATACAACCGGCTGATGCTCTTTGGCGGAGGGCTGAACGACGTGTGGTCAGACATCGGCGTGCTGCTCCTCTACGGCACGGTCTGCTTTGCCGCCGGCCTTGGGCTGTTCAGGTTCAAGGAGGCCTGAGCAGAATATGATCGAAAAGTTGGAGCGAGGGTTGCTGCCCTGATGTGGCTAAGCGAGACATCGCAGGAGAGAGCCTTCCGCCTGGGCGTTGGTCCGGTAGCGGGTGAACATCCCCGCATCAATTCGGGCTCCAGTTGGGCCGTGAATCACGCCACCTGTCGAGCGCGACTTGCGTAGCGCGGAAGGCCAGCGGCGGGAGTTGGTCGGGTGCGAAGAAGGCGACTTTGTCCACGTCGTCGGCGGCCTGCCGCTCGCCTCCCACCAGCCGGGCGCAGTAGACGATGACAATGTTGGCCCCGCGCTCGTGCTCCCGTCCGGCGATGACGTCGAGCAGACCGGTGATCTCGACCTCCAGTCCGGTCTCCTCGCGGCACTCGCGCACCGCAGCCTCAGCCGGGTCCTCGTCGAACTCGACGAAGCCAGCGGGGAAAGTCCACAGTCCCTGGCGCGGGCTCGCACGCCGGCGGACGAGGAGCACCTTGCCCTCGCGCTCATCCTCAACAAGCACACCTGCGGCGACCTTGTGATCGCGGAAGACGATCAGATCACAGGCGGGACAGAAGCGCCGCACGCGCCCGAACACTTCCCGGTCTTTGAGCGCGTGACCGCAGCGGGGACAGTAGTTTAGCTCGAGGGTTTTCGACAAGCCGATTTCTTCCCCTAGTGACGGCGGGCGCGCCAGGCCCATACAGTGGCCAGCGCCAACCCCAGCGTGGTCAGGCCCAAACCGATCTCCAGCACTCGCCACGGTGAGATCGTGACGGGCTCGGTAATCTCACTCTCCGGCGCATCCTGCCGATCTTCTGCTGCATCTGCTTCTTCCTCCTCGACCTCCGAGGGTGGGGGTTCGATGACCACGCTGGGAGTGGGCTCTGCGCTGCCCTCGTCCTCTTCTTCCGCCACAGCGGCAGCCGTGGCCATGGTTGGGGCCGCAGTGAGTTCCTCCGCCTCAGCCGGGCTGGGGGCCGGGGCAGGTGCAGCGGTTTCCTCGATCGGGCCGCCGCCCATCGCTGGCGCGGGGGATGCCGTAACTTTTGGCGTTACCACAGCGCCGCGCTCTGCCTCGGCAGTTGTTTCAAGCGGCGCTTCGACCGGGGCCTCCATCGGAAGCGGGGTAGCAATAGGAGCCGCAGTGGGGTGCGCTGTTTTCCCTGCCTCAAGTTCCTCGACCAGCGGGGGCGTCAACTCAGTCTTCGGGGCCTCGGCCTCCGGCAGAGGTGCCGATGCCGGTGCGAAGGCCAGCCTGCCCACGCGGGAGAGCAGTAGGTCGCCGGCCAGGACGATGACGAAGAGGAGACTGGCGACGGAGGTCGCTGCCGTCAGAAATGGAGCGGCCCAGGCTTTGTCCTGAGGCTTAGCTCGAAGGGCGCGGCGGGGACGGGCCGACGGCGCGGGCCGCGGGCGAGCCGCCATCGTTGGCGGTAGGATAAAGTTGCGTGGGATGGGAACCGGGGGCAGGTCGCGCACCAGCGCCACGGTGTGACGCAGTGCCTCCAGCTCGGCCTGCAGCGCCGGGTCGGTCTTCAGTTGCGCCTCCAGGCGCGCCCGTTCACCGGCGTTCAGTTGATCATCCAGGTACGCTGAAAGCAGCTCGTCGCGCTGCTCCTGTTCCTTCGTCTGCCGTCCAAACAAATGAGCCATAGCCAGTCCCCTGGTCAGTTCTACGAACCCTCATATTCAAGACGATACCGC
>CAZMOT010000084.1:0-16163 GCA_964568065.1 uncultured Anaerolineales bacterium
TCTCCAATCCATTCAACTCACACTCCAACTCGGCAATGCGCTCGCGCAGGCGGCGTTCTTCTTTGACCAGTTGCAGCGGTATCTCCACCCCAAGTACGTACTGGCTCTTGCGCTCCTCGATGAGGCGCAGGTTTTCGCGGGCCTCCGCCAATTGGCGGCGGAGGGAGGCCAGCTCTCGCTCCCTCTGCTCCCCGGCACTGCTACCGGAGACAAAGACGCTGATGGTCTCCCCCTCGCGGCGCGTGGCCTCGGTGCGGGCGACGGCGATGTGGATGGTGTGTTCGTGGGAATGCGGCTCTCCGGCCTGATCCTCGTACTCCACGCTTACCCGCAGCGGGACGGTAGCGCCGTGCGCGCGAGGACGGACGTCGAGCCACTCAGTATGGTCACGTCCTGCCTCCAGCCTGATGATCCGCTGCGTGGCCATCACTTGTCCCTCAAACTGGTCACCGCCGGCGCGGATGATGAGGTTGCGTGCTGGGCCGTATCCCTCGTTGCGCACGATGAACTGGAGGCACGACCAGGCACCCCGCACCAGCCCCTCGTGTTGGACGTCGAGGGTGATGACCGGCTGCCGCAGCCAGCGGGCCACCTCCTGCCAGCAGGCGGCCGCCCGCTCCATCTCCCCTTCGGCCTCGAAGGCCCTCACTGCGGCGGCCCAGGCTGCGGCCTGTTCCTCGTCGCTGCAAGGCGCGCCTTCCAAAGACCGGGCGTATGCCTCCAGTGCCCCGGCCTGCTTCAGCGGGCAGCCCAGGGCAGACCACAACTCGACGGCCTGCTGCCAGGCCCCGGCGGCCTCGTATTGCAGAGCTGCACGCTCCCGCTCGCCCGCCGCCTCCCACAGTTGGGCCGCCTTGAACGGCTCGCCGTGGGCCTCCAGCAGAGCGGCACCGCGGGCGAGCTGGCCCAGGGCAGCGTAGGCGGACGCGGCCTCGACCCAATGCCCGGCGGCCTCGTGTTCGGCAGCGCTGAGGGGGCGGGCGACGGTGGTCAGGGTGCCGCCCCGGTCGGCGACGAGGACGCAGGGTGCGGGGGGATCACCGCAGGTCGCCACGAGCGGCGAAACCTCGATGCGCCGCTCGACCCCGTGCCGCCACAGTTCCCGGCCGGTGGCGGAGTCGAGGGCGTAGAGATGGTGATCGTGGCAGCCGGCGTAGACCACGCCGCCGGTCACGACGGGCGTGGCGGTGATCCGGCGCTTGGTGGGAAAGGCCCACAGCTCACTTCCGTCGTTCAGGCGGAGGGCGTGGAGGCCGTCGCGAGCGCCGACGAACAACTGCTCACCGTCGGTGGCGGGCGGGCTGAGGGATTTGCCGGCCGGTCCCACGTCCACACGCCAGATCAGCGAACCATCCTCCAGCCGCAGCGCCAGGACGGCGCCAGTGCTGAGCACGGTGAAGACGTACTCGCCGATCACGACGGGGGTCTTTTCAAGCCAGGCCTCGGGAGCGTCTATGGCATCGAACCGCCAGCGCTCCTCGCCATCCAGTCCCAGCGCCAGGAGGTGCGGCCCGCGACAGGGGACGTATGCCACCCCGTCGGCTACAGCCGGGGCGGACACCGAAGCGACGGCGTCCAACGTTATCCTGGCCTGCTCCTCGCCGCTGGCGAGGTCGAGGGCGACGAGTGTCCGGGCGTCGGCGGTGGCGCAGGCCGTATTTCCCACCACAGCAGGGGCAGACACATGCTGCACGCCCGGCGCCCAGCGGTACCGGTCTTTACCTGCTGCGTCCAGAGCCAGGAGCGCCCCTTGGCCGTGCAGCCGGTGGGTGTTGGTGATGGCGACGAGGATGAGTGCGGGGGCGTGAGCGCTTGCCAGGCCGCTGATCAGCGCGTACTCGAAGGCCCGCTGCCAGCGGGGGCTCCCTTCGCCCGGGTCGAGAGCGTGGAGTGCGGCGTGGTGGGCGGGCGAGGTGGTCTCCTGCGTGGGCACGAGCAGCAGGTCGCCAGAGACCAGCGGCGGGCCGGCGGGAGGCTGGGCCAGGTCGGCGGACCAGAGGGTGTGTGGGACGGGATGAGCATTAACTTGAGTAGAGTTCACAGAGACCTCCGTGTGATGCGCAGTTCCTGGTGTAGTTGCCACAGGTTGGCCTCCAGGTCCAGCTCGAAGGCGGCCACGCTTTCCTTCTTGCGCTTGCCGCCCAGGCGGGCCTTGCGGAAGGCCTGGTAGAGGTTCTCGAAGGCGTGGACTTGTGGGTAAAGGTGTTTGTGGGTCTTCATGGGGTGTTTTCCGTTATAGTTCTATGCGAAAATGCGGTTTTTTCACTACCCGCGATGCGTGAAACTTGAACATATTGCGTGTTTCCCCTGCTGTGGCCGGTCTCTGACCGCGCCACCCACCTGGAGGCCAGCTACTTCTCCTCCAACCGGCTGACCATCTTCTGCAGCTCGGCATTGACCTGGCGCAGAGCGGAGAGCAGGTGGGGCCGCGCATCCTGCAGCGCCTTTTCGCCCGCTGCACGGGCCGACTGGGCCGCCTTCTCCGCCTCCTGGCGCACCCTCTGCCCTTCGGGCGACTCGTTGGCTTCTCTGATCGCCTGGCCGATCTCGTTCACCATCGCTTCCAGCCTGGCTTGCATATCCTGCAGGTGCTGGCGGTTTTGCTCGTCCTCTCAGGCGGTGCGGAAGGCCTGGGCCAGGCTCTCGCCCAGCGCCTGGAATTGCCTGCCGACTTCGCGCCAGGGTTCGGCGGTTGTCTGTTCGTCGGTCATGGCACAACTCCTTTTGAAACACGAAGGTTCGAAAGGGCGAAGGGCACGAAGGGGCGTGTTGATGCGCCTTTCGTATTTCGGGTTTTCGTGTTTCGTGCTTTTCGTGTTCTCAATTGACCAATCGTTTGATCTGCAAGCGGGGAGCCCCAAAGTTCAGCAGCAGGCCTAACTCGAAACTGGATGCTTTGACATAGTTGAGAGCCTGCACATAGTCCTCCGGCGCCACCTGGCTTTTGGCTTTGATTTCGACCATCACGTCTTCTATAACGAAATCCACTCGGCGGGTGTCAATCTGACGATCCTTGTAGATGATGGGCACCTTGACCTCACGCTCAAACTCTAGCCCAGCCACTTGCAACTCCAAAGCGAGAGCCCGTTGGTATACGATCTCTCGAAACCCCGGCCCCAACGTTCGGTGTACCTCCAACGCGCAGCCAATGATCGCGCCGGTGGCGTCGTCAAAATCGTATCCGTGCGTGGAATACCCCGCGCGCCGCTCTCGTAGCACCACGCCGGTAGCGGTGATCTCCTCGTATTGCAGGCTTTCCTCAGCATTCATCTCTGTTCACCTCCGGAGCGGAATCGAAACACGAAGGAACGAAAACTAACACGAAAGAAAAGTTCAGCACGAAAGGGCGAAACGGGTGAAATTCGTGGTTTTCGCGTACCTTTCGATCATTCGTGTTTCCTATTCAGAACCCCTGGCGCAACGAAACCCGTTGTTGTAGTACCGGCCGTCGGGAAGGATCCAATAGCGATTGGCGCTGAGCGCGATGTTTGCTACATCGAACCACGAGCCCCCACGCAGCACCTTACCGCCGCTTTCGTGGTCACTCGCCGTCCACTCCCAGACGTTGCCCGCCATATCCACACAACCATAGGGGCTATCGCCCTGAGGGGAGTACTTTCCTACAGACGTCGTGCCGCCTTCATTTCCTCCAAAGTTACACAGTTCGGCCGCTGGCTCCTCGTCCCCCCAGGGATACTCCCACCCATCGGTGCCACGCGCCGCCTTCTCCCACTCCTCCTCGCTGGGCAGCCGCTTGCCGGCCCACTCGGCGTAGGCCACGGCGTCGTGCCAACTGATCTGCACAACCGGGTGATCCATCAACGCTTCGATGGTGGTCTTGGGTCCGCCGGGGTGCCGCCAGTCGGTCCCTTTCGTCTCCTTCCATTCAATACGTGTCCATACCCAGCCGCTCCCTCGTTCCTCAGCGGCGGTCTGATAACCCGTCGCCTCCACGAAACAACTGAACTCTCTTTTGGTGACCGGGGTCTTGTCTATCCAGAACTCGCGCAGTTCACGCTTTTCCTTCTCGTCGCCGTAGAGGAACTCGCCCGCCGGGACGCGCACCATATCCTTGCCGTCCTGGGGATTTACCCACTGGGCCGTCTTTAGCGCGGAGCGGAGCTTTTCGGCCTCGGGTTCGAGCTTTTTTAGCGCAGTCTGGGCTTCTTTTAACTGCGCCTCCAGTTCGGGCACGCGAGTTCGCAATGTCTTGTTCTCGGCCCCAACTCTTTCCAGTTCGGCCCGCGCATCGTTCAGTTGCACCAGCAGGCCCGCGACTGCTTCGAGCAGCCGGGCGCGCGCATCGGCGTGATCGGGATCCAGTTCGAGAAGGGTCAACAGGTCAGCACAGGCTTTGTCAGGGCACTCGTCTGCCAGTTTCGCCAGTGCCGCCTGGTATAGCCGCGCCCTCTCCAGCCCGGCACGGGCTTGTGCGAGCTTTTTCCCCACATCCCGAAAGTCGGGAGCCTGATCTGCAATCTTTTCCAGTGCATCTACCGCCTCAGCGTATTTCTGCGCCTCCAGCAACTCTAGCGCAGCCACATATTGCTCACCTAGCTCCCGTTCTTGCTGGCGCTTTTGTTCCTCCTCAGCCAGCCGGTTTGCCGCCAGCGTCAGCAGCGTGCCCACATCGCGATAGTTGGGATTAATGTTGCCCATCTCCACACATAGGCTCACCACCACGCCCCAGCGATCCGCTTTCAACGCCTCCTGCACCTGAGCGTACAGCTCAGCCAACGTGGCCTGCGCCTGGGCAGCATCCTGGGCTGCCTTCCAGGCCCTCCGCAGGGCGCGGGCAAACGCGCCCGCGCTCTGATATCGCTCGGCGGGGGCTTTCTCCAGTGCCTTGAGCACCACTGCGGCTATGCTTTCGTCCAGCGCCTGATTGAGCTGGCTGGGATCAGGTGGGGCTTCGTGCGCGTGGGCGTGGAGCACGGTCAGGGGTGTTTCGGCCTGGAAGGGCACGCGCCCCGTCAGCATCTCGTAGGCGACCACTCCCAGGGCGTACACGTCCACGCGGCGTCCAGCTCGGCGGCGGTCTCGGCTTGCTCGGGAGCCATATATGCAGGTGTCCCCATCAGCGTGTCTTTGGTTGTCAGCCCACTTTCGGCCAGCGATTTGACCAGCCCAAAATCGACCAGCACCGCGTGCCCCTCGTCGTCGAAGAGGATATTGCTGGGCTTGACGTCGCGGTGCACCAGCCCACGCTTGTGGGCGTGGTCGAGCGCGGCGGCAATCTGTTCTACAATGGCGATGGCACCGTCCAGCGGCAGCGGTTCGTCGTGCAACCGGTCGGCGAGGGTGCCGCCAGGCAGGTACTCCATGGCGATGTAAGGGACACCATTATCCTCGTCCACGGCGTAGATGCGCACGATGCCGCGTTGCCTGAGCTTGACGGTCTTGCGTGCTTCGCCCAGGAAGCGCTGCACGACGTTGCGTTGGCCAGCGTGGGCGCTATGCAGCTCCTTGATCGCCACAAGCTGATCAAGATCGGGGTCCCGGGCCTTGTAGACGACGGAGAAGCCGCCGCGACCGATCTCGGCGAGGATTTCGTACTTGCCGATGTGGTTGGGTTGTGTCATTATCCCGCCCCCTTGTGTTGACGCAAGCTTCTGTCGTGGCTCTGCGATGAAAATAGTGTAGCACAAATTGGCCGCCCGCGCAACAAGGCGAAGTGCGTCGCACCCCCAGCGCTTGACGTCCCGACCAGCATCGCGTAAAATAGTCGCCATACCGAGCGCAGAAGCAGGAGGCACCCGATGAACGCTACCAACCGGTCCACCACTCTCTGGCCGCCCCCCGAGGGCTTTGTCCCCGTGCCCTCGCTGGTGGACGGCATCGAACTCTACGCGCCCGCTCCCGAGGAGGAGGCTGAGGAGACGCGCACCTTCAAGTGTCGCCACTGCGGTGGCGCTATCACGTACAGCGCCACACAACGGCAACTGACCTGCCCCTACTGCGGCGGCTCGCAGGAAATCACTGCCGACGAGGTGGGACGGGCGGCGGCCGAGTTCGAGTTCACGCTCTCAGCGATGGAGCGCGCGCGGTACGGCTGGGGGGAGGAGCGGCGGGAGCTGATGTGCGAGGCCTGCGGCGCGATCGTCGCCGTCGCGCCGGACGCGCTGACGAGCACCTGCGCCTTCTGTGGCTCCAACCGCGTCCTGGCCCGCGACGTTGCCGGCGACGTCCTCCGGCCCACCGCGCTGCTTCCCTTCGTCGTGGACAAGGAACGCTGCCAGGCGCAGGCAGCCGAATGGCTGGGCCAGGGCTGGATGCACCCGTCTGAGCTGCGCAGCGTGCGGGCGCTGCGGGAACTGACCGGCGTCTATCTGCCCTTCTGGACCTTTGACGCCGACATCCGCGCCGACTGGAAGGCGGAGGTCGGCACCGAAAGGACCGAGCGCTACCACGAGGACGGGGAGTGGAAGACGCGCACCGTCATTGATTGGGATTGGCAATCGGGGCGGGTGCACTTGCCGATCAACGATCACCTGGTGGCGGGCACGGGTCACGTCAGCCGGGTCATACTGGGCCAGGTGACCCCCTTCGACCTGCGCGAATTGGTGGAGTACGATCCCGGCTACCTGGTCGGCTGGCAGGCCAAGGCCTACGACGTGCAGTTGCAGGACGCGTGGCAGCTTGCCAAGTGGGAGATGCGGGAGCGGGCCAAGAGCGCCTGCCACGACGACACCGGCTCCTCCCACGTGCGCAACTTTCAGATGACGGCCGACTTTTCCGACGAGCGCTGGCGGTACGTCCTCCTGCCGGTCTACCTGGCCTCCTACCGCTTCGAGGACCGCGCGTTCCAGGTGATGGTCAACGGGCAGACGGGCCAGGTGGTGGGGCAGAAGCCGGTCGCCTGGCTGCGGGTCTGGCTGGTCATCGCAGGCTTACTCTCACCGGGCGCGTGCCTGGGGCTGCTGGGGTTGCTGACGTTGGCGCTGGGAGGCATCGGTATCGTCGGGCTGGCACTGGGATTCATCCTGCTGGTAGCAGGGCTGATCGGATCAATCTTTATCTTCCAGAAAGCGCGAGCGTCGGAGGAGGTATGAGTATGGGAGCAAGGGAGCAGGGGAGCAGAGGGGCAGAGGGGCAAGAGCAGAAGGCGACGGACGTGGCGGAGGTGTGGGGCGTGGGGCTGACGGCGGTGCACTGCTCCCACTGTGGAGAGGCGCACCTGGTACCAGAACAGGCGATCCCCTCGCTCTGTCCGTTCTGTCTCCAGGGACCGGTCACGCCGCAGCCGGTCTATCTGTGGGAGGAGCCGCCCGAGCAGGTGCTGCCCTACTTTTTCTCGGAGCGAAAACTGGCCGGGATTCTGGACCGCTGGACGCGGGGGATCTGGTTCCGTCCCGCCGAGTTAAAGGCCGGGATGCTGATGCAGCGGATGCGGCGCTACCTCATCCCGCTCTGGCTGGTGGATGGGCAGGTCAGGGCGGCCTGGCGGGCAGACGTGGGCTTTGACTACCAGGCCGTCAGTTACCAGGACCGGTACCGCGATGGGACGGGCTGGAATTCGCAGGAGATGACGGAGACGCGGGTGCGTTGGGAACCGCGCGTGGGTCGCCTCAGCCGCGCCTACGAGAACCTGGTCGCGCCTGCCCTGGACGATCACCGCGCGTTGATGGCCCGTCTGGGCGACTTTGACCTGAGCCAGCGCGCCAGCTACAGTCCAGAGGCCGTGACCGACGCCGCCGTGCGCATCCCCTCTTTGGAGCCGGAAGCCGCCTGGCCCGGGGCGGAGGCTGCCTTTGCCCACGCCGCCGGGGCAGAGTGTCGCCAGGCCGCCGGCGCCGATCACATCCGCAACTTTACGCTGGAGGCAAAGTACGACGCCCTTAACTGGACACTGCTCCTGCTGTCCGCTTACGTCACCTGGTACCGGGAAGGGGAACGGGTCTGGCCAGTGCTCATCAACGGGGAAAGCGGGCGCGTGAGCGGGGTGCGGCGTGCTTCAACGCGGAAGGCCAACGTCACCTCGCTGATCCTCGGCGTAGTAGGGGTGCTCCTGTTTCTGGCCGGGGGCGTGCTGGCGCTGCTGGGCGCGGTCTTCCCGCCAGCGGTGATTGTGGGTGGGCTGGTGTTGGTCGCTGGTCTACTGCTGGCTATTGTTGCGCCCATTCCCGCCATCGGCGTGTGGGTCTTTAACCGGCGCTCTCTGCCCGACGACCGCCGTTAAGAGGGTTATTACTCCTCCGTCTCGGCCACCAGCGCTTCCAAATCGTGGGCCAGCGCCTCCAGTTCCGCGCCGTAGCAGGCCCAATCCTCCCGTCGCAAGCACTCCTGGGCTGCTTCGTAGTGCGCCTGGGCCGAGCGGGCCAGCGCTGCTACGTCGGTCGGCGGCGGCTCGACCGGGGCCGTGACCGGCGCTTCACTCAGCACCTGCGCCAGACCCGTTGCCAGGTCGTTGGCCATGGCGACGCGGTTGCCGTGCGCCACCAGCACGCGCGTTAGTTCGGGCAGTTGACCGGTTTCGGCCTGGAGATAGAGCGGCTCAATGTAGAGCAGTGTGCCGTCAATAGGTATGACGATCAGGTTGCCCCGGATGACCGAGGAGCCACGCTGGTTCCACAACGACAGTTGCTGTGAGATATAAGGGTCCTGGTCAATGCGACCTTCGACCTGGATCGGCCCGTAGACCAACGCCTCTTTAGAGAACTTGTAGACGCCCAGTTGGCCGTAGTCGGGGCCGTCCGAATCGGCGTGCAGCCAGGCGATCATGTCCTGTTTGCCGGCCGGTACGTAGGGGCGGATCATCATAAACTCTACCTCCTCCGCGCCGGGCAGTTGCATGATGACGTAGTAGGGCGACATCCAGGTCTCCTCCGTCTCTCGTATCTCCGTCGGCGTCTGCCACAGGTCCTCCTTGTTGTAAAAGACCCGCGCGTCCTGCATGTGATAGGCGGCGTAGATGTGGGCCTGGACGCGGAACAGTTGCTCCGGGTAGCGCCAATGCTCGCGTAGGGCTGTGTCCATCTCCTCGACGGGGACGAACAGGTCGGGGAAGATGGCCTGGTAGGTCTGGATCAGTGGGTCGGACGGATCCACGACGTAGAAGGTCGTCTCGCCGGTGTAGGCATCTAGCGCGACCTTTACGCTGTTGCGGATGTAGTTGAGGCCCCAGACAGGCTCCACGTTCCAGCCGGGCTCCGAGTAGGGGAAGCGGTCGCTCCAGGTGTAGGCGTCGTACAGCCAGACGATGCGCCCGTCGGTGATGACCGGGTAGGGGTCGTCGTCGTACCAGAGCATCGGAGCCAGTGTCCTCACCCGGTCGAAGAGGGAGCGGTGGAACAGGATGCGGCTTTCGGGGCCGATGGCGCCTGAGATGAAGATAGGGGTGCTGCCGAAGCGGAGGGTGAACGCCAGGCGGCGTAAGAGGCCACCCAGCGGCACGCCGTCGGGCCCCTCGTAGCGGGTGTAGACATTCTCGTCACCGCTGGGGTAGTCGAACTCGTCCTCGGTGGTGTTGACGATGACATAGTTGGTGGTCTTTTCGCCAAAGTAGATCTCGGGCCGGGTGATGGTGAGCACGGGGTCGGCGCTTTGAGGCGGAATGTCGCGCACCAGGAGGTGTGGCAGTCCCTCCTCGCTGACTTTGGCGACAGGGCTCAAGCACAGCCCGTAGCCGTGTGTATAGATGAGGTGTTGGTTGACCCACGTTTGCGCGTCCTCACGCATTTGCTCGATCGCCAGTTCGCGCACCGCCAGCGTGACCTCGCGCAGATGACCGTCGAGCGTGTGTCTACGCGGCGTAGGCGCGATCTACGTCCATGTCCGCGAAGGTGTAGTACGTGCGAATCTCCTGCAGTTGTTCGTAGGTGGTGCGCAGCGGCTTCCAGTCCCATAGCCGCACGTTGTCGAGGAGGTCGGCGTTGGCCTCTAGTTGCTCCACGGTGAGCACGCCTGTGACCTGATAGTAGGATTCCTCGACGCTTTCCAGGCCGTAGGCGTAGCGGGCGAAGCGGACGTTGTGCTCGATGTAGGGCCGCTCCAGCGCCAGTTCGTTGGGTTGTACCTTGAAGCGCTGCACGAATGACGGATAGAGCGGGCCGAGGATGCTCAAAGCCAGCCAAGCACCTCCAGCGATCAGAAGGAGCCTCCACCGGCGGACGATGATGTTGACCAATAGCAGCAGCGCACCCAGCGCGACTATGCCGGTCAGCAGGTGCAGGAGCGGCAGGCGGGCCTGTACATCGGTGTAGCCTGCGCCGAAGACCACCCCTCGCGACGAATCGAGCAGCGCAAATCGCTGGAGTTGGTAGTCCACGCGGATAAACTGCATCCGCCCCTTCCCCGCCAGGAAGAGAGCGCCCAATATTGAGAGGTGCGTCATCGCCGTTCGCCCTCGAATCTGCTGGGCGAAGAGATACACGAAGGTGCTTCCCACCAGCGTCACCGTAGTCAAGCCCAGCAGCCAGCCCACGACAAAGCGGTAGAGCGGGAGCTTGAAGACGTAGAAACTGACGTCGAGGCCAAAGATGGGGTCGCTCAAGCCGACGGGCGCGGCGTGGCGGAACGTGAGGAAGGTCATCCACCGGGCACTCACCTCCGACGCCATCACCAGGGTGATGAGGGCCGCCACCACGCGCAGGATGATGCCGACTGGCTGCCAGTCGGCCAGCACTCTTGAACTGATGGTAAAGCTCTGTTGCGGCGATCGCGCAGGTGCAAGCGACTGGCTGCCAGTCGTCGTAGTCTACCGAGCAGCCGGCGGGGGATGAGGAGCCAGTTGATGGCTAGCACGAGCATCACCAGCAGTGCACCTACCAGCCACAGGCTGGCCCGCGTCCACAGCCGGGTCTGGTACGTGCTCAGTTGTCCCAGGCTGGCGAACCACAGCCAGTCGGTGTAGATGTCGACCGTGCTGGTGAAGACGAGGAACAGAGCTACGAGTGCTCCAATGACGATGGCGGTGCGTCTGGTTTTTTGATCCATGTGGCTATCCTTTAATCGCGTGGCACATGATTAGACCCGCGTGACGTACTCGCCAGTGCGGGTGTCCACGCGGATCACGTCGCCCGGCTTGATGAAGAGCGGTACCTGTACCTCCAGGCCAGTCTCCAGTATCACTTTCTTCAGTGTGCCGGTGGCTGTGTCGCCGGCAACGGCCATCTCCGCCTCAACCACCCCCAGCTCCGCTGTCGTCGGCAGTTCTATGTCCAGCGGTTCTTCTTCGTAGATTGATAGCACCAGTTGCATTCCATCTTTGAGGTAGAGGATCTGGTCTTCCAGCGCAGAGGCGGGTAAGGCCGTCTGGTCGTAGGTCTCGGTATCCATGAAGTGATACAGGTCGCCGTCGGTGTAGAGGTACTGTACCCCCCGTCGCTCGACGCGGATGTCCTCCACCCGGTCGCCGGAGAGGAAGTTGTACTGGATGGTCGCGCCGGTGCGCAGATTGCGCAGCGTGGTGCGGATGAGCGCCTTGCCCCGCCCCGGCTTGCGATGTTGGTATTCCAGTACTTTGTACAGCTCGCCGTTCATGGTGAAGGTGACGCCCTTGCGCAGTTCGTTGACGTCAATCATGCTTTGTTCTTATACTCCTCTCATGGGCTGGTAGCCTTAAGGCCACTGGCCTGAATTATACCTTTTCCATCCAGGTCGTCAACCCCCGGGCCAGCGGATGTCGGGGATAGGTACGGCGTCGTCTGCGAAGTGGGTGCCATCGGGTGTGAAAGCCGGGAGACGCTCTCCGTTGGCCCCATCGTAGATACCGATGGCAATTCGATAATAGCCCGAGTGTTGGGAAGCCGGCGCGGATAAAGCGCCATCGGAATGGCGGCATCCGAGTGTGAAATAGCGGTTCTCCTCGATTTGCTCACCGGGGAGCCAGAGCCAGAAAGGATACAGACCGTCCATCGGATATCCATCGGACTGCGTGGCCAGTGCAGCAGACTCATCGTAGAGATGGGCAAAGATGCGGTAATCGGCGTCTGCCAGCGGCCCCTCAGACTGCCAGACCAGTCGCAGTGTCAAGGTCTGCTCGTCGGCGGATACGGTCTCGGCGGCTACCAGCGTCACGCGATCGTCAAAGACCGCCAGCGGCATTGTGCTTGTAGCCTTAAGGCCACTTGCAGAGGGAGTGTTCGCAAGACGCCCTACCTGCACCAGGTCGAGCGCTTCGAGTGTGTAATGAACTGCGTAGACCTGGTCGGCGGCTCGTAGTCTCTCCGCCAGGCCCTCCCAGCCCACGTCTGGGCCGCGCACGCCGCAATAAAGCCCCTCCAACTCGATCAGTGTGTTGGCGAACTTGGCCGTTTGGATCTCGCGTCTCACGCCACTGTTGGCCCAGACCAGGTCGGCAGGGGCTGTGTAACGGGGCATAAATTCGACTCCCTCGTGTCCAACCGGGTATACCAGGGGGTGGGGGGATAGCCAGGCTGGGTAGTTGACCACCAGTAGCCGCTCATCCTCAGGCGTCGCGGCGACGACCTCGCTTACTTGCCAGATCAAGTCGCCACCTAATCTGTGGATGCCCTGACCCACACGCACGAAGCGGCAGCAGAAAGTCACCGTCAGTCCGCTCAGGAGCAGGGAGAGCCCAGATGTGAGGGTGCGCCACTGCCCTCGGCCGAGACAGGCCAGCGGCCTTAAGGCTGCCAGTGCTTGGAAGCCGCAGGCCCAGCCAATGGCAGCTCCTACGCTGGCCAGGTAGAGCAGTCGTGGCCCGCTGATCATGTAGATGAACGGCAGAGTCAGCCACACCGGGATGACTGACAGCGTGAAGCAAATCAGCGCGAATCCCAACGCTCTCAGCGTCCTCTGTCGCCAGCTCAGAAACATCAACAGGCCCACGGTCAGCCCAGCCGCCAGATACGCGGCGCTGAGATCGTTCCAGCCCCAGCCGTCCATCGTCCAGCGGGTCAGGGGGGCGATGGGGAAGGCCAGCCCTTGAAGCAGGTACGCGCCATTCTGGATCAGCAGGTCGCGGGTCGGAAGCGGCGGGGGATCACTCCCTCTGGGGACGGAGAAGTACAGCCCCAGGTAAGCCACGCCCAGCACCAGGTAGACCAGGGGCCAGAGGTAGACAGCCTTAAGGCCGTAGATGCGCCAGTGGTATTGCGCTGCTTTATCAGCGTCACGGAACGTCAATGGCCTTAAGGCTATCAACTCGTATCCCAGCAGCCAGGCACCGATGGTGAGTCCCGTTTCGTGGGTGAAGAAAGCGGCGATGGTCATCCCCAGTGATAGCGCACGCCAGCCCCACCACAATGCGGAGCGGGTAGCCTTAAGGCCACGGGCCTTGAGTGCGGTTAGCACCGCCCCCAGGACTAGAGAGGTCACAAGCGGGTGGAAGAGCGCGCCAACCCAGGGCACCGCCTGGTACGAAAAAGGGTAGGAGAGGAACAGGACACCGGCTACGAGACCGGTCAGCCGGTAGTGGGGGGGCCGGATGGCCTTAAGGCCACCAAGTATCCGGCGCGTCAGAGCAGCGACCAACGCTCCGTTCAGGATGTGCAGCGCAACGTTGGTCCCGTGCAGCAAGGGCGCATTGAATGTGCCGGTGAACAACAGGCTCAGTTTCCACAGCGCGGACGCAAGTGGGCGGTAATGGCCAAGCGATGCGGCTCCCGTCCACAGTCCCCAGAACGAGTTGCCCTCAACCCAAAAGATGTGTAGAACGTCGTCGAAGAAGAAGGGCAGTGTGACACTGTCGCCATAGAGGAACAGACCCACGCTAACCAGGATGACGATTTCTATCACGCCGAGGATTCGGTCTCTGGTAGCCTTAAGGCCACTGGTAGCCTTAAGGCCACTGGTAGCCTTAAGGCCACTGGTTGCGCTCTGAGGTGGTTGCACTTGATTTCCCACCCACCTATACCAACATCCCTCGGATGATGATGTCTACTGCCTGGTCCTCGTCCAGCCCGCGGGCCATCAGCGTTTCCAGTTCTTTTTTGTCCACACTGCCGATGGCCGCCTCGTGGGTCACTCGCGCCTGGTCGTCGCGCACGACGACGACTGGCACGTTGCGCGCCACCGCCGCCCCGCGCACGATTTCGGTACAGTCCATGTGCCCCACCGCACCGGGCGCATTTCCCTCCGTGGTGGTGTAGACCTCGCTGACGGCCTGATCGCGCACTGCGACTCTGGTCTTGGTCAGGCCGCGCGCTCCCTCGCCGTTGAGGCGCACTACCTCGTTGACGCTGATTTCGTCATCCTCCGAACCGTAGGCCTTGGCGACCAACTCGACCAGGCCTCGGGCTGCCACGTCCACTTCGAACTGGATCTCCAAGTGTCCGACCCGACCGTGCACGAGATTGAACTCGGTCTCCAGTCGTCCTCCCTCGTCCACCTGGGCGTGTGTGGTGGGCAGCACAATGATGCCACCGAGGGTGCCGTGATAGTGGCTTTCGTGATAGCGCATCGTGGCGCCCGGCCCGACGTGAATCTGTGCATCCATCACGTGCTTGAGGTCAACCGCGTTCGGAAAGGTGCAGTGAGCCAGAAACCCTACTTCTGCGCCTTCCCCAATCTCGAACGTGGAGAAGATCTCCTGTAGACCCTCGGTGGGGATCATGCCGAAGCACAGGTGCACCGGATAGTGAAGATTTGTGCCCGGCGCGACTTTGATGCGGGCGCGAACGCCATGCTCCAACTCCTCCGTCTCGATGTTCACGCCCTCGATCAGATTGACCGCTACCACCTGGTTGCCACTGATGACGGCGCTGGCGACCCGTGGCATCTGCAAGAAATCCGGCTTGCCGCCAGCCTGTTCGTATGCTTTCAGGATGGGCATGAGCTCGCGGGCCCAGGCCGGGTCGCGCTGCTGCAGGACGGACTTCACGGAGGGGCGCGAATGACTACTCATCGCACACTCCCTCTGCAACCACGCGCTGGTAGGTGCCGCCGGCCTCCACTCCCCAGGGCTGGCTGCCCAGCAGGTCACCGTGCGGACGACAGCGTTGTGCAAAGTACTCGCGCACCTCAGCCGGTGTGCCGGTGTTGATGATCGCGCCACCGCACATCAGCGAGGCCGTATCGGCTACCTCGGCCATTTCGTCACGGTGTGTGATCAGGAGAACAGACGTGCCCTCGTCCGCCATGTGGCGGATCAGCGCCATGATGTCCCCGATGCACAGCACGTCAACTCCAGAGTCGGGCTCATCCAGGACGGCCAACTTGGGCTGCATGGCGTAGACGGCCGCCAACTCGATCCGCTTTCGCTCCCCGCCGGAGAGGGCGGAGTTGACCGGGCGGCCCATGTAGGCCATGGGCGAGAGCGCCACTGCTGTCAATGCCTCCTCAATCCGCTCTCGCTCCGGCGCCTTCATTCCCAATGTGAGGTAGTCGGCCACAGGCAGCCCCTCGAAGCGAGCTGGCTCCTGCCAGGCCAGCGTCAGCCCCAGTCGCGCACGTTCGGTCACCGAGAAGTCGGTGATGTCCTGTCCGTCGAACAGGATGCGGCCCCGCCAGGGGAAGTACCCGCCAGCGCCCATCAGCGTGAGCGCCAGGCTGGTTTTGCCCGAACCATTGAGACCCAGAAGAGCGTGCACCTCACTACGACGGACGGTCAGGTTGACCCCGCGCAGTACCTCCGCGCCGGGTCGCTGGACCCATATATCTTCAAGTTTAAGCAATGTGTTGGTAGCCTTAAGGCCATTGGTTTCCATGTCACTCCAATACGCCATTCACTTCCCCTGGCGAAGGCGGATAAACTACATCCGTGAGTCTGATCTGTTCCACGAGTTCTCGCGGATGAAGCGCCATCGGAATGGCGGCATCCGTCGGTTCCCTTACACACTCGATCACTTCTGCGCCCCATTCCACCTTATAGGCCAGCGGCCTTAAGGCTGCCAGCGCCCCCGGCAGCAGGGGCAACGTGGCTTGGGAGTTTGTGGCGCGGGCGGCCGGGTTTTTCCAATGCCGCCTCCAGCCGACCCACCCCCGGCATCCCCTCCTGCTGCCAGGCGACTAGCGCCCGCCGGCGCGGATAAACTGCATCCGGCGAGCTTCAGTACCTGGCCCACCGTCTCCAGTGCCAGCGTCCTGGTCCGCAGGTGCTCCTGGTGGCTAAAACAGGGTGGGTAGGTGCTCTAACATTGGGCTGTTTCTCAGTCTGTTATTCTTCCGCTGCCCGCTCAACCGCCCGCACGATTTTGTGGTACCCCGTGCAGCGGCACAGGTTGCCGGTCAGCCCGGCCATGATCTGCTGGCGGGTGGGG
>CAZMOT010000085.1:0-4656 GCA_964568065.1 uncultured Anaerolineales bacterium
CCTGGGCGCGCGTCCGGGAGGTGCGTCCCTTCGTCCGTCCCAAACCGGAGCAGGTAGCGCAGATCGAGCGCTTCGCTAGAGATTCCCTCTCCCCTCTCAGGGGGGAGGGACAGGGAGGGGGGTAATATGCCCACCGTCGTCATTGCTGATACGACCCCAGGGCTCAAGCCTGCGCTGGAGGCCATCTTCGCCCCACACGGCGGCGTCGGGGGTGTGATCTCCAAGAACGGCGGAACCGTCTACATCAAACCTGGGCTGGTGAAAGTAGATCAAGCCAGCGCGCACGATTGGTTCCATTTTTGTTCCGCCCCGCCGTGAGCGGCAAAGGCCTCTCTTCGCTTTGCTTGGACAGATTGCCCAAGGTTCTGTCTACACCAAGCCAGGACCATCTTTGTAGGAACGGCTTCGAGAGCTTGGTGAACAACGTCAGTCGTTGTGGCAGCCGCCGCTGCACATAGTGCCAGCAGGAGGCCTGTGAACCCGCTCCTGGCCTGGTCCTGTTCCAATCGCTTTAGCTTCCCCAAGACAGACTCTGATTTCACTGCTACCCAGGAGTCGCTCGTCGGGACGAGCCTTCGCTTCTTCCTGGGCCACAAAGGCCATCAGTTCTGTGCAAACCTTCTGAGCCAGCAATTCTCAATTTGGAATGAATATCGCTCAATTGCTTGACTAATGGCGAAACATACGCTAAACTTTCAGAAGTATCTTGATTGAGAAGGTGGTGTATGTCTGAGCCATTGGCATTTAGGCGCTTACAGCGCCAACATGTACAAAAGTTTGTCGATAGGGTTATGCTGCAATGCCGACGAGTTGGTGGAATAGGCTACGCAATTGCAACTGGATGGATTCATAATGTGCGTCGATAGGCGATTGGTTCTTCGGTTTTGGTCCACGCCTGAGCTTGCCAGCTCCGGCCAGAACGGAATTGATTACCTTGTCCCTCAGTACCAGCAAAGCGGTCATAGCCTGCAGTCCTTCAGGGACGGTTTCGTATCGTCGCGACTTTCCGATTCGGCGCACTATGTTCTTGCCTCGAAGCTTCTTCAAGTCGTAGGCGGCCTTGCGGGCAGTGTACTTGGTTTCGTCATCCCCAATGATTGCTTGCACCTTCTCGGCAACATCGGAGGATCGGAATCCCTGGGGGGTGGGGGCGAGTGCGATCACAGCTTCGATTACTGCCCGTATAAATGATTTTCCAGTCTCACTGTGCGTCAATTGAATCGCGCAGAAAAAGCTCTCTCTTTGAGTCCGACTTGGCCGGTTTTTTCACCAGTCCACGCAGTTTTGGCGCTCAAATAGGCAATTTTATGGTCAATTTGGCTCCTGAAACACCCGCGGAGGCCTCTCGTCGTGCGTAATTCAAATGGGTGCGTTTCATTTCAGTTGGTGTCAGACTTCGGAAGTCTCCAGTCGAGCGTTTCGAAGGCAAAATTAACTCGAAATCGCCTCAAAAACCGTTGGGTGAGAGTACTTTTGAGACTTCCAAAGTCTTGTCTAACTCATTTGAAACACACCCAATTGCTTTAGTCAGGGTTATTCGCAACCTTCGCAAGGATGGTCGAACACTTACTGGGAGGTGTTAGGTCATGAAAGAGGGCCTCTTGTGGTACGACGACAACCCAGGACGCGACCTGGCGGAAAAGATCGGGCGGGCAGCGCGGAGATACCAGCAAAAGTTCGGCGCATCCCCTGACGTCTGCTACGTCCATCCCTCGGCACTGAACGGCAACGGCAAGGTGCAGAAGGTGGGCGGGATGCGCGTGTCATCGCAGCCATCTGTGCTACGGCATCACTTCTGGGTGGGGCGGGAGGAGAAGAAGCGAACGCGGAGGACACCGAAATCGAGGAGGAGTTGATCGCTCTCCTCACCGCGAACCAAACCCTTGCCCTTTCGCGGGCAGACAGCAAGCGAGGGAGCGCCACGTTGGCGCTCCCTCGTTCGTCTTGCAGACGGGCCGTAGAGGTCAGTGGTTTCTCAGGGCGAGGGGGAGGTAGACGGTGTAGAGGCTGTCGCCGGGCTGGAAGTACCGCCCATTATTGTCGCTTGCGATCACGTTCCCCGCCTGGTCCACCACCTGGATGAAGAACTCGGTGTCGGCGCTGGCGGTGAAACTGCCCGACCACTTCCCTCCACTCTCCGTCAGGCTGGTGCTGTACCACGTGCCATCTCCGTCGGTGTAGGCGATCACCACGGCCTGGATGCCCGAATCATCCTCAACGCCGACGCTGATGAGCGCACTCCCCGCCCCTAGCCCGCTATTCATGCTCTCGATGGAAGGAAACGTCCAATCGCTGGAACTGGTGTGGTAGTAGACGTCGAAACTCAACTGGTCGTACACCCGCTCCATCTGGCTCTGGGGGTTGAACTGTCCCAGCAGTGTCACCAGCTTGTCGCCCCGCTCCAGGCGGTTGAGGCGCTGGGGCAGCGTGGGGTACCAACCAGGCGCGCCGAACGAAGGCTCGACCAGAGTGAGGGTCTTGGTGATAGCCTGATCCACGACGGGGTTGAAGGAAGTCACGTCGGTGTAGACGCCTCCTCTGAACACCACGCCATGTGCACGCGTCCCCGGGAAGGAGAGGTCGGCGATGTACTTGGGCTGTACTGGCTCGCCGTCGCCGGTGTGCACCCGATCGCCGAAGGCATAGTACTGGCCGTCGTCGGTGCTCTCGGCAGTGAGGGCCGGGAACTGGTAGGAGAGGCTGTTGACTGTGAGCCCGTTCCCCAACGCGGTGACCTGCTCTTGCTTGATCGCCGACACCCCTTGACCTTGGCCCTGAGCCCCCAGCCTCGGGGCCGTCGCGGTCGGGGTGGTGTAGCGATACATCGGCAGGCCGTAGAGCGTGCTCTCGATCATGATCTTTTCGTCGTAGTAATCAAACTCACGCTCGTTGAGATAATACTCCTGCTTGGCCGCAGCCAATGCCTGCCCCACGGTGGCCGACTGGCCGTAGACCAACCGCTCGGTGAAATCAAGCATCAGTTGCTCCGACAGGCCAACGGAAGCGCGATACCCCCAGCCGTAACCGGTGTTGGCGACGTAGTTGGCCTGGTGCTGGACCAGGGCCTGGGCGGTGTCGAGTGGCTGATAGGGATTGCTGGGCGGGACGTTGAGGCCGGAGTGACAACCGACGGTGTAGAACAGCGCCCGTGTGTGATCGGCGGCGGCTCCGGCTATATCGCTGGATAGGACGGAGCCCGAGGGTGTGCCGATGACATAGTGACTGGCGTGGCCATTGATGGAGACGACGTCGTGGCGGGTGTTCAGCACATTGCTCCTGAACTGGGTGGCGTTCCACGATTCGCCGATGAGCGTGCAGTCGGTGGTGAGACCATCGCCGCTCAGTTCGTTGCACACCGCCTGCGCCCCATCCTCGAGAAAGTCGTAGGCGGTGACGATGGCGTCGCCGGCGGTGACTCCATCGTCGGCCAGGAAGGCGTCAATCTGGGCCACAATCTCGTCGGGGGTCTCCACCAGCCGTCCGGTGCCCAGGTCGGGGATGTAGAGGTCGTGGCCGTCCCAGTCGGGGCTGCCGGGTATGGTGGGCACCGCGTCGGCGTAGTAGTCGTCGGTGAGAGTCATATCGTCGCGCAGGGCCGCGCCAGTGGTGCTGGCGGACGAGACGGAGCCATAGTTGCTCTCCGGGTGGCGGGTCTGATCCAACACACGGCGGAAGGGCACCACGCGATCATCGCCGACAATGACCAGGTACTCCAGGTCCGGGTAGCTGGCCCACTGGGCGTCAACGACTGCTTTGATGGCCTCCGCCACCGCGTTGGCCCTGGCCGTGCTGGTGGGGTCGGCGTCCCAGGCGGCGTAAGCGGCGGCGACGGTGGCGTCGTTCTCCACCTGCACGACCAATCCCTTGACGCTATCGTGGGCCGCTAGCAGGTTCAGCTTGTCCATCACGTCATCGGCCTCAGAGGCGCTGTAGAGCGTCTCCAGCTTCTGGCGGTTGACCAGGATCAGCGTGCGCACGTCCTGCTGTCCCGATTGCACGGTCAGATAGCGGATCACCTCCTGCGACCACTCGTCCTCGTCGTCCTGAACCTTGAAGCGGATGGTGTGGGCACCGGCTGAGAGTTCCGCGGCCGGGATGGTAAAGTCCTCCTGGGTGCTCAGTTGGCCATCAATGCTAGAGTTCCACACGTAGGCGGTGATGTAGGCCCCACCCTCGTCTTTATCGCTGCCCGAACCGTTAAAGTAGATCGTGTCCTGGCCCTGGACGGCCGGGTTGGGGTAGGAGGGATACCAGATAAAGCTGATGGAAGCCTCAGGTGGTTGCGATCCGGGAGGAGGGTTGACAGTGATGTAGTTGGTCTTGGTCTCGGTGTCGGAACCGCCGGGGCCGGAGACGGTGAGGGAGACGGTGTAGGTGCCGGCGCTCTCGTACTCGTGAGCGGGATGGCGGCCACCACTGACACCGCCGTCGCCGAACGTCCAGTCCCAGGCGATGATGTCGCCGGTGGATTGATCAGTGAACGCCACGTCCAGTGGCGCGTTGCCGGAGAGGGAAGAGGCGGTGAAGTCGGCACTGGGCGCAGCATGCACGGCCCGGTTCTCGTACCAGACAATCTTGTCGTCCCAGCCTGAGGCAGAAAGGACGTCCAGGTCGCCGTCGCCGTCCACATCCGCCGCGTAGACCGAGCGCGCAAAG
>CAZMOT010000085.1:4756-16085 GCA_964568065.1 uncultured Anaerolineales bacterium
GCGGGGGGCGAACCGCCGTCGTTCTCGTACCAGGCAATCTTGTCATCCAACTCTGAGGCGGAGAGGACATCCACATCGCCGTCGCCGTCCACATCCGCCGCATAGACCGATACAGCATAGTCAGCGTTGGTGGTGATGACGTGGCCGGTGAAGGCAGGGGGCGAACTGCCGTCATTCTCGTACCAGGCGATCTTGTCGTCACCTAATGAGGCGGAGAGGACGTCCAGGTCGCCGTCACCATCCACGTCCGCCACGTAGACCGATTCGGCACCATCGGCGGCGTTGGTGATCACGACCTGGGCCTGGACCGGAAAAGTGGCGCTGCGGTGGATGGTCTCGTTGGGGTACCAGGCGATCTTGTGGTCTCTGTCCGAGGCAGAGAGAACGTCCACATCGCCGTCGCCGTCCATGTCCGCCGCGTAGACCGAGCGGCCGCCTAAGGCGTCGGTGGTGATGACGTGGTCAGTGAAGGCAGGGGACGAAGCGCCGTCGTTCTCGTACCAGGCAATCTTATTGTCATACCAGGAGGCGGAGAGGATGTCCAGATCGCCGTCGTCGTCCACATCCGCCGCGTGGACCGATGTGGCGTAGTCGGCGTTGGTGGTGATGATATGGGGAGTAAAAGCGGGGGGCGAACCGCCGTCGTTCTCGTACCACGCGATCTTGTCGTCGTGCTCAGAGGCAGAAAGGACGTCCATGTCGCCGTCACCGTCCACGTCCGCAGCGTAGACCGACCAGGCACCGTCGGCGTTGGTGGTGATAACATAACCGGTGAAGGCGGGAGGCGAACCGCCGTCGTTCTCGTACCAGGCGATCTTGTCGTCGTAGGCTGAGGCGGAGAGGACATCTGTATCGCCGTCACCATCCACATCCGCCGCGTGGACCGACCAGGCGCTGTCGGCGGTGGTGGTGATGACGTGGCCGGTGAAGGCGGGAGGCGAACCGCCGTCGTTCTCGTACCAGGCAATCTTGCCGTCGAAGTAGGAAGCAGAGAGTACGTCCAGATTGCCGTCGCCGTCCACATCCGCTGCGTAGACCGATGTAGCGAAATCGGCGGTGGTGGTGATGACGTAGCCGGTGAAGGCGGGAGGCGAACCGCCGTCGTTCTCGTACCACGCGATCTTGTCGTCGTTGGCTGAAGCGGAAAGGACGTCCAGGTCACCGTCGCCATCCACATCCGCCGCGTAAACTGAGCGGGTGCCGTCGGCGTTGGTGGTGATTATGTGAGATGTGAAGGCAGGGGGTGAACCGCCGTCGTTCTCATACCAGGCAATTTTGTCGTCGGTCCAAGAGGCGGAGAGGACGTCCAGGTCGCCGTCGGCGTCTATGTCCGCCGCGCGGACCGAACGGGCGCCTTCGGCGGTGTCGGTTATGGTGGCCCCGGGTCCAAAGGGGACTCCGCCGCTGGCCGTCGCATCCTGACTGATTGTCTGACTCGGCGTGAAACGTGTTGCGTGTTGCGTAGGGGCTATGTTCACCTGGGCCTGCAGGGCGCGGCGAGCGGACAGGGCAGACACAGGCCCCGGTGCCTGATAGCCAGCGACCAGCCCCAGGTCCACGTGCTGCCCCTCGCTCTGTACCGTCCAGGTGCGAGCGCTGACCATGTCGCTGTACGACACGGTAATGGTGATGACGTCACCGGGGGAGGCAAGCAGGGGAGAGGAACTGAGGTCGGCGCTGTAGTAGGGCTGGCTGCTGGCCCCGCCGCTGGTCGTGGTGGTGTCGAGGGTGCCGTAAGGACTCTCGACGTGGACGCTGGCCCCGGCTACCGGCTCGTCCTCGTAGTAGGCGTAGCCGTAGGCGCAGCAGGCGGGTGGGTCTTCGCCGGGGGCCGTCACGTCGTCGCAATACCGGGGCAGCGGCAGCGGTGGCTCTTCTGCCAGCGCTGGCGTCCGTGCTGGCTGCACGTCTCCAACCGGGGCTTTGGCTCCCTGAGTGTGAAGAATGGATTGATGGTCCTGTGCCTGTACTGACCCCCTGCTGCCTGTTGGGATCAGTGAGATCATCAGGGTGGCAATGATCAAAATGTTCGTCAATTTGCTGTGCGTGCTCATTTTATCCGCTCCTTTCTGTGATAAGATTTAGTCACACACTTCTACCCTAAATAACGTCCGCGCCTACGTTTTTCCGCCATCCGAGCGAACCTCGGATGGGGAAATATATGACTTGTCCGTGCATCGTGTATTCTATCGGTAGTCGCCTTTCCTGGCAAGATGAAGTCACACGCTTCTACTTCAAAGAACGTCCGCGCCTACGTTTTTCCGCCATCCGGTGGTGGATTTCCTTCCAGGATCTCACTGATTTGTATGGTTGGCCTGGCAACGTTGCACTCTCCTATCCAATGTGCTATAATCCTGGGAGACGATCGAGCTATCAGCAGGAGGCTTATCAAATGTCGGTCACTACGCTCGCTCAGGTCGCATCCCTTCTGACCGAGCCCTTTGTGCGCACTGGCGTCTATGCTAGTCCCGAACAGGCGCTCAAGCACATTATTCTTGATTACATCGAACGCCAGATCGCCTGGGCCGAGGCAGAACTCTGGAGTTATGAGCACAAGCATCAGCACACATTTGCCGAGTGGACTGAGTCGTTATCGGAACGGGCCACCATCACCGACGAAGATGATTGGATGGAGTGGGAAGCCGTCCTCGATATGCTGGATGGTTGGCGGCAAATCAAAGCCAAAGTAGAGCAAAGCAGTGTATGATGCATTGCTACAGCTTCTCCAGGCATCCCCCGTCGTAACCAATCCCCAGATCACTGACCTGAAAACCTACGGGCGGAACGCTTTCCGGGTCAAAATGCGGGCGACGGTCACCCCAACGCTGACTTTTCAGGTCTGGCTCAACCACAACCCCCACCATACTCGCTATGCCTACCAGTTGTTTGGCCACGATGGCACTTTGCTCCGCTGGGACAATGCCCCACACTATCCACACCTCAGAACAAACTTTCCGCACCACTTTCACGATGATCAGGGGCGAATTGTTCCCTCTGGTCTGCAAGGCGATCCGTTGCGGGACCTGCCGGTCGTGCTGGCAGAGATTGAGCGCTACCTCGCGACGTTGCCGGGGCAATAGCCAGACCACGAACACATTTGATGGCTACTGCTTCTACGCCAGCCGCACGTCGGGCGCGCCCAGCAGGCAGAACGGCGCCCAGTAGAAGGGATGGGCATAGGGCCGCACCCGCTCCCCATCTCGTTCCTCTTCGAAAACATAGTCGCGCAAGTCCTGCTGCGCCCGTCGCAGCGCCGACGCCGCAACCTCGCCAGAGGCCATAAGCGCGTAGAACCGCTCCATCAGCATCGCCGTTGAGACGTCGCTCACAGGCCACAAACTGACCACCAGCGCCGAGGCCCCGGCGCAGAAGAAGCCCCGGCTCAGACCCAAAAGGTCACCACCCCGCGAGCGGTGTCGCCCCGTCTCGCAACCGCTCAACGTCACCAACGCGCCGTTCAACCGCAGGGTGTATAGGTCCATCACGCGCAGCCAGTCCCCGCCGGCCAGTTGCAGCGCAGAGAAGAGAGGGTTATCGCGACGAAAGACGGCGTGGGTGGCCAGGTGCAGCAGCGCGCTCTGGCCTGCATGTTCCTGCAGGTGGGCCAGCGTGGCCTCTTCGTCCGTGAAGACCGTTGCACCGGGAACCACACGTGCCACGGCTTCGACCTCTTGCAGAATGTGGCCCAGTTCGCCATCTCTGGAACACCCCATGACGAGGCGCAGCCCACGCCTGGTACCACACCGACGGTGGTTCTCTTGGCACAGTCGCAGAGCACCGGCGCTGGGGGTGTAGGCCATCTCGTGTCGCTCCAGCAGATACCCTTCGCCGTCGTGCAGGGCGTGGAAGGGCACCTCGAAGAGGACGCCATCGGGCGCGATCAGCAGCCGGCTCGCTTTCTCCAGAAAAGGCACGAGGGGCCGCAGCAGATCGTCGTAGAGCCAGCCCAGTTGCTGCCGGCTCAGTGGATCGAGGGTGGCAGCGATATAGTCACCGTCAAAGTCCGAGGCACTTCTCAGGGTGGTGTCCAACGCGCCCACAGCATCCTCCACCTGGGAGGAAGCACACGCCAATGGCAGACAGGCTCTCAAACCGTCATAGCCGACGACAAAGACGTAGATGGTCTCACCGGCTATGTAGTATTGGAGCAGTACCTCGTCCTCGCGCAGGCAGGTCTGCACCGCTGCGGGTGTGGAGAGATCGGGCCGGCCCACGGAGGCGTAGAAGGGGACGACCTGTTGGAGTTCCCGCCAGGCCTGGACGGTCTCCTGCTCAACCTCAGAGATGCGCTGCCGCACCTCCGCTCCCAGGTGAGGCCATTCCTGCCCTCGTTCCTCCTCGCCACCCACTCTCAGCTTGCTGTAGTGCCAATTCAACTGCTCGCGAAGCGCGCTGAGGCGGGCCAGGAGGTTCTCGTCGGTGCCCCCCTTTTCATCCCCCCCGCGAGCAGGAGGGACAGAGGGGGTGCTAAGACTGGCGATGAGCAGCTCCACCAGCGCACTCGACTTGGCCCGCTCGACGTAGGCGAAGGCCTCTTCCTCCTGTTCCAACTGCAGACAGAGAAGCACGGCGTCACGATAGACGTGCAGCTTATCTTCCAGAAAACCGACGCGGAAATCCTCCACGCGCAGCCGTTGCCGCAGGCTCTCCACCGTCTCGACGGCCTGATGGAAGTGCTCGTAGGCATCCTGTAAAAGGCCCTGCCGTTCCGCCACCCGGCCGAGCCCATGGTACGCCCGATAGAGCAGCGAGGGCACGTTCAACTTCAGGGCAACGTCCAGCACCTCCTGGTAACGCTCGGCGGCTTCCGCCGGTCGGTCCAGCGCCAGGTAGCACCGCGCTGCCAGGAGAGAACTGCCGGCCGCGCGGATGACCATCCCTTTGTCGCGAAGGAAGGTGGCCGTCTCGACCGCTACCGACAATGCCCGCGCCCACTTGCCTGTCTCGCACCACAGTGCCACCTGCTCCAGTTCGGCCAGCCGGGCCCAGACCGGGTCGCCGATGCGGGCCAAGACCGCCCGTGCACTGCTCAGCAGTTCCTCAGCCTGCATCACGTCGCCGAGTTGCCGCCAGGCGACGGCCTCGTGCAGCGCCGCGCGGGCTGCCTGCCACTGCATCTCCCGCTCCTCGAATAATTCCCGGTCGCGGGCCGGGGTCTGCAGCAGTTCCTCGTACAGGTTGAACTCGGCGTAGAGGTCGGCGCGGTACAGTTCCACCACGGCCACCTCCATCGCGTTGTCCAGCGCACCGAATCCCTTCTTGGCCTGATCCAGTGCCTCCAGCGCCTCGTCGTAGCGGCCCAGGCGAGTGTAGACGATGCCCAGGTTGAGATCGCTCCGGGCTACTTCCAGGGACCGTTCGTGGTCAGCCAGCACAGCCCGTGCTTGTTTCAGCAGGGCGATGGCATCCGCGAAGCGGTCCAGGCTCTCCAACACGTTGGCCCTGTTGATGGTCAGGCGGGCCTGTCTCACTTCGTCGCCCAGAATTGAATAGATCTGCCCACTCTCAGCGTAGGCCGCCAGGGCGTCGTCGTAACGGCCCAGCAGACTGTAGAGCGTACCCAGAGCATTGAGTGCGCTGGCCAGGAAGGTCGAGGGAGGATGTCGTCTCAGGATGGTCAAGGCGGTTTGTGCGGCCTGTAGTCCCTCGTCGTAGCGGGCCAGGTTCTTGAGAACGAATGCCTGGTTGGAAGTCAGACGGGCTACCTCTATCTCTGCACCCTCGGCGGCAAAGATCCCGGCCGCCTGCTGGAAGAGGCGCAGGCTCTCCGTATAGTCGCCCAGGTGAATCAGAACGTTGCCCTGCGCCCAGGCAGCCAGCGCCCGGCAGCGCGGGACGGCGGCGAAGTCGGCCACCTCAGCCGCAATCTCTGCCATCCTAAGCGCTGCATTGGGATCGCGCAGCCGCTCGCGATCCACCTCATCCTTGAGCAGGCCGACGGCAGTGACGTAGAAATCCCCCTGCTGGGGGATCAGGAGAGATTGTCTGTCGCCCGCGTCTTTCGCGACCAGGAGATTCCTGACCAGGTCTTGGGGGCTCATTCGATCTGCACTCCTTTCTGGAGGGAACCCTGGCGAAGGTTAGGCAGCAGCTTCCGGGCCAAAAGCGTCCTCGCCCGCCGGAAATCACCCCATTGCCGGGGCTACTCGCAACCTTCGCAAGGGTGGCTGGACAGGCTTCATTCGATCTGCACTCCTTTCAGCCGGACCTCCCGGCCTTCCCACACCAGGCTGAGATCGTAGCCGGCCGGCTCCACTGCTGTGAAAGTGAACTGCCCACGGGGGCTGACTGCGGTGATCGCGATCAGTCCTTCACCCCGGTAGAGTTCCACTGTGGCCCCGCCGTGTCCTGAGCTTGTCGAAGGACCGATGGTCTCCGGCACCTGGCCCCCGATGTGCACCAGGCCGGAGAGGTCCCACCGGCGCGGGTGGGTGCGGGAAGGCCGCAGGTTGACGATGATCTCGATCTCGCCGGCCCGATAGACCTGCGGTGTGGGGCGGGCTGCTTCGGGAGCGCCACGCACCCCGGCGGCTTGTATCTGGCAGCCTTGAGGCCGCTGGGGTGTCACCAGCACCGCATCCAGTACCTCAATGGCCGCACGAACGCGCTCGCCGAGGCCGATCCTTTCATCGCGGGCCAGGGCCGCCAGTTCGCGCGCGCAGTGAGGGCATTGGCGCAGATGCTGGGCGACGATCAGTTTCTCGCTGCCCTGGAGTTCACGCTGGTGATAGGCGATCAACTGGTCGGGCCTGGGGCAGGAGACCCGGTGCAGTTTGGCAGTCAGGATGGCCTGGAACGTGGCTAGCTCCTCTGCCTGGCGAGTGCAGGCAGGGCAGCGCTGGACGTGCTGGATTGCGGCTTCCTCGGCTGTGTGGTCTATGTAGGCCATCAAATCACCCTCTTTGATCTCCGCTGGATTGACGCAGTTCTCACTCACGATGCTTTTCCCCTTCTACTACATATAACGGCTGTCACTCATTATTTCCGCTATCCTCGTCATCCACTCCCAGCAGTTGCTTCAACCCCTTGTCCCGCCGTAAACGGCGGATGATGCGCTCCTTGATTCTGTATACCTCCCGCGCGCCGGTGAAGGTGTCTGACCATCTTGCGGCGATCATGCTCGGCTTCAGGTTCCACTCGAAGGAGGCGCGGAAAATGAGGCGCTCCTGCGGACTACTTAGAGATTCCGTCACGTACTCGTAAAGCTGTTCACCAACGATTTTATCCAATATCTGCTCCACGCCTCCTTGCGTCGGGGCCAGGGAGTCTTCGACGACCCGCTTCCATTCCTCCTGCCGCCTGGCATCCATGGCGACGCTCTGCGCGCAGCGCCTTAGATAGGCCAGAATCTTATCCAGCGTGGGAAAGTCGGCGAAGCGGTCGGGAGGCAGCGCCTGCCAGAACTTTGCCAGGGCCTGGTTCACCAGGGCGTCCGGATTGCCTGGGGTGTTCCCCAGCCAGCGGCGCACCAGGTGGTGGTATTGGCTGTAGAGGGCTGCCCACGCTTCCTCATCTCGTTGCACCAGCGCGCAGCGGAACAGTTCGTAGCAGTGGCGGCGCACCAGGTGCGGGTCGTAACTCTGCCGGCGCCGGTAGCGCGCCATCTCTTCGGCGCAGCGCCGGGCCAATTCAGTGACAGAGACGGTGGACCTTGACTTCATCTGTGCCTTCCTACCTCATCGAGCCAATGCGTGGAATGAGGGGCTGGTCAGATTGTACACCAAAGCCAGTTGGTGGGCAACTCATTGCCAAACCCGAGCTCACGCAGCTTGGTAGGGACATGTCTCCAACGTAACACCCCCACCACCATTTGACTTTTGGAGTGTTTAGCGGTATCTTATACCTGGTCCGACCAGTCACTGGGGCCGGTCGTTCGACTGGGCGCTCACGACAAAGTCTCCGATCGTGCCCCCTGGGGAGGAGGCGGTGTATGGCGGAAGGCGAACAAATACCTGATTGGGTCACCGAGCTACGTGACCAACAGCAAGGGCAAGGGGAAGAGCTGCCTATAGCGGAAGGCCTATGGGAGCAGATGGGCCAAGCAGATATGGTGGAAGAGCCGCAGGAGCAGGTGGGCGAGGCAGATGTGTTGGAAGACCTGCGGGAACAGATGGCCCAGGTGGAAGAGGATTTTGAGCATGCTGAGAGACCTCCTCTTGTCCGCACGTTTTCGAACCTGGAGCCGTGGCAGCGGTTTGTGCTGGCTGTCTTGCTCTTTCTGAATGTGGCGTTGTGTGGCTGCATGGCACTGGCGATGGCCGGGCGCGTGATGCCTCCATTCTAGCCCGCGTGGCGTCACAGGTCGGCGAGCACGGTGCTGGCCTTTCGTCTCTGGGTCCGGGAATCCTGATTCTGACCTCATGCTCTGTATAGAGCGTCGTATGCTCTTGTTGCGGCCCTCGTGGCCGTTTTCATCTCTCAGCAAGTAGGATGTGATGAAAAGCGAACGAACTCTACCGGTGCGGAGCGCGGAGCCCCGCGAGACAGCCCAGGTGCGTCTCCCTGACGGACGGACCTTCGAGGCCCACGTGGGAACGTCGGTGGAGCAATACATCAAGGCAGCGCTGAATGATAGCCCGGCGCCCGTCATCGCAGCATTGGTCAACGGTAAATTGCGCGAATTAACTTACCCCATGCGGTCCGACGCCCGAGTGGATCCTGTGTTCCTCTCCAACTCCGATGGTGTGCGTATCTATCGGCGCTCCCTCTCCTTCCTGCTGGTGACCGCCGTGAGCGAGCTGTTCCCTGAAGCCCAGCTTTTCGTGGATCACACGCTTCCCTTCGGCGGCTTCTTCTGCCAGGTGCGGGGACGGGAACCATTCAGCGCGGAGGAGTTGGCACAGATCGGAGCCCGCATGCGCGAGATTGTCGCCGAAGACGCTCCGATCACGCGGGAGCATGTGCCGCTCGACGAGGTCATCCAGATGTTTCACGCACGTGGCGAGGAGGAGAAGGTTCAACTGCTGACCCGCCGCCAGAAGGGTTACCTTTCGCTCTACAACCTGCGCGGCTCACGCGACTACTTTCACGGCTACATGGTGCCTTCGACCGGATACCTGCGCTACTTCGCTCTGCACCTTTGGCCTCCAGGGTTTGTGCTCCAGTACCCACGCCGTCACCGCCCGACGGAACTCCTTCCGGTGCGCGACTATCCCCAACTGACGACCATCTTCCGCGAATATGGCGAATGGCTGCGCCTGCTCGGCGTGGAGTCGGTGAGTGGATTAAACGAGGCCATTGCCAATGGGCGCATCCGTGAGATCATCCTCGTCTCAGAGGCATTGCAGGAAGAGCGCGTCGCGCACATCGCTGACCAGATCGCCCGTCGGAGGGGCGAGGCGCGATTGGTGCTCATCGCCGGTCCGTCCGCTTCCGGCAAGACCACTTTCTCCAAGCGGCTCTCGATCCAACTGCTGGCGCACGGCATCCACCCTTTCCCTCTGGCGCTGGATAACTACTTTGTGGAACGGAAAAAGACACCACGGGATGAGTACGGTCACTATGACTTCGAGGCTTTGGGAGCACTCGACGTACCGCTATTTGATCGGCAACTCCTGGCCCTCATGCGTGGGGAGGTGACACAACTTCCTCGTTTTGACTTTAAGACTGGCCGACGAGAGAAGGGCGAGACCGTCCAGCTCGGCTCTGACCACGTCATCATCGTCGAGGGTATCCACGGTCTGAATCCCCGACTGGTACCCTCAGTACCGAGAGAGCGCACCTTTCGCATCTATGTATCGGCGCTGACGCAACTCAACACTGACCGCCACAACCGGGTGCCGACGACGGACACCCGCCTCATCCGTCGCATCGTGCGGGATGCTATCTACCGGGAGTATACAGCCGAGGAGACCTTGAAACGCTGGGAGAGCGTGCGGCAGGGGGAGAAGCGGTACATCTTCCCCTATCAGGAGCACGCCGACGTGATGTTCAACTCGGCGCTGGTCTACGAACTGGCGGTGCTCAAGAATCTGGCCGAGCCGCTGCTGCTCCAGGTCGAGCACACCAGTCCCCGGCACGTGGAAGCCAAGCGGTTGCTGACCTTCCTGCAGTGGTTCGAGTCCTGCGGCCCTGACCTGATCCCCGATAACGCCATCCTGCGCGAGTTCATCGGCGACTCCATCCTGCGGGATTACGTGCCGTGACGCAGCACGCAACACGCACCACGCAACACACCTCACGTTTCACGTTTCACGTTTCACGTATCTTCATTGCGCTTGCTTCGTTGCTTGCGTTGACCGCCGCTGGAGTGACACATTGGCTGACGGTAGACCTCCCCTCGCCCGACCGGCTGTATGAGCGGGTGGCTGCACCGTCCACGCGCATCTACGACCGGCAGGGGCGGCTTTTGTACGAGATCCTCGACCCACACGGCGGCGCACACACCCCCGTTTCGCTGGCCGAGGTGCCACCGGCTTGCATCAACGCCACCATCGCCACCGAGGACGCCAGCTTCTACGACAATCCCGGCGTGGACTGCTGGGCCATCGTCCGCGCGCTATGGATCAACCTGCGCGGTGGGGAGATCCTTTCGGGCGGCAGCACCATCACTCAGCAACTCGCTCGCAACTTGTTGCTCTCGCCAGAGGAGCGAACCGAGATCAGCCTGGAGCGCAAACTGCGTGAGTCCATCCTGGCCTGGCGACTGGCGAGAACGTACAGCAAAGATGAGATTCTGACCCTATATCTGAACGAGACCTACTACGGCAACCTGGCCTACGGCATTGAGGCGGCCGCCCGCACCTACTTTGCCAAGAGCGCCACCGAACTCGACCTGGCGGAGTGCGCGCTGCTGGCCGGGTTGCCGCAGTCACCGGCCCACTACAACCCATTGGAGAATCCTCAAGCCGCTCAAGATCGCCAGGGTGTGGTACTGGGATTGATGGTCAAGCACGGATACATCCCTCAACAAGAGGCCGATCTGGCGGCCAGGGAAGACCTGCGCTTCGCCTCGGTTCCCTTTCCCATCGAAGCGCCCCATTTCGTGATGTACGTGCGCGGCCAACTGGAGAAAGAATTTGGCCTGGAAGCGATATACACCCAGGGGCTACAGGTCTACACCACGCTGGACCTGGATGCACAGGACACGGCACAGCGCATCGTGCGCTACCGGTTGGCGCAACTGGCCGACACCGGCGCGGACCAGCCGCCTCGCAACGTGAACAATGGTGCCGTGGTGGTGATGGATCCTCACACCGGCAAAGTGCTGGCCATGGTCGGCAGCCCCAACTACTTCGACCCGCGCATTGACGGTGCGGTCAACGCCACGGTCACCATCCGCCAGCCCGGCTCCTCCATCAAGCCCATCACCTACGCCGCCGCCTTCGAC
>CAZMOT010000086.1:0-14608 GCA_964568065.1 uncultured Anaerolineales bacterium
CTCCCCAGGAGGCTTCAGGAGCCCCAGCGTGATAGGATCGGCCACGACGATGAATAATGCGCCAACCGCGTGCGCCGCCTCAGCCAGGTCGCTCAAATCCTCAAACTGACCCAGGAAGTCTGGATACTGGACGATGAGACAGGCAGTGTCACCGTCGAGCAAATCAGTTAATTCTGCTGATCCGTCGTCTCCTACCAGTGTCAGCCCCATCCCCTGGGTGTAGGTGCGCACCACGGCTCGGTATTCGGGATGGACCAGGGGTGAGATGATGACCTGGCGTCGTTTCAGGCGGTGGACATTGAAGGCGGTGATGACCGCTTCGGCGGTGGCGGTGGCTCCGTCGTAGTGGGAGGCGTTAGAGACCTCCATCCGCGTGAGTGCGCAGATCATCGTCTGGTACTCAAAGATGGCCTGCAATGTCCCCTGGCTGATCTCCGGCTGGTAGGGGGTGTAGGCGGTGTAGAACTCTCCGCGGCTCAGGACGGCGTCCACCACGGCGGGGACGAAGTGGCGACAAGCCCCCGCCCCCAGAAAGCAAGGGCCGTCGCCGGTGGTAAAGTTAGCCCCGGCCAGCGTCTCCAGTTCCCAACGAGCCTCCATCTCTGAGAGGGCGGGGGGCAAGTCCAGTTCGGGAAAGCGGGCGTGCTGTGGCACGTCCTCAAACAGTTCTTCAATGGACCGGATGCCAATGGCAGCGAGCATGGCGTTCCGGTCCTCATCGGAATGAGGAATGTATGGCATAATATGGCACCTCCGTGCCGGTGTAGAGCATCTCTCGTAGATGCCCACACCGGGGTGACTGCAAGGGTTGTCTCTACCCCTCTTCCTCGGCGACGAATGCCTCGTAGGCATCGCCGTCCAGCAGATCGTCGAACTCGGAAAGGTCAGACGGCGTAAAGCGGATCATCCAGCCTTCGCCGTAGGGAGCCTGGTTGACCAGTTCCGGTGTGTCCTCCAGCTCCTTGTTGATGGCAGTGATCTCACCACCCATCGGCATATAGAGGTCGGAGGCGGCCTTCACCGACTCGACGACGCCGAAGAGGTCTCCCTTCTCGAGAGCGTCTCCTTCTTCTGGTAGTTCCACATAGACGACGTCGGAGAGGGACTCCTGGGCGTGGTCGGAGATGCCGCAGATGATCCCATCTCCGTCCCAGCGGGCCCACTCGTGAGTCTTGGCGTACCTTGCTTCGGGATCCAGTTTCATCGCTGCTACTCCTTTTTCCATAGATATTAGAGTTACTTCTGCTCCTCCATCCGCCGGGACACGGTCTCGATGACCCGGCGGGCCAGGGCCGATGTCTCGGCGGCTTTCTCAGGAACAGTGTAGAAATGGGTCAGTTCGTCTATCAGGTGCTCCGGAATCAATCCATTCATCGGGGACTATTGATGACAACAAACGGCGGCGCGACGGGCCACGCCGCCTGTAGTGGGCGGTACGGGACTCGAACCTGTGACCTCCTCCTTGTAAGGGAGGCGCTCTGACCAACTGAGCTAACCGCCCGCAGGCCAATTATAATCGGGAATCTGTGGCCCGTCAACGTCACAACCGGGGCAGAACAATGGATTGTTGGCGTTGGTACTTCCCTTTCTTATCGGCGTAAGAGACCTCGCATTCCTCGTCCGCTTCAAAGAAGAGCACCTGGGCGATGCCCTCGTTGGCGTAAATCTTGGCCGGCAGAGGTGTGGTATTGCTGATCTCCAATGTGACGTGTCCCTCCCAGGCCGGTTCAAGGGGAGTTATGCTGACGACGATGCCGCAGCGGGCATAGGAACTCTTGCCCACGCAGACCGTCAGCACGCTGCGGGGGACGCGGAAGTACTCCACCGAGCAGCCCAGAGCGAAGGAGTTGGGAGGAATAACGCAGATATCTCCCTTGAAATCCACCATTGCCCGCGTGTCGAACCGCTTAAGGTCCATGACGGTCAGATCCTCTAGGCCAGGAGTGAAAATCTTGAACTCATCGGCCACGCGAATGTCGTAGCCATAAGATGAAAGCCCGTACGATATGACACCGTCGTGTACCTGTCCATCCACGAACGGCTCGATCATCCGTTGCTCCAGCGCTATCTTGCGAATCCAATGATCCGGTTTCAGCCCCACCAGATGTGCCACCTCCTGCAATGAATCCAGCTTCCAGCCACCAGCATCCAGTTCACATCCGCTCGGGCGCGGCCACCCCCAGCAGTGCCAGCACCCGCGCCAACGTCAGTTGAGCTGCCCTCGTCAACATCAGCCGCGCTCGGGTCTGCCCCGGTTCCTCCGGCACAACGACACGACAGTCTCGGTAGAAGGTGTGGAAAACCGCGGCCAGGTCCTTGGCATAGAAGGTGAGGTAGTGCGGGGCCAACTGCACCGCCGCCAGCGCCACGACCTCCGGCAACTTCAGCATCTTGCGGACCAGTGCCAGTTCGCTCTCGTGGGTTAACAGCGAGACGTCGCCCGGCGTCTCCAGGTCCCACCCCAGGTCAACGGCGTAGCGCAGTACGCTGGCGATACGGGCGTGCGCGTATTGGACGTAGTACACCGGATTCTTATCCGATTGCTCAACCGCCAGGTCCAGATCGAAATCTATCGTTGCATCAACAGTGCACGTTAGAAGCATAAAGCGAATTGGGTCTGGGCCGACCTCGTCGAGCAACTCGCGCAGCGTGACGAACTCCCCCGTGCGTTTCGACATCCGCACGTCCTCGCCACCCCGCTTCAGATTGACCATCTGGTAGATGATGAGCACCACCCGCTCGGGGTTCAGTCCTAGCGCTCGGGTCACCGCCTTCACCCGGGGCACGTCCCCGTGGTGGTCGGCCCCCCAGACATAGATCGCCTGGTCGAAGCCACGCTCGACCAGCTTGTTCCACACATAAGCGGCATCGGAAGCGAGGTAGGTGGGTCGCTCATCCGGCTCTGGTATGACCTGGGGGGAGCGGATCACGACCGCGTCCGCGTCCAGGTCAGGGGAGGTGAACCAGACGGCATCATCGCGCTCGACGATGTGGCCTTTGTCTCGAAGCTTATGAAGGACACGATCAAGTAGGCCGGATTCATGCAGGCTCTTCTCGTGGAACCAGGTGTCGAACTCCACTCCCAGGGCCGCCAGGTCTTGCTGTGCTTCAGTAATGACGTGCGCTATGCCCTCCCTCCCCAGAGCGCGCATGGCTTCCCCGCGGGGCATGTTGAGATACCGGTCGCCGTACCGCTGGGTCATCTGCTGCCCCATCTCTGCGATGTAGCGTCCGTGGTAGCCGTCCTCCGGAAGCGGTTCATCCTGGCCCAGGGTCTGAGCATAGCGGGCATAGATGCTCTCCCCGAACTTGCGTACCTGAGAACCGGCGTCGTTGACGTAGTACTCCCGCTCGACCTCGAAACCTGCCGCCGCCAGCACGTTGGCCAGGGTATCGCCGATGACGGCGTTGCGGGTGGAACCGAGGGTAATAGGCCCTGTGGGGTTGGCGCTCACAAACTCGACCTGGGCCTTCTGCCCGCGACCGATCTCCAGGTTGCCGAAGGACTCCCTGGCGCTCAAGATCGTCTCAACCTGAGCGGCCAGCCAGGATGCATCCAGCGTGACGTTGATGTACCCAGGCCCGGCCACTTCGACCTGGCCCACAAGCGGAGCTGACGGGAGGTGCTCGACCACGCGATGGGCAATCTCCAGTGGGGCCATTCGTGCTTCACGCGACAGCCGCAGGCAGACTGGTGAGCCGTAGTCGCCGTGCTCAGGCTGACGCGAGCGTTCCACGACGACCGTCGGCATCTCGAACTCTGGCAACGCGCCTTCCTTCTGTGCTGCCTGGAGTCCGGTAGTAATCAGCGCTGCGACTTGATCACGGACAAGTTCTGGCATTATGTTCCTCTGAGGGGCTATCAAGAAGCCAGTTCTAATTCCTTGCTGAACCACTCTGTCAACAGTTTCCGTTCATCTGGCGGCTGGAATGAACTCTCGGTGGCCATCATGATCGTGCACTTGATTTGCTTGAGCGTCACTCCCATCGCCAGCATAGCGACCACATACTCATCTGTGAGCGTTGTGTCACTGATACTGGGGTCATCGGTGTTGATTGTCACGCGCAGGCCCAAGGCCAATAGATCAGTCAGGGGATGCTGCCAGAAACGGTGCACGGCGGCAGTCTGTAGGTTGCTGGTTGGGCAAACCTCCAACGTCACCTCACGTTCACGGACCAATTGCACGACATCTGATCTTTCGATCGAGCGCACACCATGCCCGATGCGTCGCGCTCCCAGCAGCTCAATGGCGTCTCGGACGTTCTCGGGCCCTCCAGCCTCTCCAGCGTGCACTGTCGCTCCTAGTCCCTCCCGCTGCGCTCGCTGGAATATATTAGCAAAGCGACGAGCTGGATATCCCACTTCATCGCCGGCCAAGTCCAGTCCAACGATGCCATCGTTCCGGTAAGCCACCGCGATATCGGCAATTTGCGACGCTGTTTCCAGGCTTCCTTTCCGGTCGATCTGCAGGATCAGTCTGGTATTTATATCGCAGTCGCGCTGGGCTCTGGCGATAGCGCCGCACACCCAGGTGACCACCTGATCGAGCGGGAAGTCCTGCTGTTTTGACAGCGCGACGGGATTGAAGCGCAACTCCAGGTACTTGATGTTATCTGCTGCTGCATCGGCCACTGCTTCATACGCCACCCGTTCCACAGCCGCCTGGGTAGGATAGAAGCGTCGCAAGAAGGTGAACTTTGCGAGAAAGAGATGGAAATCCGGTCTGTCGTCCGTCGTTACCGTCGCGAAGCGGCGCAGGTACTCAATGTCGTAACTGGGCAGATCAATCCCGTGTTCCCGGGCGATCTCGGCCAGGGTTTGGAGCCGCAGGGAGCCTTCTAGGTGGCGATGCAGATCCACTTTTGGCAAAGCGTGTAGCTGAGTGCGCAGGCTTGCTGCTATTCTCGATTGCTCTATGTCACTTTGCATTGCACGTCGCTCGTAGCGTTCACAGAAATGACTATGCTTTCTTGTTCCGATACTTGGGGATCGTGAAATAGAACGTGCTGCCTTTCTTGGGCTCGCTTTCTACCCAGATTTGCCCCTTGTGGGACTCAACGATGCGTTTAACGATCGCCAGGCCCAACCCGACACCGCCAAAACGCCGCTGGGTAGAGCCATCCACTTGATAAAACCTTTCAAAAATCCGGTACTGCTGATCCTTGGAAATGCCAATCCCCTGGTCAGAAACGGATGCCTGCACCATAGGCCCTGCGCCCTCAATGGTCACCACAATATTACTGCCCTCTGGGCTAAATTTGATTGCATTTTGCAGTAGATTATCGAATACCTGCAGCAACCTTACCTCGTCCCCAAGCGCTAGTGGCAGATCATCAGGGAGGTTCGCTATCAGAGTCAACCCAGCCTTCTGCGCCGTAGCCGTGCACCCTCGCAAGGCTCGCTGTGCCAGTTTAGTCAGAGAGACGGGCGATCTCTTGCCAGACACCCGATCTGCCTGCTGCAGGAAAATGATATCGCTCATCAATTTCGTGACGGCATTGGTTTTTTCGACCACGATTTGAAGATACCCCTTCTGCTCATCGGTGAGCGATCCTGCTTCCCCAGCCAGCAACAGTTCCACGTACCCCTTCACAAATGTCAGTGGCGTCCGCAACTCGTGTGATATGTTCTGCATCATCTCGTCCTTGAGCCGGTCGGCTTCCTGCATTTCGGCGTACACTTCGGCCAGGTTCTTGGCTCGTTGCTCAAGCCTGGCATACAGTCGGGCATTTTCAATGGCGATAGCTGCCTGAGCCGCTGCAATGATGAGCAACCGCTCGTCGGCTACACTGAAAGCGTCGGGCTGGTCACTATCCACGCTCAATGTACCAATCACCTTGTCTTGTATGTTTAGGGGCACTGTCAAAAGCGATCGCACAGATGGGTCAAAGAAGACAAAATCTCCCAGTTCCAGTGTATTGGGCACGTAAATCGGTTCACCCTCCAGCGCCACACGACCTGCTACTCCCTCGCCCAATCGCAGTCTGAAATCGCGCTTCCACTTATCCTCGATACCTGCCGCTGCACTGATCTCCAGTATATTGCTGAGAGGGTCCAGGAGCGCAATGGAGCATCCGCGACACCCTGTTGCCTCCTTCAGCGACCAGGCGGTGGAATCCAGTACCTCCTGGACGTTGAGGCTGGTGCTAATCTGCCGGGCTAACTGGTACAGAGCCGATACCTCCGCAAGTCGCTGCTCGGTCTCTTGATACAGGCGCGCGTTCTCAACGGCAACAGCCAGTTGCCGGGCCACCGTGGTCATCAAGCGTTCATCGTCAGCGCTGAAAGCATCGCGACGCGAACTGGCCGCATCAATCACTCCGACGATGCGATCTCCGACCATAAGTGGGACAACCAGCGCTGAGCGAACACCGGGGATTCTTTCGATATAGCGAGGTTCCTGGGAAACATCGCCCACTCGCAGTGCAGTGCCATGTTCGACAACCCAACCCGCGAGTCCCTCCCCCTCGCGCAACTCAAGCTGCTCTTTTTTCGCTTTGGCGTCGTGCCCAAGGGGTTCTAGCGCTTTCCGTTCTTCATTGGCTAGCAGCAAATGTAGATGCTCGCAACCTGGATTCTGCTGGACAGCAGCCGTGACACGGTCAGCAAGTGTCTCCAAAGCCAGAGTGGAGGTCGCAGCCAGCGCTACCTCGTGCAGCACAGTGAGTTCCTCCAACCGCTTCCGCGTCTCCTCGTACAATCGGGCATTGGTGATCGCGACCGCTGCCTGCGAGGCCAACAGCCCTAGCACGCGCTGTTCGTCTGCACTGAAGACGTGGGGCTGCAGATGGGCTACTGTCATTACCCCTACCACATCCGCAGTCCCCAGCATTGGGAAGCCAGCGATGGCTTCCACGCCAGGCATTTGGGTTTCGGGCGAGTCAAAGTCCGGGTGCTCACGAGCGTGGTTAATAACCAATGGGCGGCCGGAGTTGAGCACAGACCAGGTAAAACGATCAGGCTGCTTCTGCGCACTCACCAGGGATGGTTCGCCACGCCACAATGCAGTCCCAAATGTAAGGCTGCCATCCTCTGGATCGTGGAGAGAGATATGGACGTCATCAGCGCTCACCAACTCCAGCGCGTTGCGGGCTACGGTATCCAGAACCAGCTTAGTATCAAGCGACGAGACCACGCGCAGATTGGTTTCTTGCACGGCCGTCAGTTCCGCCATCCGCTGTTGCGTCTCCTCATATAGCCGGGCGCTGTCAACAGCGATGGCTAATTGGTCGGCCAGTAGACTCAGGATGCGCGACTCGTGGTCGAAGAGAGTATGAGGGGTGTCAAACGCCACCGCCAATACACCCAGGACACGTGTCGCTCGCTTGAGAGGCAGGACAGCCAAGGATTGCATACCGTGAGCCTGCCACTCGTCCACGCTCAACCGCGAAGCGACAAGGTCTGCCAACATCAGAATTTCGCCGCTGCGCGCCACATGGGCGATTGGCCCGTTGCTCGGGGAGTGCCCTCCGACCGACTCGCGCTCTCCATCTCTGCGCAGCGCCATCGCGAAGGTAAGTTCGCCGTTCTCAGCCTCGCGCAGGTGCACTTCCACCGCAGCGGCGCTGGTCAACTCTAGCGTCGAGGAGACAATGGTCTCCAACGCTGCCTGCAGGTCGAGAGTAGATGCCACCTCCGTACTGGTCGCTTGCAGAGTGGCCAACTCCTGCATCTGGCGGTGGGCCTCGTCGAACAAACGGGCATTATCGAGAGCAATGCCGATCTGATCGGCGATAGCGGAGATAACCGTGATCTTATCAGGGCTGAACTCATAAGGCGCGTAACTCATCACGCCCAGTACGCCCAGCACCTGGCCACGCGCACGGATGGGAGCCAGTGCCATCGCTTGTACTCCCTCATCGCGAAACTCCGGGGTCACTGCCTGTGAGTCACAACTGATATCCTCCGACACCGCCGGTTGTCCGGTCAGCATCACCCTGCCTGGCAGACCCTGATCGGCTGACATTCGGACGGACTGGGCGACGACATCGTGCCTGCGCCATCCCTGTTGCACGCGGAAGACCAGCTCGTTCGTGGTCGCGTTGAGCACCAAAATCGCCCCGGCCTCGACGTCCACGACTTCAAGAGCCAGCGCCAGTGCTTGTTGCAGCACCTCGTCCACATCCTGCGTCATACTGACCGCCGCAGCTACTGTGTTGAGGGCAACCAACGCACGATCGCGGGCCTGAGTCCCTCGATTCAAGTGTGTATGCTCTAGAGTGCGAGAGGGAGTTGACCAATCTGAGGACAATTGACGTTTCACTCGATCCTTTCCTTCAGGATCCATTCCCAGTAGTACCACACGAGCACGAGATCAAGGGTCACCCCTATGGCCAGGGGGACATGGAAACTCGCTAGAGCAAACCAGGGTTCCAGCAAAATGGGCAGGGCAAGTTGGGGCGCAAGCGCTGCAGTGCCTCGCACTATCTGGCTCATCGCTGCCAGGGCAACAAAGACGTTGGCCACCTGAAACCAACGACAATAGTCCTTCGCCTTCGTCACAGCGCTTAGTCGTCGGCTGAAGTTGGTAAACAGAAAACCCAGGTAGACGATAGCCAGCAACCCCACGGGCCCCAGAGGTGTTGTGATGACAATCATCGCCGCTCTCCAGTCATCAATTCCTGCAGGCGGAAGCCAAACATCCAGAGCAAGAGACCACCGCTAAACAGGAACAGATCGCCAGCGGGCTCCCCGGTGAATTCCACGTCACGAACGAGGTACCAGATCACAGCGATTGCCAGCAGTAGTGATGGCAGGTTGAGCAAGTAATAGCGTACGCGCTGGCCCGAGGTCTTCTCGTAAAAATACGCGATGCGCCACAAAAAGGCAATCAGTACCCCGATGACTGTCCACGAATAGATGGTCAGTGCGTATTTGACCACCTCCATAGCGATTACCCTCCAATTAGCGCCGTACAAAAGCCTCCACAAATGAGTCGACCATCCGCCGAGGACTGCCACTCATAATCCCCTCACGTCCTTCGAATGGCGCGCGGACCTCAACGCCACGGGACGTAATCTCGAACTGACGGATACCTTTGTCGTGGTTGCTACCCCGCATCTTGAGAACCAGGATGGCCTTCCGGACAGCACTCTCGATCTCCACGTAGCGGAGGAGCGTGTACGAGTCAACAAGAAAAGCAACAGCATCCTCGGCTCTCTCAGACTCCCCCAGCAGTGCCATGTTCTCTCGCGTCAACACAGACGTCAAACTTTCGCGTTTCAGCGCGTTGACGAATCCGTAGACGATGGATCGCAGGTGCACGGCATCTTCACTGAGGCGCTCAAAGTGCGAAAGACTATCCACCAGGATCCGCTTGGCGCCTATCTCCTGTACTAGCTTCTCGATCTGTCCACCGACCTGTTCCAGATCAGCCCTGCTGACCTCTGGACTGGTCATTACCACGCGTAGTTTCTCCTCCCGCTCCATCTGGCGGAAGTCCCACCCGAAACTGGCTGCATTATTGTAGTATTGCTGCGGGAACTCTTCAAAGGTCAATATCAAGCCAGGCTCTCCACAGGCCACGATGCCGTGGTAAATGAATTGCATTCCTAGTGTTGTCTTTCCCGTGCCTGGCGCTCCCTCGATCAGGTTGGCCGTTTGAGGCAAGAAGCCACCCCATAGCATTTCATCCAGGCCCGGGACACCTGTTTTCACCCGCTCCATTGCTCCCTCCTTCTGTGTCCGTAGCGGTGAGAGTGGAGGGATGGAAGACAGGCGTAGATGATGCGACGCATCACACTCTCACCAGCACACTCGTGTGCTATCACCGCGTCCCTCTAATGATGTGGTAGATCGCTTTGACTCGAAACTGTCGGTCGTCAGACGCTTTCACGAACTGCTCCAACAAGTCTCGAATGTGGCGATCTGGGGCCAATGAGTAGACGGTCATATCACCCAGTTGGTTTTTCTCCAGCACCCCATCTCGCGCCAATTCGGCCAGTTCGACGTGGATGGTCTCGACACCGCGACCGGCGTAACGGGCAATGTTATTGGCCGTGTCCGTAGTGTGTGGGTTGTCGTGGAAGAAACGAACCAAATCCCACTTGACGAAGGTGTTGACCTTCGTCTGCAGGAACTCGAGCAATTGGGGGTTCATATCCGCCATGAGGCGACCTGTCAGGTCAAGCTCCTTTTCCTCCATAATATCCTCCTGCGACTGCTGCTGCTGCTGCTACTACCGCTGCCGTCGTCGCTTCTGCCCAGGTGCTTGGGGTGGCCGGCTAGCGGCGATTGGGCCTTGTTGTGTTTCCCTATCCTGTCGCATGTGGCAATGTTTGTATTTCTTGCCACTGCCGCACCAGCAAGGTTCGTTACGCCCCAATGATCGCTGGGATGTAGCCTGAACCGGCTGTGTCTGTTGCTCTCCGCCTGGCACGCGAGGGCGCGTCGCCTGCAATCGCTGGCGTCTAGGCTGAGCGCTCGGAGCCTGCGGCACCAGATAGACAGATCGCGCCACTGCCTCCTGAACGCGAGCCAGTAAGGTCTCATACATCTCGTGCGCTTCTTTACGGTAGGCCACGAGCGGATTCTGCTGCCCGTAGGCCCGCAGCCCGATGCCCTCACGCAGAGACGCCAGGTCGGTAAGGTGCCGCACCCACAGACCATCTACTGTCTGCAGCATCAGGTGCCGGTCGCGGAAGAGGCGATAGGCGTCCGCAAATGCTGCTTCGACCTGCGCTTTCATCTCGTCTGAAAGCCGGCGTATAGGTCGGGCAGCCACATCCTCGTTGGGCTCTTTCTCCTCCAGCCGCTCAACCACCCGCTGATAGATCAGTCGCCGTGCCGGGTCACCACTCTGCGCCAGTGCCTCCAGCGTCACGTCCTCCCGCGCTGCCTGCCGGTATACCTCGTGCCCGATAGTACGGTTGACTTCATCGTAGGCACGCTCGGCTATCTCAAGTAGCTGCACTTCGATCTCGGCGGGCGAGAGTTCTGCCCACTGACGGTAGTCGAAGCCGCGCGACAGCGGGAAGAAGGTGCGCAGTTCGTTGTAGAGCCCGCGCAGGTCCCAGTCGTCCGGGTCTGGGCCGGGTGTGTGGGCGGTCACCACGCGGCTACTCTCCTCCTGCACCATGCGCAGTACCTGGTCACGTAGGTCGGGTGCGTTGAGCACCTGCCGCCGCTGGGCGTAGATCACCTCGCGCTGCTTGTTGACCACGTTGTCGTACTCCAGCACGTGCTTGCGGATATCAAAGTTGTACCCTTCCACCCGCATCTGCGCCGACTCGATCGTTTTATCGAGCCAGGAGTGCTGGAGCGGCACGTCCTCCTCCACGCCTAACCGGCCCATCAGCCCTTGCACCCGCTCGCCGCCGAAGCGGCGCATCAACTCGTCCTCGAGTGAGATGTAGAACCGGGAGGAGCCAGGGTCCCCCTGGCGGCCCGCACGACCCCGCAACTGATTGTCAATGCGGCGCGCCTCGTGCCGCTCGGTGCCCAGGATGTGCAGGCCACCAAGATCCACCACGCGTTCGTGGTCGGCGGCGCAATCGGCCACCGCCTCGGCCAGCACCTCCGCCCAGTGCTCGCGATAAACCTCCGTCACGTCCCGACCCCGTCGCAGCAACTCCAGCGCGTGACTCCAGTGCGCCTGGCGGATCTGGGTCAGGTCGAAGCCTTCCCTGCGCAGCCGCTCGCGGGCTACCATCTCCGGGTCGCCGCCTAGTTTGATGTCCACGCCTCGACCAGCCATGTTGGTGGCGATCGTCACCGCGCCGGAGCGCCCGGCCTGGGCGATGATCATCGCTTCCTTCTCGTGATACTTGGCGTTGAGCACCTGGTGGGGGATGCCACGCCGCTGGAGCAGCCGCGAAAGCCGCTCCGAGGTCTCGATAGTGATGGTGCCCACCAGCACCGGTCTGCCTGCCCTGTGCGACGCCTCGATTTCGTCCACCACAGCTCGGAACTTGGCTCGCTCGTTTGCGTAAATCACGTCCGTCAGGTCGAGCCGCTTGAAGTAGCGCCGTCCATCCCCATCGGGGTGCTCGTAGGTGGTCACCATCGCGTTAGTGTATTCGTCCAGTACCCCAGCGAAGGCGACCTCCTCGATCTCATCCACCTCCCATTCGCGAGTGACCAAATCACCGTAAGTGGCGCGGTATTCGACGTTGGTGGGGAGCACCAGCACGTCCTGGTCGTAGATTCTCTGGAATTCCTCCTCTTCCGTCTTGGCCGTGCCGGTCATACCAGCCAGTTTCTCGTACATGCGGAAGTAATTCTGGAAGGTGATGGTGGCGTAGGTCAGACTCTCGCGCCGCACCTGCACTCCTTCTTTGGCCTCGATAGCCTGGTGCAGCCCCTCGGAGAAGCGCCGCCCGTACATCAGCCGGCCGGTGAAGTCGTCTACGATAATCACCTCACCGTCCTTGACGATGTAGTCCTTGTCGCGCTTGTAGGTAACGTAGGCCCGCAGTGCATTGTCGAGGTAGGGCAGCATGTGGGTGTGCTTGGGGTCGTAGATGCTCTCTCCCGCAGCGATCTCCGGGAGCGTCCGCTCGACGCGCTCCACCCCCTGCTCCGTCAGTGTGACGATCTGGGTCCTTTCCTCCAACACGTAATCGCCATCCGGTGCCTCCTGCTCGACACTCTCGCGACTGCTGGGGCGCAACCGGAGCACGATGTCGGCGAAGCGGCGATAAAGTTCCGAGGATTCCTCAGCCGGACCGGAGATGATGAGCGGCGTGCGTGCTTCATCAATCAGGATATTATCTACCTCGTCAATGATGGCGTAGTGTAGCTCCCGCTGCACGCACTGGCTCAGGTCACGCGCCATGTTGTCGCGCAGGTAATCGAAGCCAAACTCGTTGTTGGTGCCGTAGGTAATGTCGGCCTGGTAGGCCTTGCGCCGGGAAACGGGACGCAGGTTCAGAAAGCGGTCGTCGGCCGAGGGGTAGTCGGGGTCGAAGAGGAAGGAACCTCGGTTAGGATCGGCGGCTGCCGACTGGATTACGCCCACCGACAGACCCAGTGCGTAATAGATCGGTCCCATCCACTGCACGCCCACCTTAGAGAGATAGTCGTTGGGCGTGACCAGGTGAACGCTCTTGCCCTCCAACGCGTTGAGATAGAGCGGCAGCGTGGCGACGAGCGTTTTCCCCTCGCCGGTCTTCATCTCGGCGATCTTCCCCTGGTGGAGAACGACGCCGCCGATCAGTTGCACATCGTAGTGGCGCATACCGATGGTGCGCTTGGCCGCCTCGCGTACAGCAGCGAAGGCTTCGACCAGAATGTCGTCGAACGTGTCGCCGCGCTTCAGGCGCTGGCGGAACTCATCGGTCTTGGCCTGCAATTGAGCACTGTCCAGCGTCTCAAACTCTGCCTCAAGCGCATTGATACGCTCGACTTCTTTTTGCAGACGAGCAATCTCGCGCTGGTCGGAGTCACCGACGACTCTTGTGAACAATCCCCGCAGCATAGACTACCTTCGACCCTTTGTGAAACTATATCCGTATTTGTTTACCGCATCCACATCTGGCGATTGCTCATCACCGCAGCACCATATATGGCGGTCGCAGCAAACGGGCATTTAGACAGACCCCCAGATACGGCGGTTACTGGCTTGCTGCCCCCCAGATAGCGGCAACCCGGTAAACAAATACCTATATCCATTATACTCGCAGGTGACGCAAATGCAAGCAACAGGTCGTATCATCATCTCTGCACCCGCACGATCAACCCCTTGAGGTACGCTCCCTCCGGGAAGGTCAGCGCCACCGGGTGGTCGGCCCCCTGCGCCAGGTGACCGATGATCTGTGCTTCCCGCTCCGCGTCCACCGCCGCGCCGAAGACGATCTTCTGAAACAGATCGGTAGAGACTGCGCCCGAACAGGAGAAGGTGAACAGTATCCCGCCTGGACGGAGCAACTGGAGGGCCAGCAGATTGACGTCTTTGTAAGCCCGCGCCGCTCGCTTCACCTCCCGCTCGCTGCGGGCGAACTTTGGCGGGTCGAGCACGACGACGTCGAAGCGGCGGCCTTGAGCGCGGTAGCCGCGCAAGACGCTGAAGACGTCCCCCTCCACGTACTCAACGCCGTGGCGCTCGAAGCCGTTGAGGGCAAAGTTGCGCCGTGCCAGACCCAGCGCCGGAGCCGAGCTTTCGACCAGCGTTACCCGCACCGCACCTGCCCTGAGCAACGCCGAAGGGCCACCCGCCGCCGCGCAGACGCCGAAACCCCCGGTGTAGGCGAAGACGTCTAGCACCTCCGCCCCCTCGCAGAAAGCCGGCATCCGCGCCCGGTTCTCCCGCTGATCCAGGTAGAAGCCGGTCTTGTGGCCCTGCCGCACATCCACCAGGAAGCGATGGCCGTTCTCCATAACCTCCACCAACTCCGGTGGCTCCTCCCCCCATAGCGAGCCTGTCTGCTTCTCCAGCCCCTCCTTTGTCCGCGCCTCCACGTTGGAGCGCTCGTAGATGCCCCGAGGGGCAAGCAGGTCTACCAGCGCGGTCACGACCTCGTCTCGGTGCCGTTCCACACCCAGTGTGAGGAACTGCACCACCAGCCAGTCGTCGTAGCGATCCACCACCAGTCCCGGCAGGTAATCCGATTCGGCGTGCACCAGCCGGTAGGCAGCGGTGGGTGGGTCATCGGCCAAGGACTGACGGGA
>CAZMOT010000086.1:14618-15739 GCA_964568065.1 uncultured Anaerolineales bacterium
CCCGCGCCAGCCAGTTGCGGCCCGCATCGCGCACCTCGACGACGTCGCCATCCGCCACCTTTCCCTCGGTGCGCTCAATCGCGCCGGAGAAAACCCAAGGGTGGTGCTGCAGCACCGGCCTGGCGCGGTTGCGCTTGAGCACGACCGCCCCGTTTGCACTCCCGATTGTCATCAGGGCGTCAAATCACTCCCAGCTTCTTGCCCGCCCGCTCGAAGACGTCCAGGGCGTGGGCAATGTCCTCCTCAGAGTGAGCGGCCGTCACGTTAGCCCGCAGCCGCGCCAGCCCGACCGGCACGGCAGGAGAGACCACCGGCAGCACGAAGATGCCCTCCTCCTGGCACAACTTTGTCATCTGAAACGCCCGCTCATCCTCGCCGCAGATGATGGGCACGATGGGAGTCTCGCTGTTGAGGGTGTTGAAGCCTCGCTCCTTGAGACCGCCCAGGAAGAGCTCGATGTTGCGCTGGAGCATCTTCACGCGCTCCGGCTCCTCCTCAATCACCTCGAACGACGTCTTGGCGGCGGCGGTCTGGGCCGGGGGCAGCGAGGCCGAGAAGACGAATGCCCGCGCCACGTGCTTCAGATAGGTGATCAACTCTTGATTTCCCGCCACATACCCCCCGACGCTGGGGATAGGCTTGGAGAGCGTGCCCATGTACAGATCAATGGCTTCTTCGAGCCCAAAATGCTCCTCGATACCGTGGCCTGTCTCGCCCAGCACGCCCACACTGTGGGCCTCGTCCACCATCAGCAGCACGCCGTGCTCGTGACACAGCCGGCTGACCTCAGGCAGGTTGATGATGTCGCCGTCCATACTGAATACGGCGTCCACGACAACAAGTCTGCCAACGTCGGGATCGGCCTGTTGCAGCCGTCGCTCCAGGTCAGCCATATCGTTGTGGCGGAAGCGCAGGAACTTGGCGTGGCTGAGCAGGCAGCCATCTACAATGCTGGCGTGGTTGAACTTGTCGCAGATCACAACGTCGTTGCGGCCCACGAGTGCGGACACCGTCGCCAGGTTGGTGACGTAGCCGCTGGAGTAGACGATAGCCGCCTCAGCTTTCTTGAAGCGGGCGATGGTCTGCTCCAGTTCGTCGTGCAGCGGCAGCGTACCGGCCAG
>CAZMOT010000087.1:0-15368 GCA_964568065.1 uncultured Anaerolineales bacterium
GATCGAGCGCGTCCTCCGCCTCGACTACGATACCTTCATCAACTCTGCCTTCCTGCGCCAGGGCCACGCCGACGAGTTCACGGTCAAGACCGCAGCCGAGCGGAAGCGCGTGTTGGGAGACATCCTGGGGCTCGACCGCTGGACGGTCTACGAGGAGCGGGTCAAAGAAAAGTTGCGGGCCATCCAGACCGAGGCAGAGGTGATCGAACTGCGGCTGCGGGAGATCGAGGCCGAACTGGCCCGGCGGCCCGAGTATGAGGCGCAGCTTCAGGCAGCCCAGGCGGCAGTGGAGGAATTGAGCGCGACACTCCGGGAAGCCCAGGCAGCCTATCAACGGATCGAAACGGCGCGAACGGAACTCCGCCACACCGAGGCGCAGATCGCCGAACAGATCGAACGGCTTGCCCAGGCGGAGCGAGAACTGGGTGTGCTTTCTGAGGAGCGGGCCGCGCGGGAGAAGCGGCTGGCCGAGTACGAGAGCCTGCTGGCCCAGGCGGACGAGATTGAGACCGGATACACAGCCTATCAGCGGGCGGTCGAGCAGGAGCGGGAATTAGGGGCTAAGCTGCACCAGGCGGTGGAATTGAACGAACGTCGCGTGGCTTTGGAAGCAAAACTGTCCGAGGCGCGACACCGGCTCGAGACGGAGCGAGAGGTCATTGCCCAGCGTATCGCCGCACTGGAGAGCCGCCTGCCCGACGAAACGCTCCTGGCCGAGCATGATGAGATGCGGGCGCAACTCACCTACCTGGCGCAGTTATCGGAAAGCCGGGAGGCGGCGCGGGATGACCTGGCGCGCATCGCTGAGGAGCAGGCGGAGTTGCGGGCTCGCAACGAATCGCTGCGGGTGGAGATGGACACGCTCAAGAAAAAGATCGCGCTGTTGGAGCAAGCAGGAGCCAAATGTCCCCTCTGCGATCAACCTCTCACCGACGAGCACCGGCTACATTTGCTCGATCAGTTCCAGACCGAGGGGCAGACCAGAGGAGATACCTACCGCGCGAACCAGGAGACGGCGAAAGCGTTGGCCGGGCGTGCACAGGCGTTGGAGAGACAGATCGCCGAGAGTGATGAGATTCTGCGCGCTCTGCCGGCACTGCAGAGGCAAGAAGCGGCGTTGGCCGAACGCGTCGAGCAGGGACGGCAGGCAGCGGAGGCGCTGGAAGCCGCCCAGGTGGACCTGGCCGAGGTGGAGCAACGGCTGACTACGGAGAATTACGTCCCCCAGGTGCGGGTCGAATTGGCGCAGGTGTTGAAACAAGCAGAGAAATTGGGCTACGACGCAGCGGCCCACGAGGCAGCGCGCCAGGCGGTGGCCGAAGGACAGATCTTTGCTGAGCGAAAAGCGCGCTTGAGCGCCGCACAAACGAGGACAGAAGAAGAGCAGGCGGCACTCAGGCGACTGGAAGAGGCCGAGCAGCGGTCGCGGAAGCAGGTTGAAACCGAGCAGACACGCCGGGCGGCGTTGGAGCAAAAAGCTAAAGAACTAGAAGAGCGACTGAAGGACGCACCGGCAGTCGAAGCGAAGTTGCAGCGGGTGCGCGGGGAGGAGGCCGCCGCCCGCCAGCGACTAGGCGCAGCACAGCAGCGACTGGAGGCGTGCAAAGCGCTTGAGCAGCAGCGAGCGGACAAGCTCAAGCGGCGGGACGAGTTGGCTGCCGAAAAGTATATCTACGACGAACTGAGGACCGCCTTCGGTGTCAAGGGTGTGCCGGCGATGATCATTGAGGCGGCGGTGCCGGAGATCGAGGCCGAGGCCAACCGTCTACTGGCGCGGATGACTAGCGGGCGCATGTACATGCGCTTCGACACACAGCGGGAGACGCAGGCGGGCGAGGTGCGGGAGACGCTGGAGATCAAAATCGCGGACGAACTAGGGACACGGCCTTACGAAAACTACTCCGGAGGCGAGCAGTTTCGGGTCAACTTTGCCATCCGCGTCGCACTTTCCAAACTTCTGGCACGGCGGGCAGGGGCGCAGTTGCAGACACTGGTGATTGACGAGGGATTCGGCACACAGGACGCGCAAGGCCGTGAACGGCTGGTCGAGGCGATCAATGCCATTCAAGACGACTTTGCGCGCGTGTTGGTGATCACGCACATTGACGAGTTGAAGGACGCCTTCCCCGTGCGCATTGAGGTGACCAAGACACCGGAAGGCTCGGTGGTGAAGGTGGTGTAACTACGCCTTGCTTCTTTCCCTCACCACGCCCGTCGCGCCCGCTCCTCTTTCCGTTGCTGTGCACGGCGTGTCTCCCAGGTAGCGCGGAAATCGTCCAGTTGGCGGGAGAGCGCCATCCAATCCTCGACCAGGAAGACAAAGCCGGTCATATCAGGAGTCAAGAGGTAGGGGCTGAACCAGAGACGCAGCCACCCTTTGCTCATCGGGTACTTTGAGAGTTCCACCACCACCGCGGTCTTACCCCAGTAGGGGAGCAGCCAGCGCCGACGGGATCCCTTCTCCTTAGACGGACTGAAAACCTTGTTAAAGGTTTTGGGACGTATCACCTTGATGCGACCGTAGGAGATGACAAGTGGATAGAAAGGGGTCTGAATGCGCAGGTGGTCCGGTCTACATTGCACCCAGGCCAGCCGTCGGGCCAGGTAGATGTACACCAGGATGACGAGGGAGACAAGGGCCGGGACGAGGGTAAGGTGGCGGAGCGGCTGGTAGATGATGGGGATGTCGGGCGCAAACCACCACATAGCCGCCGAAGCCAGCACGATCAGGATACAAGGCCAGGCCCAGCGCTGCCACATGCGCTCGTAGATTAGCAGGCGAAAGCGGGTTCCACGTCGTCGTTTAGCCATCTCGCACCTCATTCCCCTCATTGGGCAGGCGAGTGAGCCCCGTCATTGAGCACGATCAGCCGCGCACCGTTCCCCTTTATGCTCACGCGGGTCAGCCCGCAATTGTCGAGAGCATACCCCCACCACTGGCTCATTTGGTCGGGCAGAAGATGGGCCAGGCAGGCTCGCACTGTCCCACCGTGAGCGACGATTACCACGCTGTCTTCAGGATGGCGGGCAAGGATGCGGTCGCAGGAACAGGCCACGCGGTGGAAGAAGTCGGCACGCCGTTCTCCTCCCGGCCACTGGAATTCCATGTCCATCCTGTTCTTCCAGCGCGCAAAGAGCGCTGGATGGTGCGCCTCCATCTCCTCCAGCGTGATACCGCTCAGTTCGCCAAAGTTAATCTCCCTGAAACCGTCCTCGCTTACCGGCTGCAGCCCTAGCTCCGCGCCGATGATGCGCGCGGTCTGGAGAGCGCGGCGCAGAGGGCTGGTATAAAGGGCTGCGACCTCGTCGAACTCATCCTCATCCTCATTGGCCAGCCTCTGGGCGACTGCCTCAGCCTGCGCCCGGCCGAGGGGGGTCAGCGCATCATCGCTCCACCCCTCCCAGCGGCCCGCGACGTTGCCGTGCGTCTGCCCGTGGCGAACGAAGATGAGTTCGGCCATTGCTGGTAGTATACCATCGGCCGCGCTGATAGACAAGAGGCACAAAACATGTTGTAAGAGTTCAGACCTCCGAGGTTTTGGCCGTAGTTTGGCCCGAAAAGCTAGCCATATATCACCAGAAACTCTCGAAAGAGTACCATTCCGTAAACCTCGGAGGTCTTTTCGCGAGTTTTTTCCCATCCCCTGAACGCCTACAACACGTTCACCCCTTCGAGATTTTGAGAATCTTTGACAATCTCTTCACCGAACCTTTACCAAAGTAGTGTATAGTGATGATGGTTGCAAGCCGACGCGAGGCGGCCTGTAACCAGTGACGCGCCAACCCTCCTTAGACTTGGCGCGTCATTGCTTTCATGCGTGTACTGTTGGGTTCGTGTGATTGCTCACCCTCCCCGTGGATAAGGAGTTATCAGGCGCGTGTCCGATCCCATCCTGGTAACTTGGCACAATGTCATCCCGTCGGGTAGTGATGGCGGCGACATCCTTTGCCAAACTCTGCCGCCGATACGACGCTGAACATCCATCCAGGAGCCACGCTTCCTCTCGATTGGCAACCATACCCAGGATACTGTATAATAGGCTTACAACACTTGGCAGGAGCCATCCAATGCCCGAACCAGCCTGCACTCTGCGTGACGCCTACAACGCCGCCGACCCAGCCGTGCCGCTGCCCAGCGGCGACCCTCGCTACGTGGATTGCACCGACGTGCGGGGCAACCGAGATGTGGTGCAGCAAATGTTCGACACCATCACCTGGTCCGATTCCAACACCGCCCAACTACTCACCGGCCACCGGGGCTGCGGCAAGTCCACGGAATGGGAATGAAACGGAGGAACCGCCGTGATTGATCCAAGAAGGCCGGGTCGCTACGAACGCATCCGCGAGCAATTGAAAGACCTGATCGAGGACAAGTCGCCCAACCTGCTGGCGGCGATGGCCACCTTATGCGCCGTGTTGCACGCCAAAATGAGCCACCATTCCTGGACGGGCTTCTACTTCATAGCCGGCGAGGATGAGGAGGATGAGAACGAGTTGCACGTGGGGCCTTATCAAGGGCCCGTCGCCTGCCAGGTGCTGCAAGGTCGCGGCATCTGCCTGCACTGCGCCCAGACCAGGCAGCCGGTGGTCGTGCCGGACGTGGAGCAGTTCCCCGGCCACATCGCCTGTGACCCGCGCTCCAAGAGTGAGATCGTCCTGCCGGTACTCAAAGGGGAGCAGGTGATCGCCGTGCTGGACATAGACTCAGACAAGCTGGCCCAATTTGACGAGGACGACGTCGCGCCGCTGACCAAGATCCTGAGCCTGTTGCAGCCGTATCTGTAGGACGATTTGGCAGATTGTCCTACGCAATTCACTCCTGCAGAGACAGATCCACAGGGTTAAGTACTGCGGCAATGGCCGACCAGTTGTCCGGATCCTCGCCGCCCAGCCGCCACACGGCGACGCCACCCAGGCCATACTTTTGTACCAGCCCCAGCCGCGCCGCGATGCTGGCCCCATCGGCGTACCAGACCTCGTGCGGCTGCCCCAGACTATCGGTGTAGGTGAACCACGGCTCGGCCACGGCGCGCCCGTGGGCATCGGTCTCTTGCCGCTGCGGGGTCACACCGTAGATGTTGACGAGCGTTTGTACATCTTCCCACACCACGCCACTGCCGGAACTGCCCACCCAGTCGTGCCCGTAGAAGTGGAGGCCCGCGTAGACGTTGTTGGGCGCGACGACGGAGGTGGCGAATTCCATCACGTCATCCATCCACCACAGGGGCGCGATGGGGCCAGACTCGCTCGTGCTCCAGTGGTAGCCGTAGGTCATCACGCGCAAGCGGTCAACGGCCGCCCCGATGCGTGCCCAGTCCTGCGCCTTGGGGCCATCCCAGGAACCCGGCTCGCTCGTCTTGGGGTGCACGGCGATGGAGAGCAATTTGCCGTGAGCGTGAAGCGCCCCCGCCAGTTCCTCGACGAAGAGACTGAAGGCGTCCCGGTCGGTGAGGCCATTGAGCGACTCGTAGTCAATGTCTATGCCATCGTAGCCATAGGTCAGGGTCTCGCTCACCAGCGCGGTGACGTGGGCGGCGCGGCGTGCAGGGTCGTGGATCATCGCGCTGACCGGCGTCGCGTCGAAGCCGGTGCTGGCATAGTGGTTGTTGATGAGCGGGATGACGAGGGCAAACTGAGCGTGGGCCTCATCCACCAGCGCGACGTCTCGCGCTCCGGTGTAGGTGTTGATAGCGCCACCGCCGCTGGCATCAAGTTGATACCAGACCGGCGAGAGCTCCTGGATGTGAACGCGGTTGGTCTCACACGAAGCGCGGGCCCGGTTGCTGTCCCACGCAGTGGGCATCCAGGCAGCGACGCGGTTGAGAGGCGGCGGCGAGTCGCTCTGCGCCCGGTAGATCAGGAACAGGGATAGCAGACATACGAACAGGGCGATGAGCAGGAGTACGCGTCGGGTCATCGCCCGGAGTATAGCACAGGGAGGGGGGAGGGGCAAGAGGGTGTGGGAGGTGTTGCTCTTACCTCCTGGGCATGATTTTGGCAGTGAGGCTCACCTGTGCCCGCACGACGATCTGGCCCAGGCTGATGCTGCCGTCTTCGAGCGTGATAGCGCCTTCGGCGGCCAGATCCTGCACGACGTTCTGGTAGTTCATCCACTGGCGGTTGCCGCGCCACGAGCCGAAGTAGCCATAGTGCCAGGCGTCTTCGTGGATGTTTGTTACGTCGCCGAGCGTCGTACCGGCAGCGGTGGCCATCGCTGCGGCCTTCTCCAGCGCGGCCTGTATTGCCAGTTCGTGGGCCTCGTCCCGCAACTCACGCAGGTTAGTGACGGAGAACTCGAGGCCATCCACAGAGGTTGCTCCCGCCTCCAGTGCGGCGACCAGCACCGGCTCCAGTTTCTGCACGTCGCGCAGCGTGACTGCGATGGTGTTCCGCGCCTCGTAGCCACTGATGATGTTCCAATCGTAGTCATCGTACCTGGGCTGGATGGTGAAGTGGGCGGTGGCGATGTCGCGCTCGGCGATGTGGTGGGCACGGATAGCGTCAAGGACCTCTCTGCTCAGGCGTGCGTTGTGTGCCTGTGATGCGCGAGGCGTCTTGGCAAAGGTCTCAATGCCGAAAACGATCACGACACGGTCGGGCTGTACGCGGATGGCGCTGGAGCCGCTGACGCTGATGGAGCCGGTAGCGACCGTCTCTGACGGGGTCGCCGCGACCGCAGTGGACCGGGGCTCCATCCCGTTCCAGATCAGCAGGCAGGCGACGATGACGAGCAAGATGGTGTTTCCGAGACTTTGGTTTTGCATTGTTCACCTCCAAGAAAAATGTGCGAGTGTGCAAGGTTGTTAGCTACGACAGTCCGTTCAACGGGTTGCCACAGGCCGGGCAGTGGCTCAGTTCGGCTTCGGGTGGTACGTAGTGCTCGCTCCCGCAGGCGGGACAGCGGCAGAAGACGTTGGCATCGTGGCCGCAGGCTGGACAGAAGGCGAATGTCTCATTGAGACACGCACCGCAGTGGGGGCAGTAGCGGGACGGCGACGACGATTCCGTCGTCAGAGAGTCCGCCTGAAGCAACTCCTCCGCTGGTGGCTCTGTCGGCTCAGATTCAATCGCTGGACCTTCCTGAGGTGTTGAAGCTGTTTCCTTTTTGTTTTTCTGGGGGCGCTGCGACCACTGCTGGGCTATCAATTGCATGAACGCACCCACTAACAGCAAGCCGCCTGTGGTGAACAGCAGCCCGCGCCAGCGGCTCATCGTGCCTAGCGAGAGCAATCCCAGGAATGTGATGCTCAGCAGGAGCGTTTGCCACCAGGTACGCTGCCAGCCCGCTACACGTCCTATGAAGACGATCAGCAGTGCAGTGACGGCGGCTAGAACCACGGACGCAGCCAGTGGCAGGTCGAGCACACCACAGAGAAAGGTCAGCGCCGGGAAGAACAGGAAGAAACCACAGCCAGCCAGCAAGTAGTGGTGGAAGGGCAGCCGCACACCGCTCAGTCGGTGCATAATGATAAGGCAGGCGACGAAGAGGACGACGAGCAAGGGTGAGGCCAGGGAGAGCCTGAGCAGCGACTCCCGCAGCCGTTCCACCCGCTGGACGAAGCCGGGTCGGTCGGGCAGGGTGATCTGGACATCGCGGTCGGCGATGAGAGCGTCGTAATGCCACGTGAACTGCTCCCCTGCTTCTTTGCTTTCGACGGTGGTGGTGGGGAGGGAACTGCTGGGTACCTCGCTGCCCGTGAGCCCACGCACGACAATTTCCACGTCGAGGCTTTCCAGGCGGCGGTTGTGGTCGAGGGCGTAGCGGAAGCTGCCGACTCCCCGTGCACGATAGCGCACGACGACCTCCCGCTCCTCACCGGCCTCTATATCGGTGCGCCAGGTGATGCTGCTCAGGCTGTATTGGGTGCCGGGGGGCTCTGTGCCATCCACCAGAAAATAGACCCGGTTGAGCGTGTCAAGGCCCTCGGGGAAGGGGAAGATGAGTTCGAGCGTGGTGGTAGGGGCCGGGCCAGCGTAGCGCAGGTGGTAGGTGCCATCGAAGTCGAGGTCGTAGGTGGTGGTGGTGATTCCTTCGCTCTCTTCGTAGCGGGCATCCAGCGTAGCACGCACTCTACAGTCCGTAGCGCCCAGAGTGAAGCCGAGGGTAGGAGCGCCAGCGGTCTCATCCCAGTAGTAAACATTCCAGAGAGGCGCAGCCTGGGTCAGGTTCATCCGGCTATGGACGACCAGCGCGTTTCGCTGGTCGGGGGTGTAGACCACCTCGCCCTGCAAGTTGGATACGATAAGCACGTAAGCAACGATGAGGACGCTCAGAGCGAGCAACAGAATGGCGCTGGGCAACCATCGCTTCGTCATATTCACGCCTCCACATAGGGATTGTGCCCACAACATAGCGCAGTAGAATGGCAGTTGTGTGACAGGAATGGGGCAGGTTGAGGGCAGATTGTGGATAGTCAGGAGGCAGGTGGTAGGGTGAAGATAAAGGAGGTGCCCTGGCCTGGCTCGCTCTCGACCCAGATGCGGCCGCTGTGGACCTCGACGATGGCCTTGGCGATGGCCAGTCCCAGACCGGTGCCGTTCTCACCCCCAGCGCGGGAGCGGGAGCGGTCGCCCCGGTAGAAACGCTCGAAGAGGTGAAGTCTCTCGTTGCTGGGGATGCCTGGGCCGGTGTCGGCGACGGTGCAGGAGACCTGCTCGCCCGTGCGACCGAAGGAGATGTAGACCTGTCCTCCAGTCGGAGTGAACTTGACCCCGTTGTCGATCAAGTTGACCAGCACTTGTTGGATGCGGTTGGCGTCAGCGAGGACGAGGATGGGCCCGTCCGGTGGCTCAATCGTGATGGCGATTTGTTTCTCGCTGGCGCGGCCCTCCAGTTGGGCGGCAGCGCGGCGGGCGGAGACGAACAGGTCGGTCGGAGCCAGGCGCAGCTCGAGTTGCCCAGCGTCGGCGCGGGTGAGCAACAGCAGGTCGTTGGTCAGGCAGATGAGACGCTCGGTCTCGGCGGCGACGGTGCGCAGGAAGCGATCTCGCACGGCTGGGTCGTCGGCCGCACCGTCCTGCAGCGTCTCGATGAAGCCCTTGATCGCCGTCAGCGGTGTGCGCAGTTCGTGGGAGACGTCGGAGACGAAGTTGGTGCGCAGCCGGTCGAGTTGACGGTAGGCGGTGATGTCATGGCCGACGGCGACGGCTCCACTGAGGTGCCCGTTCTCGTCACGCAGGGGGGTGGTCAAGAGTTCGATGACCTGGTTGCGGGCACTAATCTCCGTCGCGTGAGGCTCTCCGAGGGCCAGGGTGTGCTGGATCGCTCTGTGAAGGAGCTGTGGAGTAACTTTCAGCAGGGCAGAGGCAGCCGGGTTGGCAAGGATGATCCCGCCGGTAGCATCGGCTGCCAGGACTGCGTCAGCCAGGCTTTCGAGCATGGCCTCCCGCTGGCGGGCCTGAGCGGCCAGCGCATCGTGGGCAGAGGTCAGGTTGGTGTTCATGGTGTTGAAGGCCGTGCCCAAGCGGCGCAGTTCAGTGGTAGAGGCCGGGGGGATGGAAGGGGCCGGATCGCCACGTGCCAAGGTCGTAGCGGCATCGGTAAGATGACGCAGGGGGCGTGTGAGCGTGCGGGCCAGCAGCAAAGCGGTCAATCCGGCCAGCAACGTAGCCAGGCACGCACCGCCCAGCACTTGCAGGCCAAAGGTGACAGGCAGCAAGCTGAGGCTGAGGCGGGGGAGCGGGCTGGCGATGTAGACGACACTGGTCACGCTGCCATCGGGAGAGCACACAGGGTAGGCGGCGTAGAGGACACGTCGTTCGGGAGCCCAGTCGTAGGAGCGTACAGCCGTCGCGGGCTCTCCAGCCAGTGCGCTTTGGATTTCTGGGCGGTTTAGTAGGGCGGGGGGAGTGTCATCCACCGGGGAGATGCCCAGGTTAGTCGCCAGCCTCCTATGTTGGATGAGGGGTGGGGAGGGCAGCGTCTCACTTGCGGTGAGGGCATCGGTCGCCGCCAGGTCTAGGATAACCACACCTTCTTCGTCAATAACGCGCGTGTGGTAGCCGGGCAGGACGTTGGCGGTCTGCGAATACAGATCAGGGACAGGTTGGGTCGGATCTATGTTCAGCGCGGTGAGGTCGCTCGCTTCGCCAGCTTCAACGGTCTGAGCTACGCGGCGGGCTTGGGCCAGCAGGTTCTCACGCAGCACGTCCAGGAAAGCACGGTCGAGGGCACTCCAGGCCAGCGCGGCCGCGATTCCCATCGCCAGCAGGATGACCAGCAGGTAGGAGGCGATCAGTCGGGAGCGGATGGACTTGAACATGGCGGGCTTATTGTAGCAGGATTGTGTGTCAGGAGTGTGTCAAACGAATAGTGAATCAGTTGCGTTCGAGCCTGTAGCCGATCCCGCGGACGGTGGAGATGATGCTGGGGTCACCGCTGGCTTGCCGTAGTTTGGCACGCAGCCGCTTGATGGCGCTATCCACGGCGCGGGCGTCTCCGTAGTAGTCGTAGCCCCATACCTGGTCGAGCAGTTGCTCGCGGCTGAGTACCTGCCCGGCGTGGCGGGCCAGTGTCTCCAGCAGGTCGAATTCCAGTTGGGTGAGGGGCAGCGGAGTGGTTTCGAGCCGGGCTTCGCGGGAGAGGGTGTCTATCTCCAGCGGGCCAACACGATGCACGGCAACAGCACCGGTCTCCCCGGAAGCGACCCGGCGCAGCACGGCCTTGACCCGTGCCATCAGCTCGCGCACGCTGAACGGCTTGGTGACGTAGTCGTCGGCGCCCAGCTCCAGTCCCACGACGCGGTCTACCTCCTCGTCGCGGGCGGTGAGCATAATGATGGGCACGGGGCTTGCGCGCTGCAGCGCCCGGCAGACGTCGAGGCCGTCGAGGCCGGGTAGCATCAGGTCGAGGATGACCAGGTCGGGCTGCTCAGCTTGGGCCAGCCGTAGCGCCTGGCGGCCATCGTGGGCCACGACGACCCGGTAGCCGTTGCGCCGGAGGTTGTATTCGAGCAAGTCAGTGATGGCCTGCTCGTCGTCCACGACGAGGAGCTTGTGACTCACGGTTGTTGATTGTACACCGATGTGGCAGGAGCGGCAAGGTTTTACAGGGAGGGGAAAGTGCGGTATAATCTGCCCCATCGGGGAGGATACCGTTGCGAGCACTGATCACCGGGGCAGGTGGTTTCGTCGGGAAGCACCTATGTACCTACCTGTTGGCGCACACCGACTGGGAATTGATGGGCACGGTCTATCCCCAGCCAGTAGATGACCAGTCGCCGGATCCACGCCTGAGGCTCAGGTACGCTGATCTGCGCGATCCGGAGAACGTGCAGGCGCTCGTGGGCGAGGTGCAGCCCGACTATATCTTCCACCTGGCTGCTCAATCGTTCGTTCCCACCTCCTTTGCGGACCCGTGGGATACGCTGGAGAACAACATCCGCGCGGAACTGAACCTGCTGGAGGCGGTGCGGCGGTCGGGGCGTACGGTGGGGTTCCTGGTGATCGGCTCGAACGAGGAGTATGGCGCGCCGGAGCCGGAGGAGCTGCCCCAAACCGAGGAGAACCCGCTGCGGCCCAACAATCCCTACGCGGTGAGCAAGGTCGCCCAGGACTTTTTGGGACTCCAGTATCACCTGGCCTACGGGTTGCCCGTCGTGCGTGTGCGTCCATTCAACCACACCGGGCCGGGGCAGTCCCCTCGCTTCGTCGTCCCGGCCTTTGCCAGCCAGATCGCGCGTATCGAGGCTGGCCTGCAGGAACCGGTGATGAAGGTCGGCAACCTGGACGCAGCCCGCGACTTTACCGACGTGCGGGATATCGTGCGAGCCTATTACCTGGCGGCGACCCGAGGTGAGCCAGGAGAGGTGTACAACCTGGCCTCGGGGCGGCCGCAGTCTGTGCGTGGGCTGCTGGAGATACTCTTGAGTTATGCGCGAGTGGAGATCAAGGTCGAGCGAGACCCGGACCGCTACCGACCAGTGGACGTGCCGGTAGTCTGCGGCAGCGCGGAGAAGTTCCACCGGCTGACGGGCTGGGCTCCCCAGATTCCGTTCGAGCAGACGCTGCGGGATGTGTTGGAGTACTGGCGAGAGCAGGTCGAGGCGGAAGATACATAGAAAAAATGAGGAGCAAATAGATGCCCAAAGCACTCATCACTGGTATCACCGGCCAGGACGGTTCCTACCTGGCCGACTTCCTGCTGGAGAAGGGATACGCGATCATCGGGATGGTGCGGCGCACCAGCACGCTGAACTTCTCTCGCATCCAGCACATACAGGACAAGATCACGCTGGCCTCCGGCGACCTGCTGGACCAGGGGTCGTTGATCAGTGTCCTCCAAAAGTACCAGCCCGACGAGGTCTACAACCTGGCAGCCCAGTCCTTCGTGCCTACCTCCTGGGAGCAGCCGGTCTTCACCGGTGAGGTGACCGCGCTGGGGGTGACCCGTATCCTCGAAGCTGTCCGCACAGTGGATACGAGCGTTCGTTTTTACCAGGCCTCCAGCAGCGAGATGTTCGGCAAAGTGCGAGAGGTGCCCCAGAACGAGACAACCCCCTTCTACCCCCGCAGTCCCTACGGCGTTGCCAAGATCTACAGTCACTGGATCACCGTCAACTACCGGGAGTCCTACGGCCTCCATGCCACCTCTGGCATTCTCTTCAACCACACCAGTCCCCGCCGGGGTCTGGAGTTCGTCCTGCGCAAGATCACCCACGGGGTAGCAAAGATCAAACTTGGGTTGGCCGACGAGCTCCGGCTGGGCAATCTGGACTCCTGCCGCGATATCGGCTTCGCCGGTGACTACGTGCAAGCTATGTGGCTGATGCTCCAGCAGCCCGCGCCAGATGACTATGTGATCGCCACGGGGGAGACCCACTCCATTCGCCAGATGTGCGAGGAAGCTTTCGCGTGCGTGGACCTGAACTGGCAAGAGTACGTGACACAAGATCCTCGCTTCATGCGGCCGGCAGAGGTGGACCTCCTCATAGGAAATGCCAGCAAGGCCCGGAAGGTGCTGAAATGGGAACCATCAGTCTCCTTCCAGGAATTGGTGCGCATGATGGTGGATAGCGACCTGGCACTGGTACAGCAGGAGCATGGGTTGGAGTAAGGCAAATCTGAAAGCCAACGAAACGAGGGGGAGAGGTATGACCGACATCCATTTCGGCACCGATGGCTGGCGAGGGCGCATCGCTGAGGACTATACCTTTGACAACGTGCGCCGTTGCGCCCAGGGATTCGCTCACTACCTGATCGCTCAAGGCCAGGCTGACGCCGATTTAGTAATAGGCCACGACCGGCGGTTCGCCTCCCGCCACTTCGCCATCGCCGCCGCTGAGGTGATGGCCGCCAACGGTTACCGGGTCTGGCTGACGGATGGCCCGACTCCCACACCTGTTATCTCACACTCTGCCGTGGCGCAGAAGGCCGCCGGGGCGATCAACGTCACCGCCAGCCATAACCCGCCGTGGGACAACGGCTTCAAGGTGCGGGACGAGCACGGGGCAGCGGTGGCCCCGGAGGGACTGCGGGAGATTGAAGCTGTCATCCCGTACATCGAGCAGGTGCAGCGGATGGACTTTGAAGAGGCCCGGGAGCAGGGCCGCATCAAGGTATGGGACCCCGCCCCGGCCTACATCGCTCACATCGGCGAACTGGTGGACATCGAACGTGTCAAGAAAGCCGGCCTCCACCTCCTGGTCGAGCCGATGTGGGGCAACGGCATCGGTTGGTTCCCCCGCCTCTTGGAAGGAGGCCACACCCGCGTCACCGAGATCCACAACGTCCCTAACCCCCTCTTCCCGGATATGGTCCGTCCAGAGCCCATCCCGCCCAACGTGGACGTCGCCTTGCAAAAGACGGTCGAACTGGGAGCCGACGTGTGCCTGATTATGGACGGCGATGCCGACCGGATAGGCATCGGCGACGAAAACGGTAAGTTTGTCAACCAATTGCAGGTCTACGCCCTCCTGGCCTACTACCTGCTCGAGGTGCGCGGCGAGCGGGGGGCCATCGTCAAGACTGTCTCGACCACCTCGATGCTGAAGAAACTGGGGGAGATGTACGACGTGCCGGTCCACGAGACCGGGGTGGGCTTCAAATACGTGGGCCCCAAGATACTGGAGACGGACGCGATGATCGGCGGGGAGGAGAGTGGCGGGTACGCTTTCCACGGAAACGTCCCAGAGCGGGATGGTATCCTGGGCAACTTGTACTTTCTGGATCTGATGGTGCGCACAGGCAAGAGCCCCTCCCAACTGATCGCCCATCTGTACGACAAACTGGGCGCTTCCTATTATTACGACCGGATAGACACCCGCTTCCCCTCGGATCAGCGACCGGAGGCGAAGGCCCGGTTGGATGCAGCCGACCCGGAGAGCCTGGCGGGCTTGCGGGTCGCCGAGATCGTCACCCTGGACGGCTACAAGTACGTGCTGGAGGATGGGGGGTGGCTCCTGATCCGCTTCTCCGGTACCGAGCCCATCATCCGCGTCTACTGCGAGACGACGGACGAGAGCAAGGTCAAGCCGCTGCTGGACGAAGGGCTGCGGCTGGCGGGGCTGGCGTAGCAGGAGCAAAGATATGACGCCGACGCCGATACCAGGAGCAGCGCCCCCCTCGATGACGGGGTTCTGGGTCTTTGTGGGCTTCATCGGTATGGTCGCGTTGTTGCTCATCGTCGGCCTCATCACAGGTGAGGTCTCGTTTGAGCCCTACAAGCTGCGCCGCGCTGGAATGCGGGGCGGGATGACGTTGGACGCGATGCTTTCGGGCGCGGACAAACGAGCGGCCATCGAGTACATACTTGATGAGCAAGGCCAAGTTGTGCTCGACCAGGAGCGCGGCGAAGGGGACGGCGACGGGGAAGATGATCGAACTGTGCTGTACCCGGAGCACCGCGAAGACGACGGCGACGATGATGCGCCTGATTGACTCCCACGCCCATCTGGACTTTCCCCAATTCGACGCCGACCGGGAGGCGGTGATCGAGCGAGCGCAGGAAGCGGGGCTGGTTGCCATCCTGAACGTGGGGACAGACCTGGCCTCCAGCCATGCGGCTGTGGCGCTGGCGGAAAAGCACGATTTCATCTACGCCGCCGTGGGAGTCCATCCCCACGGCGCGAAGACGGTCACCTCGGCGGTACTCGATGAGCTGCGCGCCCTGGCCCGCCACCCGAAGGTGGTCGCCATCGGCGAGATCGGGCTGGACTACTACAACGAAGCAGGGCTTCGCGACCTCCCACCCCGCCCGGTGCAGCGGCGAGTCTTCGCGGACCAGTTGGCGCTAGCAGCGGAGTTGGGGTTGCCAGTGGTGATCCACAGCCGTGAGGCCCTCGACGACGTGCTGGCGACGCTGCGCGGATGGCAGGGCTTTCCCCCTGGAGAGGGGACTGAGGGGGAACGGGCTTCCCCCCCCGTGGGGG
>CAZMOT010000088.1:0-15367 GCA_964568065.1 uncultured Anaerolineales bacterium
TCAGCGCCTGCACCGCGCTCATGTAGATGCGGTCCAGATCTGGCCGCTCCTCCCGATCCACCTTGATGCTGACAAAACGCTCGTTCAGGATTGCAGCCACGCGCTCGTCCTCGAACGACTCGTGCGCCATCACGTGGCACCAATGGCAGGCGGAGTAGCCGATGCTGAGAAAGATCGGCTTGCCCTCAACCCTGGCCTTTTGCAGCGCTTCCTCACCCCAGGGGAACCAATCCACTGGATTTTCGGCGTGCTGTAGTAAGTAGGGGCTGGTTTCATCTGCCAAACGATTAGACATTCAGCTTATCCTTTCTCATTCCCAAGGTTCCTCGACGGCCCGGCGTCCCAAGTCCAAAGCCTCTTGCAGCGCTGTGGGGTGTTCCTCGACCTCTCCCCTGGCATCCAGGTTGCCATAGAGCAGTTCATGCCAATAGTCCGCCTCGTGCACGCCAAAAAAGCCCTCGACCGTCCGTATCGCCCCTCGGAAATCCGGCTCGGCCTCGCCACCCACGCCGATGAACACGCCACGCCGTCGGGCGTGACCGGCCGGGGTAGGCGGCAGCGGCTTTTTTTCGACAAACTTGCGCGCCCACTGACACAGCGCGATCTATCAGCGCTTTGAGCTGCGCGGGCAGGCTCCAAAAGTAGAGCGGCGCGGCCAGCACGATCACGTCGGCGGCGACGAGCTTTTCGTACACGGCCTGAAAGTCATCCTGCACCACACAGTGCCCGTCCTCCCAGCAGCCATCGCAGGCGACGCAGCCGGCAATCTTGAGCCGCGCAGCCACGACCTTCTCCACAGCGGCGCCCGCGCTCTCTGCTCCGGCCAGGAATCTATCCAAAAGCATCTCTGTATTCCCCCCGCGCCGGGGGCTGCCGGCGATACCCAGTGTCTTTGGTGGCTCTGTCATCAGTAAAACAAATAGTCCCAGTCCTGCCCGATCAGATCGTTCCAGGGAAAGTCGGGAAGGACGTCGGCTCCAAACTCTGCCACCGGCCGGCCGATGGCTTTGAATAATGCCATACTCCCGTGCCGCTCGCCCAACAGCAGCGCCCCCGCCAGCCGCCCGTCCACCACACGGACCTTGCGGTAACCGCCCGGACGTTTTTTGTCCCCGCTCTCCTGCCAGACATACACCTCGCCCCCCTCGCCGTGCGGTTCGCCGACGTAGGTGTAGAACAGAGTATAGATGATGGAAGCATTGAAAAAGGGCTGGGCAGACAACGTGGCATATTGGCCGGCCATATTGCGCCCAGCGACTTTGCCCTGCCTGGCGCAATCAAGCCAGATGCGGGTTGTCTGCCAGCGATCGGTGCCAGGGCTGCGGGTCTCGGTGCAGTCGCCAGCGGCGCAGATGCCATGCAGGTTGGTACGGCAGCGCTCGTCTATGCGAATGCCCTTTCCTGCCACCAGCCCCGGCACTTCCGGGAAGACGGGCGTAATGCCAATCGCTTGCACCAAAATATCAAAGTCCCAGGTACGCCCGCTCTCAAAGTGCGCTGTTTTTCCCTCCACTTGTGCGACTGTGTCATTGATGAACAGATCAACGCCGTCTGTTTCCATCTGTTTCTGGAGCCACTCTGCCGCTGGTGCATCGAGCAGCGGCTTCCCCAATGGCGGCGTCCGCTGGACGACTCCAATGCGTTGGATACCCATTTTGTGCAGAGCGCCCGCCAGCTCCAGCCCCAGGATGCCGCCGCCCACGATCAGCGCCCGCCCGCAGCAACCCAATCGCTCCTTGATCCCCCGCGCGTCGGACAGGTTGCGGAAAACTATAACCTCTTCCAACCCCTCCACCGGGTAGACGTTGGCGCGCGCACCAGTGGCGATGAGCAGCTCGTCGTAGCCGATCACGCCGCCTTCGGCCAGATGAACCTGTCTGACTTCTGGTCCCAACCGCACCACGTACCCGGTCATTTGCTCGATGCGCATCTGATTGTAGAACTCTGGCGTCCTGCCCGGCAGCATCTCGTCCGTCGTCTGGCCAGAGATCCACTCGGAGAGGGAGGCGCGATAGTAATACGGCTCGTCTTCGTCGCCGATGAGCAAAATGCGTCCGGCCGGGTCTGCGTGGCGGATCTCCTGCGCAGCGGTTATGCCCGCCATTCCGTTGCCGATGATGAGGTATTGGGTATCAATCATTGTCCGCCTCCGTTCGTGTGGCCTGCTCGGCCGCCACCATCAGCTCCCACAATGGCACGCCGGCTTCCTTGAATAGTGGATCGAACGATTCCCAACAAGTGACGCATTCGACCGCCATACCTTCCGCGCCCTTCTCCCCTACCACTTTTAGCTTCTCCTCGTGCAACCGGTGGTTCAATTCGTGGTTGGCGTGGATGTTGTAGTAGCCGCAGCAGACGCAATCCTGGGGTGTATCGGCGATCTCGATCACGTCCGCCATCCGCGAGAGGAGATCGCGGACAGGTTGTGGCTTGCCCGCCTTTTTGGTGACGTGGCACGAGTTGTGCACGGCGATGGGGTAGTCAAATTTGCGCCAGGCGAGTTCGTCGGCGTGTCGCAGCAGCCACTCCGGGGTCGTCAACGGGGTCCAGGTGGCACCGGTCTTTTTCTTCAGCCGCAGCAACGCCGCGTAACACTCGGCGCAGCCGCTGACGATCACCTCGGGCTGGGCCTGGTCAATCAGTTTACCCAGGTGGAGGAGCATCTGCTGACCGTAACCCATCCGCCCGGTGAGATACTGGGGCCAGCCGCAACGGGAGCGCACGCCGCCCAGCGCCTCGTAGTCGAGATCCAACCGGTCGGCCAGCTTTAGCGTGGCAGCCGGGGAGCCGGAGGGTGAGGCGATGTAGCAGCCAAAATAGAACAGGAGGGGTTTTTGATCCAGGCTCCTCTTGTCCACGTATTTCCCCAATGGACCCAGATTGAGACGCATCCCCACATCAAGTAACGAGATCAGCCAAGAGCGATCGCGCCGGCCCTTGATGGCATAGTACCTCTGCCACTCTTTGGGGATAGATGGTAGCATCGTCTTGAGCAGCAGCATCATCTGGTCGCGCTGCACGCCGGCCGGGCAGGCCAGCGTACACGTGCCGCACTGGACGCACTCTGTCACAAAGGTCTGCACCCGTTCCGTCCACACACCCGAGACCAGCACCGAGTCCAATTCGTTCTGGTTGACGCGCAGCCGGTTGACCGGGCAGGCCTTCATACAATCGTTGGCTCCGATGCAATTGTCCAGACCGAAATCGGCGAGCCTTCTCAGGCTATCTTCAAACTCTCGACCTTCCCACTTCATAGTATGAACTCTTTCGCGACTTTTCCCAGCGGTCTGCCACAGGCGGAACAGTGGGTCGAACCGGCGGGGTTAGCAAGCTCGCAGTAGATACACGTGACGATCTCCTCTTCCATCTTTTTGCCCCGGCGGTTGCGGATGGCAATGACGACAACCGGAATGAGGGCGGTCACGATCTTTAGGGCCACTGCCGCAAAGAACTGCCAAGATGTGGGATCGGTGGCAGCGGCCCCCAAAAAGACCAGTGAGAATGAGCCGGGGATGATGCCGAGCATTGTCCCGGCGATAAAGGTCAGCGGGGAGACTTTGGTCAGTCCGGCGACGTAATTCTGCACCTCCCAGGGCAGCACGGGGATCAAGCGCATCAGCCTCCGTGCTCCAGGCAATTCCCTCGAACAGGGGAGCGCCCGGCGCGCGCATACCGATCAGATAGTAGCCGCCGTCGCCGGCCGGACCGATGACCAGCGGCGCAGTCGCCAGCGCGTCGAAAGCGGCCTGCACGATGTGGCGGTCCAAGCCGGGGATGTCGCTCCCTGTCAGGACGACGGTCGTCGCCCCCGCCGCGAACGCCTCCTCAAATGAGTTTGCCATTCGCTGCCCCAGGTCACCCTCGATTTGGGGTCGCACCTCAGTTCGGGAAACGCGGTGGCGAAGAAGGACACATCGGCCGGGGCGGCCACGGACAGTTCGATACGTGTGTCCACCCAGTCAGCGTGCAACAGGTCGAGCAGGTATTCATAGAGCAGCCGGGCGTAGACCCCCGCTGCCTCCTCTTCCCCGATGACAGCGCCGAGGCGCTACCCCGCCAGCGGGCGCTTTGCATATACGATAAGGTGACGGCTCAAATTCTTACCCCCTTCCGTCATATTCCCGCGCGAGTCGTTCCGGCGCTGTTCCCAAGTAGAGGTAGCGGATCATGCGCCAGGTATTCGCCAGCCACTGACGGAGCGGCCCGCGTTCCAGAAAGCGACGGCTGGAGGTAATCACCCGCAAGGGAACGCGCACCAGGCGTCCCACGCGATGCAGTGCTCGTGCCATCTCCACGTCCTCCATCAACGGAATCTCGCGGAATCCTCCCACCTGCTCGAAGGTGACGCGGCGCATGAACTGCACCTGATCGCCGTACATGATTTTCCAGTCGGCAGGAAAGGTCAAGCTGTTACGGATGCGCAAAATGCCCCGCGCGGGCAAGATCAGCGTTTGGAAGGTGCCGCCGCTCACGCTGGGCCGGTTCAGCGGTTCGATCACCGCTTCGCGCCAGCCGGCGGGCAGTTGGGAATCGGCGTGGCAAAAGAGCAATATCTCGCCTTGGGCGGTGGCCGCGCCTCGGTTCATCTGCACCGCCCGTCCGCGCAGCGCGCGAATGAGAGTCACGTCGGGTGGAACCAGGCCGGGCGTGCCATCGCTGCTGCTGCCATCTACGACGATGATCTCGACCTCGTCGGGCGCATAGCCCCGCCGGGCGGCGGAGATAGCCTGGTGGATGCTCTCCGCCTCGTTCAGAGCCGGTATGATCACGGATACGAGCGTCACTTGTCCTCGCACAGCACACGCTGCCAGGCGGCAAAGAGGAGCGCCTTGAATCGCTCCGGTTCCAGGATGCGGGTTGGCATGTTGATGAGCGCCCCCTCCCCTTCGTCTCCGATGACGAGCGTGCCCGTCTCCAGGTCGGCCACGGACGAACGTACCACCACCGGATTCTCGTCGAACAGCTCTTGGTGCGAGAGGTAGACCGCCGGCAGCAGGTCCCACAGGTAGAACACGGAAATGCCGCAATAGATGCCAAACGTCAGCAGCCAGTTGCGGATGATGCGGCGCATCTCTCGCCCCAAAAATCTCGCCTGCCTCAGATCGCGCCAGCCGAAGGATGCTTGCAAGCACACGTGCGCGTTCATCAGCGTGACCGGACACCCGGCGTTGAGCACGGCGAACGTGCCCTCTGGGTCTGCCGAAAGGTTCAGCTCAGCCAGGTCCCGCCAGCCGATGCGCAATGGGCGCAGGTAGCCGCCCATGCAGACGACTTGCTCGAGATTGCCGAAGAAGGCAGGGTCCACTTTAGCGGCGGCGCGCAGGTTGCCCAACGGGCCGGTCGCCAGCAGCGTGATCTCGCCGGGATGGGCGGCGGCGGTATCGGCCAGAAAGCGGGCCGCCTCGGTGGGCGGTTGGCCGCGCTCCCTCTCACCCTTGAACAGCGGGATGTCGCCGTATTCCAGGTCGTCGAGCAGCCGCTCCGTCTGCGAATAGACCTCCTCAATGTCGCCGTTGCCAAAGGTGGTGGTGACGCCCAGCAGTTCCACGTCGGGCCGGCCGAGGAGGTAGAGCAACGTCAGGCCATCGTCTATCTCCTTCATCGGCAACCCCATCGTGTTGTCGCAGTCGTAGATAACTCGCATAATGCCTGCTACTCCCGCAGATAGGGATCAAAGAGACTGCGCACAAAGTCCAGGTGTAGATATGCGCTCACCTTGCGGAACGTGTCTTCGTTCCGCAGCGCGTGTTCCCCTGTCTGGTAGGCTACCCAGGCCATCGCCGACCAGGAGATGCCGCGCAAGCAGTTGAACGGGTCGCGCAAGCGCACCCGCTCCGCGATGGTGTCGCGCAGGTTGGGCGTCGGTGATGGCGGCGCGATAACCGTTCAGGAAAGCTCGCTTGTTCTCGTCCGTCATGCGGTAGTCGCTCCTCCACGACGTCGTCGTCGGCACGCGGAAGTGAGAGAGATCCTGCGAGGGGTCACCCCAGAGCGGCTTTTCCCAGTCCACCAGGTGGATTGTCCCTTGCTCCCGGTTGACGAAAGTTGCCAGAGTTGACCTCGGTGTTGATGATGCAGGGGTACGGGTCGGCGAGAAAGTACGCCTCGCGGTGACGCGCACCGGCGGCCCAATCCAGCACCTCCCGCAGGTAATCGCGCAGGGCGGGGTCGGCCAGGTCCGACTCCAGATAGACCGGCAGCAGGCGCGAGCACTCCTCGTAAGTCATAATCAGCGGGCGCTCCTCGCGGATGAGGTGGTTCTCCTCCGGGGCCACCGGCTGGCTATGGATACGGGCGAAGAGGCGGGCCGTGGCTTCTAAATCGCGCCGGTAGTCCAGCGGTTCGCCGGGTAGATACTGCATAAGCAATACACCATACGCCAATTGTTCGCGGCTGTCGTCTATGTAGAACGGCCTCGGAGTGACGCCGGTGCTCTCGAGCAATTTGAGGGCGCGGTACTCGTAGAGGATTTGGTCGTCACGACCAATCTGTGTGCCCACGTTGACCCGCAAGACCCAGGCCCCGTCTCCCTGGCGCACCAGGTAGTTCATATTGTACTCCTCTTGTAGATTCATCATTCGCGTCGCCGGATCAGATCCAGCAGCCTCTGTCTTGCCACCGGGGAAAGACCCAGGTCGTCAATCTCGGCCTGCAGGTCGGCGAGCGCGCCGTAACCGCCGAGATACCCATTCACGCGCGCCGCCGCCGTCGAGTTCACGAAATCGCTATTGTCGGGGTATATGGCCTTGAACTCGCTCACGAACTTGCGCGATTGTTGCAGCCGATACTTTTGGTGATAGTCCTCGGCCAGGTAGAACGCGGCGGCCGGGACGATCTCGGTATAGACCCGGCAGCCGCACCGGGCTTCTTGGCGCTCCTTTGATTCCTGGGCCAGCCTTCTCTGCTCATAGTTATGGCAAAAAATGATGGAGGCATATTGTTGCGAGAAGGCCGGCCTCGTGGGATCGTGCCCGGCCCAGAAAACGTCCGGCAGCTCCTGGTACGAAATCTTGGTCGGATCGTATTCGATCTGGACCGTCTCGGTGTGATCGCCTAGATGATAATAGGTGGGATTCTCGGTCGTGCCGCCGGCGTACCCGACACGGGTCCGAACCACGCCGGGGATGCTCCCGAACCGGGAGTCTGGCCCCCAGAATCAGCCCAAGGCGAAGGCGGCGGTCTCGGTGCGAATCGGCGCGGCACCGTCTAGCGCCGGTATTGCGGACGGGGAAACCGTGTTGCTTTCCGTCATATCCGGTATCTCCTTTTGTTTCCAAGTCGAGCCAAGAAAAATCACTGCCAGCCCCACCAGGCTCGCGGCAATTATCACTACAATTGACCACTTGGTCAAGTTGGCCATTGGTCAATCCCCCTCGAAAAGCTCCAGGTACTCACCGTACCCCTCTTCTGCCATCTCCTCTTTGGGGATGAAGCGCAGGGCGGCAGAGTTGATGCAGTAGCGCAAGCCGGTGGGTGGCGGGCCGTCGTTGAAGACATGCCCCAGGTGAGAGTCCCCGTGCAGGCTTCTCACCTCTATTCTGACCAAGCCCAGCGATCTGTCTTCTATCTCTACAATGTTCCCCGGCTCCAGGGGCCTGGTGAAGCTGGGCCAGCCGGTGCCGGAGTCGAATTTGTCCAGCGAGCTAAAGAGATGCTCTCCCGAGACCACATCGACGTAGATGCCTTCCCGGTGGTTGTCCCAGTATTCATTCTGAAACGGGCGCTCTGTCCCATTCTCCTGGGTGACACTGTATTGCAAGGACGTGAGCCTTGTCCTCAATTCGCTTGGGGGTGGCTTTTGAAAGTCCATCCAGGGCCTGTGCTCCCCTTCAGGGAGGGGAGTGGAGTCATCACGGTCTGTCACTTCATATTCTGAGTCCATCATATTATTACTCCTCGGTGAGGGCTAAGTCCAGGCCAACACACCGGCGATGAAGATGAAAACCAACAATCCTATCACGACAATGCCAAACGATCTGCGTACCATAGAAGCATCTCCCCTAAAAGTGTTCAAAGACGTGGGGCGGCGTTCGCTTTTAACATCTCGCGGAAGCGGGGGGCGAGCGCGGCGACGATTGGGGATGGCTCTTTCGCAGGAGTAGGCGTGAGTCGCCAGCTCGCCGATGACACTCTCCTTCTTTACGTCTCGCCCGCTGCGTCTCGATCCACCATCCAGGTCAGTCGCCCCGGCGAGGGGTGCACCAGTGCGGCGGGCAATCGTTCACCGGCGCGGACGCGGGCCAGGGTCTCTGCTTTGGCCGCCCCGCTGACCAGGAACGTCACCTGGCGGGCAGCGTTGAGCACAGGCCGGGTCAGTGTGACGCGCCAGGAGTCGAGCGATTCGACATAGTTCTCCACCACCCAGCGCGTTTTCTCCTCCAGTGCCAGAGTGCCAGGGAAGAGCGACGCGGTGTGGCCGTCCGCGCCCATCCCCAGCAGGATAAAATCGAACCGTCCCCCCGTGCCCAAGACCGCTTCCAGCTCCTCCTGGTAGAGCGCGGCGGCCCGCCGGGGGTCCAGCTCGGCCCGGATGCGGTGGACGTTGCCCGCCGGCAGGGGCACGTGGTCCAGCAGCGTCTCGCGGGCCATGCGGTAATCGCTTTCGGGGTGGTCGGGCGGGGCGAACGGATGTTGTTTATCCGCGCGCTCGTCGCCCCAAAAGACTTGCACCCGTGCCCAGTCCACACGCGGGGCGAACTCGGTGCTTGCCAGCAATGAGTAGGTGGCGCGGGGGGTTGAGCCGCCCGACAGAGCGACCGTGAACCGCCCGCGATCCTCAATGGCCTGCGCCGCCAACTCGACAAAATGGGCCGCCGCCGCCAGCGCCAAGCCGGCCCCGTCCGGGTAGACCTCGAATCTGCTCATCCCTCCTCCCCGTGCTCGTGAACGCAACCGTGGTGCCAGACCCGCCCGTCGCGGGACAGGAACTCATCAGCCTCAGCCGGTCCCCAACTGCCCGGCTCGTAAAAGGCCAGCGGCTCCGCGTCATCCCGCTCCCAACCTGCCAGGATGGGGTCAATCAGTCCCCAGGCCAGCTCGATCTCGTCGGCCCGCGCAAAGAGGGAGGCGTCCCCCTGTAACGCGTCCAACAGCAACCGCTCGTAGGCTTCCGGCAGCACTCCGACCCCAAAATCATCGGCATAGTGGAACTCGAGGTCCACGGGCCGGGTGCGCATGCTGGCTCCCGGCCCCTTGGCTCCAAAGCGCAGGTGAATCCCCTCGTCTGGCTGGAGGCAGAGGGAGAGGCGGTTGGGCGTGATCCGCTCTCCCGGCGGCTGTGGAAACATCAGGTGGGGCACGCTCTTGAACTGGATGGTAATCTCGGTTGATTTGGCCGCCAATCGCTTGCCGGAGCGGAGGTAGAAGGGAACCCCTTGCCAGCGCCAGTTGTCCACCAGCAGGCAGAGCGCGGCGTAGGTCGGTGTCTGGGAATCGGGGGCCACGCCCTCCTCGGTGCGGTAGACCCGGCACTGACCGCGCACGCTCTCGATTGTGGGACGGACCGCCCGCAGCACCTTGACCTTTTCGTCCCGCAGCCCGTCCGCCTCGAAGAGAGCGGGCGGTTCCATCGCCGTCAGGGTCAGCAGTTGCAGCAGGTGGTTCTGGAACATGTCCCGCAGCACGCCGGCCTTTTCATAGTACCCGGCGCGGTGGCCCACGCCGACGCTCTCGGCCACGGTGATCTGGACGTGGTCCACGTAATTGCGATTCCACAGCGGCTCAAAGATGGCGTTGGCGAAGCGAAAGGTGAGTATGTTTTGGACGGTCTCTTTGCCCAGGTAGTGGTCTATGCGGTAGACCTGACTTTCGTCAAAGACGGCGTGGACCTGGGCGTTGAGTTGGCGGGCGCTCGTCAGGTCGTGCCCAAAGGGCTTTTCGACGATGATGCGCCGGAAGCCGCGCTCGCTGCTGTTCAACCCGGCACGGCCCAACTGCTCGACGATGAGCGGGTAGAGGACGGGCGGGGTGGCCAGGTAAAAGAGCGCGTTGCCATCCAGCCGTTGCGCCAGGCGACGGTAGGTCTCCGGGTCATCGTAGCTGCCCGCCAGATAGGAATGACGTCCGGCAAAGCTGGGCCAGAGTTCGCAAATGCCGGGGCTGAGGCGGGCATATTCTTTCACCCCCTCGTAGAGCCGGTCGCGGAAGGCGGCGTCGGAGAGATCGCTGCGTGCTAAGCCGATCACCCGGGTAGCCGGGGGCAAAATCTCCTCACAGGAGAGGGTGTGCAGCGCCGGCACCAGCTTACGCCGCGTCAGATCGCCCGAAGCGCCAAAGATGACGATGGTTGTAGTGTCTCGTGGGTTCATTCGTTACACTCCTGTCGCATCCAACCACGCTCACGCCTGATACGAACCAGAGGTCACATTGCCGCCCTGGCCGGTCCAATTGGTGTGGAAGAACTCGCCGCGCGGCCTGTCCACTCGCTCGTAGGTGTGCGCGCCGAAATAGTCCCGTTGAGCCTGAAGTAGATTAGCGGGCAGGCGCTCGTGACGGTAGCCGTCGTAAAAGGCCAACGCGCTGGACATTGCCGGCACCGGAATACCCATCGTGGCAGCTTGGGCGACGATGCGACGCCAGGCCGTCTGCGCCGACTCGACCTGCGCTCTGAAATAGGGGTCCAGCAACAAGTTGGTCAGATCGGGATTTTGGTCAAAGGCCTGCTTGATTTTGTCCAAAAAGGCAGCCCGAATGATGCAGCCCTCGCGCCACATCAAAGCGATGCCCCCATAGTTGAGGTTCCAGCCGTATTCAGCCGTGGCTGCGCGGAACAGCATGTAGCCCTGGGTGTAGGACATAATTTTAGAAGCATACAGCGCCTCGCGGATGTCGGCTATAAAGGCTTTCGTGTCGCCATCAAAAGTTACGTCAGGGCCGGATAATGCCTGAGAAGCAGCGACGCGCTCTTCTTTGAGCGCCGATAGGAAACGGCCAAAGACCGCCTCGCCAATCAACGTCAACGGAATGCCAGATTCCAGGGCCGCGACGGCCGTCCATTTGCCCGTCCCCTTTTGCCCCGCCGTGTCGAGGATTTTATCCACCAGGGGTTCGCCGTCCTCATCTTTGAAGGCCAGAATGTTGCTCGTGATCTCAATCAGATAAGAGTTTAGCTGACCCTTGTTCCACTCGGCGAAAACCCGGCTCATTTCTTCGGTGTTCGTGCCCAGCGCCGAGTCCATCAGGTGATATGCCTCACAGATGAGTTGCATATCCCCGTACTCGATGCCGTTATGCACCATCTTGACAAAGTGCCCCGCTCCATTCTCGCCGACCCAGTCGCAGCAGGGGGTACCGTCCGCTACTTTGGCAGCAATAGATTGAAGAATGTGTTTGACGTGGGGCCAGGCTTTAGGCGAGCCACCAGGCATAAGAGATGGGCCGTGGCGTGCGCCTTCCTCGCCACCAGAGACGCCGGTACCCACAAAGAGTAAGCCCTGCGACTCCAGGTATTCCGTCCGGCGCATGGAATCGGTATAGAGGGAATTGCCGCCGTCAATGATAATGTCTCCTTCTTCCAGGTGCGGAATGAGTTGCGTGATGATGAGGTCCACCGCCTTGCCAGCCTTGACCATCAGCATCACGCGGCGCGGTCGCTTGAGGTGACTGACCAGATCTTCGATGGAGTGGGTGCCGATAACGCGCCACGGAGTGGCGTCAGTGCCCTTGGCGTTGCCGTTGATGAAATCGTCCACTTTGGAGGTGGTGCGATTGTACACTGCCACGGTAAAGCCGTGGTCGTTCATATTGAGGACCAGGTTTTGGCCCATAACGGCTAATCCAATCAAGCCAATATCCACTTTTGGTTCCATTTTGCTATCCTTTCAAGCTATGCTTTTCCGTAACGCGGCTACATTCCTGGCCACCGATGTCTCGTCGTTGTAGATGTTCGACCCGGCCACGAGCACGGTTGCCCCAGCGCTCACCACCAGCGGCGCGGTGGCCGGGTTGATCCCGCCGTCCACTCCAATGGTGATATCAAATCCGCGCTCGTCCAGAATCTGTCCTAGTCGTCTGACTTTGTCTAACTGGCTATGGAGGAACAGCTGCCCGCCCCGACCGGGGTTGACCGTCATAATCTGGATCAGGTCGACCAGGCCCAGCAATTCTTCCAGATCGCTCAATGGCGTACCTGGCCCGATCGCTACCCCCACCTCAACTCCCAACTCACGGATGGACTGCAACACGCGATAGGGATGCGTGCAGGCCTCCAGGTGCACGGTCAGCCGGTCCGCTCCGGCGTCCGCGAATGCCTGTAGATGGCGGTCCGGCTCGACGATCATCAGGTCCGCATCCAGCGTCACGCTCACCAGCGGGCGCAGCGCCCGCACCACGCCCGGCCCAAAGGTGATGTTGGGGACAAAACGCCCATCCATCACGTCCACCTGGATGCCGTCAACCCCAGCGGCTTCCGCCTCGCGGGCTTGCTCGCCGAGACGGGCAAAATCAGCCGCCAGGATGGATGCTTCAATTGTGATCATTGGGTGCTCCTTCGAGTATCGCGTGATGCGTCAAACGTGATGCGCTTACACTGAGTCGGTCTTTAACATAACGGGCTGGTCAACAGCGGTGAGGACGTTCCTCGGCTGAGGCCAGTCACTAACAGCAATGCCTTCAATGTTGGCCATAGCGGTCTGGAATTGTCTTTGTGCTGTGGCGTCATAGATGCGGGCATAGTGCTGAGTCATGTTCAACTTCTTGTGTCCCAACAGCTTGCGTAGCGACTCAAGCGGCATACCCCGATTGATGAGTCGGGTAGCCAGTGTGTGGCGCAGGCGATGGGGAGCGACCGCCACGCCACAGAGCTGCCCCCAGCGACGCAGGCGGTAGCTCACTTGATGATACCGCAAAGGCTCTCCATCGTCAAGCCATAGGTGATCGTCGGTCACCGATTCACGGTGAGTCAGGTAGTTTTGCAGGGCTTGGGTCAGTGTGGGCGTCAAGTACACTACCCGGTCTCGGTTGTTCTTGCCCTGCACGATCAGGCGTCCACCGGCAAGGTCCAGGTCGGCTAAGCGGAGGTTGAGCAACTCGCTGATGCGTAAGCCGGTGTGGGCCAAGGTGAAGAACCAAGCCCGATCACGGGTGGCCGTGGGCGTACCGTTGGTGGTCTGAGCCAGGACCACCTGCTCCAAGTGGTTATACTCCGCTTCCTCCCGCTCCGGGTAGGCCACGCGGAACAGGTTGGGGTCCAGGGAAATGTCCTGATCGGCGACAAAACGCAAGCAGGATAGGAGATCAGACAACTCGGTGATACGGCTTGAGGCAGCGATGCCTGCTTGTTGGCGTGCGCTCATCCAGGCCTCCAGGCGGCTACGTTTCAGGTCTGACCAACCATCCAATGCCTGGTGGTCTAACAACCAGTCCCAACTGCGACGCAACTGCCGGGCCAGACGACGTCCGTGTTGTCTGGCCATGTGAGGCTGCCAGTTGCGCCAACGCCAGGCAAGGTAGTCCTGTAACGACGTTCGCAACCAACCTGGCAGGGGGTCAAGGATGGCGAGACAGGCGTCCAATTCGACGGGATCAGCCTGTTCCCGCCGTCGGTGGGGCACGGATTGGGGCGCTGCCACATTCTCTGAGGCCACTGGTGTCTGCGGTGTCTCTTCCAGTCGAGCCATCGCCTTGACCAAGGCTTCGCGCAGCTTGGGGTCCGCGCCCGCCGTGTAGACTTGGGTGGTCTGGACCTGGCTATGACCCATCAGCTTGGACAGGCTCTCAATCGGCATCTCCTGCTCGGCCAACCGCCAGGCGAAGGTGTGGCGCAACTGGTGACAAGTCACCGAAACACTTGCCCTCTCAGCGTGCTGTCCCAGCCGATACTCAATACCACTTACGCTCAAGGAGCGAGCGTGTTGATTCAGAAAGAGGTGGTCACTCGGACTGTTGGGACGCTTTTGCAGCCAGGCCTGCACAGTGGCATACAAGGGCGGGGTGAGCCAGACAATACGCTCTTTGCGGCCTTTGCCCCGTACTCGCAGGCGGACCATCTGGTCGGGGGACGATGGCGCTTCCAGGTCCTGGAGGAGGATGGCAGCCACTTCGCCCACCCGCAGGCCAGCGCCGACCATCAGGCCGAACATTGCCCGGTCGCGGTCGTCGTCTATGGTGGCAAACAGTCGTTCCACATCCGAATCTGGAACATCGCGCGGCAGTGGTTCGCCTTGCTTGACGCCGTGACGACGCCAGTTCACAGGATTGGGCCACGGCCGGTCCGGCTTCTCAGCCGCCAGGAACTCGAAGAAGGTGCGCAAGGTAGCCAAACGGCGATTGATGGTCGTGGGCTTCAGGCCTTGAGATACTTGTTGATCAACAAAGCGGTCTATATCTTGCACACTCACCTCAGTCGGCGACTTGCTACCGATATGCCGGACAAAGATCCGCATGTCACTCAGGTAATGTTTGGGTGTACTGCGGTCGCCGTAACGACGTTGCAGATAGCGACCAAATCGTTTTATCGCTTCGTTCATGTCGACTCCTTCCGGTGGCATTATACCACATCTGGAGCCGACTCTGTGTAAAGGCGTCAAACGTGATGCCTGAGATGTCGGACTCGTTCTGTTCCCGCGACGATGACATCGGTTGCCAGTCCCAGAAATAACCCGTGCTCCACGATGCCGGCACGCTCGTTCAGCTGGGCCGCTAGTCTGGCTGGGTCCGAGATTGGCCCAAAGTGACAGTCCAGGATCAAATTACCCTGGTCGGTTTTGAAAGGGGCGCCGTCACTGTTTTGCCGTAGGGCTATCCCTGCCCCCAGTGACTTTATATAGGTGGCCTGCGAACGATACCCAAAGGGGACCACTTCCACCGGCACCGGCCAGCGGGTACCCAGCGCGGGCGAAAACTTGGACTCGTCCACCACAATGATCTCGCGGCGGCTGGCCTGGGCGACGATCTTTTCGCGCAGGAGCGCGCCGCCGCCCCCCTTGATCAAGTTCAGGTCAGGGTCCACCTCGTCCGCGCCGTCAATCGTCAGGTCCACGACGGGATGTTCGTCCAGCGTGGTCAGTGGGATACCCAGCTCGCGCGCATCGGCTTCGACCTGGAGTGAGCACGGCACGCCGACGATGTTCTGCAGTTCGCCGGCGTCGAGCAGATCGGCGATGCGACGCACGGCAAAGATGGCCGTGCTACCGTGGCCCAACCCCACCACCATCCCTGATTCGACGAACTCCACCGCCCGCTCGGCGGCCTTTCGCTTGAATCGCGAGACGTCTGCGTTCATGCTCTCTGCTCCTTATCCGTCGGCATCCTGGAATCCGCGTTCTTGCACCATCTGCCGCACCACATCAGCGTGTCCGGGTCGTCCACGATCCAGCGTTCATTCATCTCGGAAACCACTACCTCTGGTAGTGGTATAATTAGCGGTTCT
>CAZMOT010000089.1:0-15360 GCA_964568065.1 uncultured Anaerolineales bacterium
GCCGCACCAACTAGCGCCGTTGGGATACGAACCAACTTCTGTGGTGTCGCCCACATTTTCGCCATAGTTCAGCAAAGTGTCATCGGGTGAACCATCCCCCCACGGGTAGATGAGGCCATCTGGCCCTTGCGCCGCGTACTCCCACTCCGCCTCCGTCGGCAGCCGTCCTCCCGCCCACGCGCAGTAGTCCGCCGCCTGGTGCCAACTGACGTAGATGACCGGGTAGTCGTCGTAGGCACTGTTGCTGTAGTATGCGTCGCGGGTGGACGAGTCGCTCTCTGCCGGCGGGTCGCAGTCCCCCGCCTCCACGCACCGCTGGTACTGCCCGTTGGTCACCTCGGTCCGGTCAATCCAGAAGCCATCCAGCGCCACGGTGTGCACCGGCTGCTCGTTACTGTCTTCCGTGCTGCCCATCTCAAACTCCCCGGCCGGGACGTAGACCATCGCCATGCCGTCGGCGGGACGGGTCCAGGTGTCGCCCAGACCAGGGCCTGCGGTTGAGGTTGGGGGCGGCTCTTCGGGGGGAGGCTCAGTTGCAGCCTCGGCTGGAGCCTTGGTGGGGGCCGGGACCTCCGGTGTTGGCTCCTCCGCGGACCACCAGCCAAGTCCCCATCCAACCAGGATCACCAGCAGCGCCAGTATACCCAGTCCGCCTATCGCCCAGGCCTGCCCAGGTATGCGCTCCTGCCAGGTCGGGACGGCCGGCTGGGCCCCCGGCAGCACCTTCGTCGCCCGACGCCTGGGCGTCGGCTTCCGCCTGGGTGGGGCCGGGGCAACCGCTCCCCTGCCCAGCACCGCTCTCATCCCGGCCGCGCTTTGGAACCGGTTGGCAATCGGCAACTCCATCGCTCTCAGTACCGCCGCTTCCGTTTCGCCGCTCACCCGGGGGTTCAAACGTCGCAGCGGCGCGAATTGGTCGGGAGTCGCCATGCGGTCGTTGGCCGTTGCCCCCCTCCTCGAAGAAGTCGGTGACGTCCACCAGGTGGGGATGATCGAGGCGGGCCAGCACGGTCGCCTCCTGCTGGAACTGCTGGCGCAGTTGGGCCAGCGTTTGAGCATCGAGCCCTGGCTGGGGTGTCATCTCCTTGAGAGCAACGGGGATGTTGAGCCGCGTGTCCCAGGCGCGATAGACCGCGCCCATCCCCCCTTGCCCCAGCAGGGAGACGACGCGGTAGCGATGCTGTAGGACTTGTCCACTTGTAAGTGTCATCTGGCACTACTATGACCTGCAATCGGGCGTATTCAAATATTCAAATGCTGGGGGGCTGCTTCTTATCCATCTGCGGCTTCAAGTAGCTTGAATCTGACCTCCACCTCCGCGCCCAGCGCGACCACCACCCGGCGCAGGAAGCGCAGCGAGGAGTTGCTGGTCCCCCGCTCCAGTCGGGAGATGTTTTGACGTTTCACGTTTCACGTTTGACGCTGGATCACCTCACGCGCTACCTGGAACGGCGCTCCCCAACTGTGCCGTCTCCGTCAGGCTGACCATCGGTCACCTCAGGTACTTGCCCACAATGGGCGCCAGGTCGCGCTTGACCTGCTCCGGGATCAGGCCCCGCTGGGTGATGAGCGCCGTCGCCAGCGTCGAGCCGCATTCGCAGTCCCACTCCGTGGTGGCCAGTTTGGCTACCATCCTCCTGAGGGCGTTCTGAGCCAAGTCGGTGTTGGCGGACAGCGTCGCCAGCAGCATCTCTACGTTGACTGCTTCCTCCGTCTCGTGCCAGACGTCGTAGTCGGTGACGTGGGCCATCACCGCGTAGCACATCTCCGCCTCGCGGGCCAGGAAGGCCTCCGGGGAGGTGGTCATGCCAATGATGTCCATCCCCCAGGCGCGGTAGGCAAAACTCTCCCCCCTGGTGGAGAAGCGGGGGCCTTCGATGGTGATGAAACATCCGCCCCGATGAACCGTCCCGCCAGCTTCCTCCACCGCGTAGGCCAGGAGGGTCGAGAGGCGCGGGCAAAAGGGATCGGCCACACCGACGTGGGCCACCAGCCCGTTGCCGAAGAAGGTGTAGGCCCGCTTCTTGGTAAAGTCGAACAACTGGTTGGGGACGACGACCTCGCCAGGGTGCATGTGCTCCCGCAAGGAGCCGCAGGCAGAGATAGAGACGACCCGCTCGACGCCCAGGCTCTTGAGGGCGAAGATGTTGGCGCGGTAGTTGACCTCGGTAGGGCTAATGCGGTGGCCGCGCCCGTGGCGGGCCACGAAGGCGACGCGCACTCCCTCCAACGTGCCGATGATGATGGTGTCGGAGGGAGCGCCAAAGGGGGTGGTGACGTGGCGTTCCTCGACGTCGGTCAGCCCCCCCATCTGGTAGAGACCGCTGCCACCGATGACGCCGATGCGAATGGGGTTATCTGTCATTGATGCACTCCTTTGTATTGGTGTTTGGGAAATTGGTAGATCTGTGGGTAGATTGCCGGTCGCCTGTTGTTGAGTGAACAGGTCAGCCGGCCCGCGTTTCTTATGATAGCTCAAGACGGCGGATGCGGAATTTGTTTCTGTCTACTACAAGCAACGTACCTGCAAGATCGCGCGTCTGTGCGAGGGCCTGCTTCAGTACTTTGGACGGCGTGCATCGTTGCTGGACTCATCTTCAATACCACGATGTCCAGATACTGTGCTGGGGGATATAGGAGGATATTGCTAAAGTCCATATCCCGTGAAACGAGAATGCGGCTAAGGGCCACCGCCCTGTCAATGATGACGTCGTCGTCAGCACCTGAAAAGCCGAGTTCCTGTGCGGTGACCACATCGTAGCCTAGACTGAGCAAAAAATCAGTAGTCGCTTTATAGACGCACTCATCAGCCAGCAGTTGTAGCGGCGACTTCTCTGACAAAGTAGATCTCCTCGTTCTTGGCAAGGTCAGTGGCATAGCGGATGCAAGCGCGCACAGCGTCCTCCGTCAACGTGGGATAAAAGTCGGCGATAATCTGTCGCGCTGTGTAGCCTGCCTCGATCAGTTCCAGCACCATATAGACCGGAATCCGCGTACCAGCAACGACAGGTTTGCCAAAGGCGATCCTGGGGTCCACCCGGATATGCTCTTGCCACGTCATCTCTACACCTCCCAGGTTACAGCCACAATCACACATCACACGCTAACATCCCCTATTTTACCCCACCCACCCTATCTGCGCCAGTGGGTGCGGTAGACGACCATCGTCTGCCCGCCGCAGATGGTGTTGCGTTCCAGCGACACCTGGTGCACCGGCTCCAGCAGGTCGCGGCGGGCGGCCAGGTCGGGGAACCAGTTGGGAAAGATGATAACGTACTGCACGTCTCGCTGGGCCAAAAGAGCGGCCAGGTGCGAATCCCGGTCAGGGGAGCGCAGAAGCGGGACGACCTCTGGAGTGACCAGGCCCGCCAGGTCCACCACCGACCGCTCAGAGATATAGGTGATGGCGCCGATGTCGTTGAGGGCCAGGAGAGCGTCCGGCGGGGTGTGCTCCGCCACCCAGTGACCAAGCGCGACGTGCATCTCGTTGATATTGTCCACGTTCCAAGCGTATTCGCTCGCCATCACTGGCAGTTGCCAAGCGGTCCCGGCGACGACGAGCGCGCTGACCAGCACCGCCACCACCACCCTGCCCCTCCCTGTAGGGGGGGGAGAGGGAGAGATGAGCCAGCGCCAACCGCGCCTGAGTGCCAGCCGTCGTGCCTCCAGCAGCCCCACAATGGCGATGACCCCGTTGCAGGGGATAAGCGGCATCAGGTACCGCCCGTGCTGGTAGGGCATGACGTGGAGGAAAGCGTAGACCAGCGGCAGGCCTGCGTCCCACAGGCTCAGTAGCGTGGCGCGTCGCAGCAGCACACCCAACCCCAGGACGAAAAAGGGCAGCAAGAGCAGGTTGTCCAGTATCAGATACCTGGATGCCACGCTGAGGAACGCAAGGTCGGGACGGAAGTCAACGACGGCTTTGGCGTGGTAGGTGTTGGGGAGGAGGTGGCCGCTGGTACGCAGTGAGAAGACGAGGTAGGGGAGCACAATGGCAGCCAAGAGGATAACGGGCAGCAGGGGCAATCGGCGCCAGCGGGTGCGCCATGGTTCGTGTTCCTGCATGGTCAGCGCAAACGCAAAGTCGGCCATAGCCAGCGCAAAGAGCAGATAGCCTTCGGGACGACTCAGCGCTGCCAACCCGAAGAGAGCGGCTGTGCAGAGCCGGTAGCGACGGGCGGCCCGGTCGCTCAGGTGGGCGCTTATCGCCAGCAGGCTCAGCATGGCGAACAGGCCAATCTCCAGCGCCGAGAGACCCGCCCATATCATACGCCCATTGGTAGCGACGATCGCACCGGACAGCCAGGCGGCCCAACGCTTGCCCGTAAATCGCTTGCCCAGCGCGTAGGTTGCCCCCAATGCGGCCAGGAAGCAGGCCGCACTCAACATCTGCCCGGCGACGGGGAACTCGCCGCCCACGAAGTACACACCGGCCAGGAGCAGCGTCCACAGTGGTGCGGTGGAACCGGACGTGGGTTGGCCGGGGTTGAAGGAGAGGCCATCGCCTCGGGCCAGGTTGCGAGCAAACTGGAAGTGAATCCAGGCGTCGTCCAGCGGGACGCCCCCCTGGCCGTCGGTGAAACGATAGGCGGTGAGTGCAAAGATGCCAAGAGTCAGGCAACCGATGAGCAGCAGACTGAGCAGCCAGGGCCAGTCGCCCCGTTCGAGGCCCGCACTGCCGTTCACGTCACCCCCCTGTATAGCCCACCATCCACGAGCAGGCTGACACCCGTGACGTAAGAGGCAGCAGGAGAGACGAGAAATGCGGCAGCGGAGGCGAACTCCTCCGGCGTGCCCATCCGTCCCAGCGGGATGACAGCGGCAATCTTGGCAGCCTCTTCCCCCGGTGTGGTGGAGTTCCGCTCGGCCCGGTCGCGCAGAAGTTGATCCACCCGCGCGGTGCGCGTCCAGCCGGGGCAGATGGCGTTGACGCGGATGCCGAAAGGGGCCAGTTCGTCGGCCAGTGTCTTGACGAGCCCAGTCACCCCCAGGCGCAGGCTGTTAGAGAGAATGAGATTGGGCAACGGTTGCTTGACGGTGATCGAGGTCATGGCCAGGATGGAGCCCTCGCCATGCCCCTTCATCGCTGGCACGACGGCGTAGCAGAGGCGCACGGCGCTCATCAGCGTCAACTGTGCGGCGGCCTCCCAGTCTTCGGGGGTGAGGTCGAGAAATTGACCTGGGGGCGGCCCCCCGGCGTTGGTGACGAGGATGTCAATCCGCTCTAACCGCTCGACAGTGGCCTTGACCAGCGCATCTGCAGCCGCCGGATCGGAGACGTCGGCCCGGAGCGCCAGCGCCTGGCGACCCGTCTTCGCCTCGATTTCGGCGGCGGTCTTGTTCAAGTGCTCCTCGCCTCGAGCGCAGATAGCGACGTGAGCGCCCTCCTGGGCCAGGCGTAGTGCGACGGCCTTGCCCAAGCCCTTGCTGGCAGCGGTCACCAGTGCGATCTTATCGTGTAATCCCAGGTTCATCACTCCAACTCCAGCTTCAATCGCGTGCGCCCCACGCCGATGACGTCACCGGCGCTGACGACGGTGGGGCCGCTGATGCGTGTGCCGTTGAGCAGCGTCCCGTTGCGACTATCCCGATCCTCCAACCACCACTGGCTTTCTCGCCAGGTCAGCAGGGCGTGCTGAGCGGAAGCGTAGGTATCTTTGACAAGCACCGTGTTGGCCGGCGCACGGCCTATGGAGGTAATGGGTTGCAACGGGAAAGTCATGCCCTCATCAAACGTCTCGTCCGCCGTCTGCAGGATGACCAGTTGCCCAGCCGGACAGGCAGTCTCGCGGCTGGTAGTCACCTGCCGCAGGTCGCGCCACAACATCACCAGCACGGCGGCCAGAAAAGCATATAGCAGGACGACGAGCAGAAAGCGCAGAACTAGCAGCAGAACGTCCATCGCTAGCCGGGCTCATTCTCCTGAGGCTCCTGAGGGGAGAGTAACGGGGTATCCTCGCTTCCCGGTAGAGGAATGGGAGTGGATGGATCCTCACCGTAGATGACCTGGATGCCAGCGAAAGATATGACGTCCCCGGAGTGCAGCACACACTCCTCGATCGGGTAGCCGTTGATCTGCGTACCGCCGGAACTCCCCAGGTCGTAGAGCACGTAGCGGCCATATCGTCGGCGGAGTTGAGCGTGGTGACGGGAGACGCGCGGATCTTCAACAATGACGTCGTTCTCCAGCGCACGTCCGACAGACACCACGGGCCGGAGAAGATTCACGTGGCGGCGGCCTTCCAGGATCAGGAATGGGCAGCTCAGCGGCGCTACCAACTCTTCTGCCTCCGCCTCGGCTTCCGCTTCACCGGCCTCCATCTCGCGGGTTTTCTCCACTTCGGCTGCTGTCTCTTTCGGCATCCAGCGCGCCTCGACGCGCACTTCGTGGGGGCTCATTCCTTCGTCAGGCAGTACGCGGACGACCGGCTTGACCTCGAGCGCTAAACCGGCCTGGCCGGCCAATTCCGCGACGTGATGGCCCAGTTGCGCCTCCAACGCCGGTTGCTCAATCGCCAGCGCGTTGCAGGCGTCCTGGTGCAGGTAGACCCAGTAGTGAGTGGGGGCCTGTGGCGTGCCTTCGGGCGAGAGAGCCTGGTAGTCCTCCATGGCTCGCGCGAGGTGCGTGGCGACCTCCAGCGGGCTGAGCCGCCCCGAGAAAAGGCGAGCGAAAGTGCCCTCTACCAACCGCTCGGCCAGGGCTTCAAAGCGTGCGATTCTGTTCATAACGCGGGGATTATAACGCCATAGGGGACAAATGACAAACGGCGCTTGAGAGAAATCCGCCTAGTGTCCCTTAACAATTAAGTTAACTTGTGGTATCATACCAACCTTAATCATAGGCGTTCGCTTTCAATGCCAGGACGAGAGCGTTGCCAAACTCTGGAGGTTGGCTATGGGTCGCAAAAAGCAAATCGATACCAGTATGTACTTTTGTCCTTACGAAGACTGCTCCAACTATGGGAAGGTGGGCGTAGATAATCAGATTATTGGATCTGGTCGCTATGGCAAACACCAAACCCAACTCCTACAATGCAAGGTCTGTCGGCGAACATTTTCTGCGCGTCGTGGCACGCCCTTGTTTGGTCTGAAAACTGATGAACAGACCTTTTACGACGTGATAGCGTGCTTGGCCGAAGGCAATGGCATTCGGGCAACGGCTCGGATCAAGAATGTCGACAAAGACACGGTCGCAAGTTGGTTGGACAAAGCATCCCAGCACGTCGAAGCTGTCTCCCGCTACTTGATGGTCAATCTGCACTTCGAGGCGGTTCAACTCGATGAGTTTTGGAGTTTTGTTAAAAAAAAGAAGCGCGGTGTACTCCTCTAGAACGATTGTTGGAACTGTATGGCGATTGCTGGGTCTGGTTGAGCTTCGACCCTGTCCACAAGATTGTGCCAGCCTTCGTCATGGGCAAAATCAACCAAGAGAATGCCGACCGATTACTTCAAAAGACCAAGACAGCCAATGATGGCTCTTTACACGCCTTTTTCAGCGATCAGCGACCCCATTACAAGGAAGCAATCTAAGTCCTTCGGCCACTGGCTGCAACCGGTACGCAAGGGCTCACGCGGCCCTTTGCCCAAGCCACGCCTGGAACCGCCGCCCGATCTACTCTACGCCCAAGTGGTCAAGCACCGGCGCAAAGGACGTGTTGTCAAAGTTACCGAGAAAGTGGTCTTCGGCACCGCTGCGATGCTGCAAGCTTACTTGGACCACTCACCTGTTAGCCAGCACCTCAACACTGCTTTCGTAGAACCTCAGAACGGCACGATGCGTCATCAGAAGCGGCGGTTTACCCGCAAGACCTTGGGCTTCTCCAAGAAATACTATTGGATGGAACGTCAGCTTCACCTGAGTCTCGGCTATTACCATTTCTGTTGGGCACACGGTGGTCTGCAAGAAGAAATCATACCTCCGATACCGACCAAGGGCAGTGGTTCGCCCAAGAAGTGGCGGCAGGTGACCCCGGCAATGGCAATTGGTATCACCGATCACAAGTGGACCTTGAAAGAGCTTTTGACCTTCTGTGTGCCACCTGTCGATAACTCAACTGTTAAGGGACATTAGGAGGACTTGGACAAATTGAAGAAAGTGCCAAGTCCTGGTGAGAGGAGAGAAACTAGCCTCGAAGTATCGCGATCACGTCTTGGTTGGGCAGTATAAAGGCACGCGAGAATGCCATATTGAGCCTGATTGGTTGTTGATCTATGAGCTAGCTGAGAGCGAGATAGTGCTCATCAGAACGGGTTCACATTCAGATTTGTTCAGGTAGCATCACTAGTTATGGTCGGTGGGGCGGTCGCCCACCCCGCCGTCACTCCCAAACCGTGCGTGAGGTTCCTTCGGCAGGCTCAGGACAAGTTCGCTCAGGAAGCCGCCCCGCAACCTTCGCCCACCGGTACCGGTCGAGGTGAAGGAACAAGCAACTCCCCAGCACCCAATCGAGGCCACCGACCAGCAGATTGACCGGCTGGTGTACGAGATGGAATCACTGAGACACTGAGAGAGGCTTCAGTGGCCTCACGGTTTCAGTGGGTCAGTGATTCAGCGGACGCGCAGATTGACGCAGCCGATGTTTCCGTATACAAACAACCATAGTTAGGCAGCGCCCCAACAGAGTGAGAGGTTGTATGACCAGCAATCATTGGAAACGCCTCTGCAACGCGTGCACCGAAGACTACGAGACACTGGTTCAACACGAGGATTATGAGGATAGTCTTCTTCCAGCGTTGAGCGAGATTCACCCTCCCGAAGAAACGTGCGCTGCCAAGTGCGTCATACGTCTCAGATCTACCTGCGGCTCTAGGCCAGAGGCGTCACTTCCTGCGCCCGAGGGCCTTTCTCCCCCTGGACAACCGAGAATTCCACCCGCTGTCCTTCGTCTAACTTTGCAAAGCCGGTCCCAACAATGTCGGAGTGGTGGACGAAAACATCTCCACCGCTCTCGCGCTCGATGAAACCATAACCCTTGCTTGCGTTGAACCACTTGACCGTACCAGTCTCGCGCTCTGCCATAATGATTTTCCCTCCGTGGCTAGCTTGAATTTCGTTGGATCAGAGCGTTCCAAACCGGTCTCAGAAAGGGACTTGGCTTTGATTGGAACGACTGCCAACAACTGGTACTCCATCATGGTGAATTTGACATGTCAAGTCAGGCCTCCATGGGGACGCAAAATCATCTATCAAAATCACTGTGATGGAGTACTAGGGGGATTGTACATCACTTTATCTTTTTGTCAAAGGCCGTCGGCTCAGGCTTTATTGAGTCAGCCAACCTGCAGTTTAGTCTGAAAGTTCACAATGACGTTTGAGCCAAGGGGAATCAAACCTCCTTCTCCCTTTTGGGGATATCTTGCCGGCAGATTGACGCGCTGGTGTATGAGATGGAATCACTGAGGCGCTGAGAGAAATGAACACACTGAGAGAGGCTGCAGTGGCCTCACGGTTTCAGTGGTTCAGCGGACGCGCAGATTGACGCACTGGTGATTGCTTGAGCGAAGGCTCTAAAGCGAAGCCTGCCCCTCCGCAGCTCACAAACTACGGCTGGCTGGCCAGCCCTCCCGCTATCTCTCCACCATCAATCACGAAACACTGCCCGGTGATAAAGCTCGCGTCGTCGGAGGCGAGGAAGGCGAAGAGAGCGGCGACGTCCTCCGGCCGGCCCAGCCTGCCCAGGGGCAGCTTGCTCGCAAAGGCACGCTGCATCTCCGGCGTGTATTCCGTTTCCTGCATCGGTGTCAGGATGTAGCCCGGGCATACGGCGTTGGCGCGCACCGTCGGGGCCAGCTCCAGCGCCATCGAGCGCGTCAACTCGATGACGCCCGCCTTCGAGGCATTGTAGTCGGCGTAGTAATGGTAGCCCATCAGGCCATTGGTCGAGCCCATATTCAGAATCACGCCGCCTTCTCCGGCCAGCATCCGGCGTGCGGCCTCTTGCGCCACGAAGAACACGCCGTTGAGGTTGACGTCTATCACCTGTCGCCACTCCCGAGGGGAGATATCCACAAAGCGGTGCCAGATGCTGATCCCGGCGTTGTTGATTAGGATATCCAATCCTCCTATCAAGTCATCCAGTTCTTCAAAGGCCCGGGCGACGGCAACGGCATCCGCGACGTTGGCGTTGATGGAGCCACTCAACGCCGGTAGTTCACGCTCGATGCGCTCCAGCGCCGCGCCGTCGCGATCCAGCACGACGACGAGCGCTCCCTCTTCCAGGAAGCGCGCCGCCGTCGCTGCGCCGATGCCACCCGCCCCGCCGGTAACAAGCACCCGTTTATCCTTCAGACCCCGCATAGTTTCCTCCTTACCCGGCCAGCCCGCCGCCGTCCACCACCAGCGTCGCACCGGTGACAAAAGACGAGGCGTCGCTGGCGAGGTAGAGCACTGCCCAGGCGATCTCCTCCGGCCTGCCGACGCGCCGCAACGGGCGGTCCGCCGCCTCTGCCAGGAATTCCTTCTCCGACGCGCCGAGCTGCTGTGCTTCGTTCCGCAGCATCCCCGTGTCGGTATCGCCGGGGCAGACGCAGTTGACGCGGATGTTCTGCGCGCCGTGATCGAGCGCCATGGCCCGGGTCATATTCACCACGGCCCCCTTCGAGGCACAGTACGAAACGGCATTGCGCCCACCGACCAGTCCCCAACCCGACGACGTATTGATGATTGCGCCGCCGCCAGTTTGCTCCATAACGGGAATGGCATACTTGCTCAGCAAAAAGATCGCCTTGACGTTGACCGCCATCACCCGGTCCCACTGCTCCTCGGTGGTGTCCAGCACGTTGGCCCGCCGGATAATACCCGCGTTATTGAAGAGAATGTCGAGACCGCCTAATCTGTCCACAGTCTCCAGCACGGCACGCTGGCAGTCTGCCGCCTGGGTCACGTCGCAGCGCACAAAAATAGCCTGCCCGCCTTCGTCCACGATCATCTGGGCGACGGCCTGTCCGCCGGTTTCGTCTATATCTACCACCGAGACTGCCGCGCCTTCACGGGCGAACAGCAACGCCGTCGCCCGCCCGATGCCCGACGCCCCGCCGGTGATGAGCGCCCGTTTACCCGTCAAACTGCCCATAGATTCCTCCGCCTGGAATAGATTGTGCCATCAACACGACGTCAGATACAACAACAGTGCGGTCAGTGAAAAACCATCCGCGAGTTGCCCATCGTTTATCATTTCCTGGATTTCCCGTCGCGAAATCCACTTGAACTCCTTGACCTCGTTCTTATCGAAATCACCCGTCTTTTTCGCAGCCCGGCAGTGCACGATGTGAAACACCTTGTTCGAAATGCCATTCATCGGGTAGTAGGTATAGATCAACTCGTGATCGGTCGTCTCGTACCCCGACTCCTCCCATACTTCTCGTTTCGCGGCCTCCAGAATCGATTCACCAGCCTCCAGAACGCCCGCAGGTATTTCCCACTCGATGGTATCCGTGGTGTAGCGATAGCGGATAAACTACATCCGAACGTGCACGAACAGAATCCGGCCTTGAACATCCTCAACCAAGACAGCCGCCGCCTCTTTTTCAAAAGGGTGCAGTTGCTCTCATTTCCCAACGGCACATTGCTTGCGTTCTTGCCACGAATTACACGAATTTTCACTAATTTTTCTCCTACATTCGTGTCAATTCGTGCAATTCGTGGCGAAGTGCCCCCTGGAGAAACAAGAGCGTTTACACCCTTTTCAAAATCCAGGAGATGGTGCTCTTCTATTATTCGTCCCCCCGGGAACTGCACCTTATCCACATACAAGTTGACCCAAGGGTTCTCGTAGACAACAGTTCTCGCCAGCCTTTTGGGTTTCATTCTAACACACCACCTTGTAGACAATTTGTTCGTTGTACCCGGTCACAACCCTGATGTAACCCCTGAGCATCTCGTCTACCTCTCGATCACCAGTGTCCACCAAAAGAGGTCGGCCACCCAGCGAATGAATCTTCCTGGTCGTGCTCACGACGATGATGTTATCTTTCGGGTGTTTGTTGTCCGCCCCCACTTTTTCGATCACTTTGGGGCTGATCTGCTGATTCCCCCGTCCAAAGATGTAGCCCTGGCCGCCGATGGGAGTGACGACGATCTTGGCTTTGCGTTCTTCCAGAAGCTCAAGCAGTTGGGACTCGTTCACGTCCGTGGCAAGCAGCTTTCCTTCAGCGATCACGTCTACCCCGATCAACGTCTTGTCCAAGCCCAGCCTGGATGTGATGGCCCTGGTCGTGGTTCCAGGCCCGATGATGTAAAGCCAGCCATCCTCCATTTTGCTCACGACATCGGCGGCTATTGCCGCCATAGCCGCCTGTTCTCCGGGGCTGCTGGGCGTCTTGAGGCTCTGAAGCAGTCTTCTCTGGAAAGGAACCTTGAGGTAGCCATACAGCCTGGCCGAAACGACGCCCCGTCGAAAGGCTGCCTCGTCTATGTCCATGACCTCGGCCTCGCGCAGGCTGGAGACCTTTCCCTGCAGATAGGATATGGCCAGGTCTCCTGCGCTGATCGGGTTGGTGGCATAGACTGCCGAATGGATCTTGACCCCTGCAGGGATGCCAAGCACTGGCAATTCCTCTCCGATAGCGTCGTAGATGTCCCTGGCTGTACCATCCCCGCCAGCAAAGAGCAAGAGGTTCACGTTCAGCCGCTGCATGTCCCAGGCTCCATTCCTGGTATCTTCCGCTGTCGTTTCACCCGGCTTGATTGAGCCAATAACCGTGGGCTCAAACCCACGTGCTCTGGCCGCATCTTCTCCCATCTCGCCAGGATAGGTGATGACCTCAAGATCGTCTGCAGGTCTGATCCTTTCCAAAGCCTGGATAGCCCGGTTCACCGCTTGTGGCACAGCGCCCAACACTAGTGCCTTCTTTTGTATCTCCGCTCCATTGCTGCCTTTGAGCCCGACTCTGCCACCTAGCCCTGCCACTGGATTAACGATCAAGCCTAATCTTTTCTCTTCTACTTGCATCGCTTTTGCCTGCAATGGGCCACATCCTCTACATCACCAAAGTGCGAACCGACAGTTCATTACCCGACATTTGTAGAGAAACCAGGTTTTTTCCCTCGTCTGAGCGAGTTGACCGTTGCTTTTGGGGTTTCTAGGGCGCAAAACGACGTTTGGCCAACCAAAAACCTGGTTTCTGATTGCCATTTGCGAGAGATGTCGGGTAGTGAACCCGTCAATTTTAGAAGAAGGAAAAGATAAAGTCGGGCTCGATCATTACCAAAGCAGTGCTATTGCACCCTATTCGAAAATGCTAGGGCTCACCAATGTAGTGTACTATCATTGTGCTTAGATGGCAATTGACAGTTAGGCCGTTCTCATTTAGAATATGCCAATGGCACATTTCTCCGCAACAAATGAGGAGGTTTTGGCTTGATGAAAGACTATGCTACAGGACAACTACGTAACGTCGTCCTGCTCGGACACGGTAGCACGGGCAAGACTTCGCTGGCGGAAGCGATGCTCTTCGCCAGTGGCGCCATCAACCGCATGGGGGAGGTCGAGAACGGCACCACCGTCGCCGACTTTGACGAGGAGGAGATCCGCCGCCACATCTCGCTCAGCCTGGCCCTTGTCCCCGTCGAGTGGGAGGGCTGCAAAATCAACGTGTTGGACACCCCTGGCTACACTGACTTTGTCGGTGAGGTCAAAAGCGCGATCCGCGTGGCCGACCTGGCGCTGATCCTGGTGGATGCCGTATCCGGCGTCGAGGTAGGGACGGAGTTGGTCTGGAACTTTGCTGAGGAGCAGGGCCTGCCCCGGATGGTGGTCGTCAACAAGATGAACCGGGAGAATGTCAATCTGGACCGCACGCTGGAGTCACTGCGAGAGGCCTTCGGGCAGAGTTTCGTTCCCCTCCACCTACCCATCGGTGCAGAGGGGAACTTTTCGGGCGTGGTGGACATGGTGAAGATGCAGGCGCTGATGGGCCCCGAGGGAAAGGCCACGGATGTGCCGGACGACCTGGTCAGCCAGGCGCAGGATGCTCGCATTCAGTTGATCGAGGCCGCCGCCGAGGCGGACGACGAACTTATTGTGAAATATCTGGAAGGAGAGGAACTGACCGAGGAAGAGATCCAGCGGGGTCTGCGCGGTGCGATCCTTGGCGGGACGGCCGTCCCTGTCCTGGTGACGGCAGCGACAGCGAACCTGGGCACACAAGCGCTGCTGGATGCCCTGGTCGCTCATGCTCCTTCACCGGCTGACCAAGAGGCGGTCATAGCACAGGGGCTGGAGGGCGAAGAGCAGATCGAGCCCAATGAACTGGCTCCGCTGACGGCGTTGGCCTTCAAGACGACGGCGGACCCTTACGTAGGTAAAGTGACTTACTTCCGCGTCTACGGCGGAATGATGGAATCGGATAGCCGCGTCTACAACAGCCGGGCTGAGGAAGAGGAACGGCTGGGCCAACTCTACGTGATGCGTGGTAAAGAGCAAATACCGGTGCCGCGCCTGCGCACCGGCGATATCGGCGCGGTGGCCAGATTGGCCCACACACTCACCGGCGATACGCTGTGTGATAAGGGTCATCCTGTGAGCCTGCCCGGTCCGGACTTCCCATCCTCCCTCTTCGCCGTGGCCGTCAGTCCTACGAGCAAAGCCGACCAGGCCAAACTGGGCCCCACGCTGACCCGTATCTGCGAGGAGGACCCCACGCTGCGCTGGCGACAGGAGGCCAGCACGCGCCAGACGATTCTGGAGGGCATGGGTGAGGCCCACGTGGACACCGCCGTGCGCCGGATGGAGAACCGGTTCGACGTCAAGGTCGAGACCACTATTCCCAAGGTACCCTACCGGGAGACCATCACCAGGGTCCACTCCGACCAGTACCGGCACAAGAAGCAGACCGGCGGCGCGGGCCAGTTCGCCGAGGTGCACATGCGGCTGGAGCCGCTGCCCCGCGACACGGGTTTCGAGTATGAGTGGAAGGTCTTCGGCGGGGCTATCTCGCGCTCCTTCGAGAGTTCCATCCAGAAGGGCATCAAGCAGGTACTGGAGCAAGGGGTGATCGCTGGCTACCCGGTGGTAGACGTCAAAGCGGTCGTCTACGACGGCAAGGAGCACCCGGTGGACTCCAAGGACATCGCCTTCCAGGTCGCCGGGCGGGAGGTGTTCAAGAAGGTGATGCTGGACGCCGGGTCAGTGCTGCTGGAGCCTATTTACAACGTAACCATCACCGTGCCGGAGGAGTACACCGGCGACATCATGGGGGACCTGAACACGAAGCGGGCGCGGGTGCAGGGAATGGACCAGAGTGGCGGCAAGAGCATCATCACGGCAACAGTGCCACTGGCGGAGATGCAGCGGTACGCCACCGACCTACGCAGTCTGACCCAGGGCCGGGGCATCTTCTCGATGGAGTTGAGTCATTACG
>CAZMOT010000090.1:0-15129 GCA_964568065.1 uncultured Anaerolineales bacterium
GGCCGAGCTCACCACCTTGCGGTACGGCTCTGACGCGCCGCTGGAGCCGGCCCAGCGAGAGGCTTATGACAAGCTGATCGGAGAGATTGATACCGCTTTCCTGTCCTGGCTGCGCCGGCGGTATGCCCCCCTGGGCAGCCAGCGCCTGCCCACGCCCCATCACCTCTACCACGTACCCCACTACATCGCCTATCAGCGCCGTCAGGGCGCAGCGGATCGCGTAGCGCTGCTCGTCCTGGATGGAATGGCCCTGGCGGATTGGATCCTGATCGGCCCCGCGTGGCGCGCTCGTCACCCAGACTGGCACATCGAGGAACACCTCTTGCTGGCGCAGATTCCCACCCTCACTGCCGTGTCCCGGCAGGCGCTCGTCAGCGGCCTGCGCCCGGCAGACTTTGCCGCCACGTCGGATACCACACGGACCGAATGGCGCCATTGGACCGCCTTCTGGGCCAGGGAGGGTCTGCCGGCGGATGTCTGTTCCTACGCCCACCTGGCCCTGGATCGAAACGGACCGCCACCGGAGAGCGATAGCGCCCGCACCCGCGCCCTGTGCTTGATCGAAAACAAGATTGACGATCTGGTACACGATGCTACGTTGGGCACAAAGGACTTTTATGCCTCGTTGTGCGTCTGGCTGGAGGAATACGGTAAGCGGGTAGAGCAAGTGATAGAGAACCTGCTGGTGCGAGGCTTCTCCGTCTATCTGACCAGCGATCACGGCCACATCGAGGCGCGTGGCTTCGGGCGTCCCTCCGAGGGGCTTGCTGTGGACACTCGCGGCCGGCGCGCCCGCATCTACAGCGACCGCCACGCCGCCGACAACGTACAGCGCAGCTTCTCCGAGACCATTCTGTGGAGCCAGGATGGCCTGCTGCCCGACGATGTCTGGGTGCTGATGCCCCAGGGACGCAGTGCCTTTGACACCTTCAATGAGACCATCGTCACCCACGGTGGCCCCACCCTGGATGAGGTGGTCGTCCCCTTGGTGACGGTAAGCATACGAGAGTAAGATCAATGGACAAAGGGATCGGCTTCAACCGCAATATCTTTCTGCCCTGGCTCGATGCCGCCGCTGCCTTCTGTGCGGAAACGGATGATCCGGTCGAACTCCGGGAGCGGCTGGAAGCAGTGCTCACTCAAGATATGAAAGGCGTTGATGCCCGGCGCAAGACGATAGACATCCTGATCAACATCTGGCTCAAAAGCGCCGAGGTCGCTCCTGAATTGCGCACCGAAGCCGTTTCTTGGTTTCAGGCGACATTTGTCCCGCAAGATCGCCTATGGTTGCACTATGGCCTGACGCTACTGTATTACCCCTTCTTCCGCGAGTGCGTTGCGATCATTGGCCAGATTGCCCGGGTTGAAAGCACAATCACAAACAAGGTGGTCAAACAGCGGCTGGTATCCGAGCGGGGACACCTGGGTTCCCTCGATAGGTCCGCGGAACGTATCACTGCCTCACTGCGCAACTGGGGCATGTTGGCCGAGACGAACCAACGCTATACCTACGCACCGCAGCGGCACGCCTTCCCCGCCAGCGGCACCGATCTGGAAGCTTGGCTGCTCGCCTGCGCCCTGCGCGCCCACCCCGCCGAGGAATTGCCCTTTGCGGATCTCTTGCGCCTGCCGGAGATCTTTCCCTTCCGTTTCACCCTGGCGGTGGACAACCTGCGGAATGATCCTCGGTTCGTCGTGCAGCGCCAGGGAAGTGGATGGGATATGGTGCGGGCTGACAGTGATGCTTTCATACAACAGGCCTAGGCCTGCATTACAAGGAGAAAGAGCGATGACACGCTACATTCAATTCACGACCGCTGACGGCAGCACGATCCTGGTGGAAGCGGCAGAGGAAGAGACCTACCAGCCTGGCGTGGTGAAAGCTGGCCTGAGGGAAAAAGCACAAGAAGCCGTCTCCCAGGCCAAGGCCAGCTTTGATGACGGGCTGGAAGTGATACGTCACAACGCTGATGGTTTCATCAAGAAGGTACGCGGCCTGTCTGATCCGCCCGACGAGGTGGAGATCACCTTCGGGTTGAAGGCCACGGGCGAGCTGGGCAACTTTGCCGTCGCCAAAGCCAGCGCGGAGGCGAGCTACGCCGTCAAGATGACGTGGAAGCGGGAGGCGGAGCAGAAGCCGCGGCCCAGGCGCGGGACGTCGCGTCGGCCTGGAAGCTGATCTCGTTCTGTCCGAGGAGGAAAGCGGATGAAACGCACCGACAAGATACCCTTGAAGGTCTTTTGGGAGGCCGTGGAGCAGCAGTTGGCGGCGTATTCCGCCGACGAACTGCGCGCCATCCTGCGGGCGATGGCTCAGGAAACGCCACCGTCCGGGCGGCGGGCCTTTCTATCCAAACTTGAGCCAGGTGAGGGAGCAACAACCGCTTCCCAGGTGGTCCAGCAAGAGGATTTGCTGGCAGATATTGACGACCTGGCCCGGGAGATCAAGAACGCGATGCAACACGCCGAGCCCTGGGAAGAGCGGTACGAGTGGGGCGAGTACTACGACGAGGAAGACAGCCTGGGACCCTACGAGGAATTCGTGGAGCCGTTGGTTGAGCTGTTCGACCGGGCGGAGGCGGCCTTCGACTACGGCGCTCTCTCCCTGGCTCGCGCTGCGTACCAGAGGCTGTTCGAGCTGCTGAGAACCGAAGACGACTATGGGCGCGGAGTGAGTGCTTCCGACCTGACCGGCGTGGACGCCGACGAGGCCGTCGCCCGCTACCTGCGCGCGGTCTACGAGGCCGAGCCCCCCGCGCGTCGTCCTCAGGCGTTGTGTGAGCAGATGCGGCAGGTGCGGGCGTGGCTGTTCAGCCCGCGCCCGATGCTGGACGATGCTTCGACAGGGCTCAGCACAGGCCTGGTGCAGATTTCCCCCCGCCCGCTGCCCGACCGGGAGCAGTTCCTGGCGGACTGGATAGCCTTCCTGCGCACGCAGAGCGCGCCCAGCGGCAGCGACGTTGACGCCTGGCTGCGGGAGGCGGTGCGGCTGGCCCAGGGCACGCCGGGATTGGAGGCGCTGGCGCGGGCCGAGGGGCAGATGCGCCCCCGCGCCTACCTGGACTGGTTCACGGCTCTGGAGGAGGAAGGTAAGCAGCAGGAGGTGCTGGCGGCGGCTCAGGAGGCCCTGCAAGCGCTGCCGGCCCGACTCCCCATCCGCGCCGCCATCGCCGATCACCTGTGCGCCGCCGCTGCCCAGTTGAACGAGGCGGAAGCCCTGCGCCTGGGGCGCTGGGAGGCGTTCGTCGCCAAACCAACCCTGCCGCGTATGCTTGACCTGTGGGATGTCGCTCGGATGCTGTTTATCCGCGTGGACGCGGCAGAGCGGACGGCGCTGATGCAGCGGGCCGTCGAGCACATTCGAGACTACCTGGCTCACCCACCTGGTCGCCTAGATGAGATGATGCGGGGTGATGATGGCCTCGAAGGGCCGGCGTGGATCGGCCAATCCGTCCTCGCCCACGCCTGCCTGCTCGCCAGCGACTGGGATGTGGCGCATCACCTCGCCGCCCAGGGAAAAGTGCTGGGCTGGAGCAGCCGCGAAAGCTATCAGGGGCTGGTCGTGGCGGCCTTCCTGGTGTTGCTTTCGGGCAAGACCCTGGGGGCGCTGCCCTCGAACCTGGCGCAGCTCTGGCAGTGGGGCGTGCAGTACAGCGTCGCTACCTGGAGTTGGGGATACGAGGAGGGAGACTCTATGCGCGAGCGGTTGGCACGCGCCTACGCGGAGCAATTCGCCGCAACTGCGTTGAGCACCGACCGGCAGGAGCGGTTTCTATCCTGGTGTCTGGACGTGGCGCAGCAGCGGGTGAACGCTATCGTGGGCAATCAGCATCGCGGCAGTTACAACAAAGCCGCCGTGCTGACCGTGGCCTGCGCCGAAGTGTTGCAGTTGCGGGGGAACCAGACAGCAGCCGACGCGCTGGTGAACGACGTGCGCAGCCGTTTTCCCCGTCACCGTGCCTTCCAAGCGGAGATGGAGACCGCGCTCCGGCGGATGGAGCGCGGCCAGCGGTGAAAGGAGGAGGCCGAGGCTTCCTACACCGTCACGTTAAAGTGGAAGCGGGAGGCGGAGCAGAAGCCGCGGCCCAGGCGCGGGACGTCGCGCCGCCCTGGAAGTTAGTCTGCTCCTGACCCAGCGTCGTCCAAGACGCCCTCCGCGATCTGGAGCTGATCCGCGCCGCAGGCATCAAGGGCCTGGAGCTTGCATTCGAGTTGCTGGAGCCCGTATTGGAGGTGCAGCACGATGACCAAAAAGAACTCTGAATCAAAGTCGCGCCCTGTCACACACACGCAACCCACCTCCCGACGGCTGGACATCCTCATCACCCTGCTTGGTTTACTCGGATTGGCGCTGTTCCTGGCTTTCTACGATGGGGCTTTCCCCTCAGCCGCTATCGACTTGGAACTTTCCCGGGCTGAGATCACACAGCGCGCTCAAGCCTATCTCCAGACCCAAGGCTATGAGATTGAAGACTACGAGTCTGCCCTCACGTTTACAGGTGATTCCTGGGCTTCCTATTACCTACAGCGCACTCTCGGCATCCCTGAAACTAATCGGCTCATTCGTGAAACCCAGGTGCCCGTATGGTACTGGCGTGCCCGCTGGTTCCGGCCTTTGCAGAAAGAGGAATTCCAGGTCTACCTGGCGCCAGACGGCCAGGTGGTCGCGCTGTTTCACACGCTGTTGGAAGATACGCCGGGGGCCAGTCTCTCCCCAGAAGAAGCCCGGACGCTGGCGCAGGACTACCTGCGCCAGGATCGAGGCTGGGATCTAGAGAATTGGGAGGAGATTTCCGCTTCGAGCAAGGATCGTCCCGGCGGGCGTACCGACCACAACTTTGAGTGGAAGCGGCGTGATTGGAACGTCGGGGAGAGCGAACTGCGGCTGGCGGTGACTGTGCAGGGTGACGAGGTGGGCCGCTACGACTACTGGCTCAAAGTGCCGGAGGCATTCCAGCGCGACTTTGCCCAACAGCAAAGTGTGGCCCGATTCATCAATGGCCTGAGTTTCGATGCGAGTTTTGGGCTGCTTGGGCTGATTCTCCTCCTGGCGTTTTGGAAAGCCGGATGGCAAATACCTAAATCCTTCTCCGCTGCTCTTGGCCCAGCGCTGGCAGTGAGTGCAGTCATCGTGCTGGCCAATCTGAATGAATTGCCACTGACCAAAGCCTGGTACAATACCACGCAGGAGTACGCGCTTTTCTGGCTGAATCGTGTATACTCCATCCTATTCGCCGCGGCTTTCAACGGTGCGTTCGTGTTTGTGTTATGGTACCTGGGGCGATGGATGAGCAAACGGGTCTGGCCCCGGCAGGATAGAATCCTGCCACGCCGGGGAGATCGGTGGCATCTGCTGGCTCGCTCCGGTTGGCGAGGTCTGATGCTGGGACTGATGATGGCGGGCTACGTCGTGCTCTTCTACCTGGTGACGACGCAGTTCCTGGGCGGGTGGACGCCAATGTCCCCGGACTATTCCAGCGCGTACGCCACGCCACTGCCCTTCCTGGGTGCTCTGGAGGCAGGCCTGCTGCCGGCGATGTGGGAGGAGTTGATGTTCCGGCTGCTGGGCATCTCGGCTGTGCTCTGGCTGACCCGGTCTTTCACCAGGCTACCCGAGCCCGCCTGCCGGTTTCTGGCGCTGCTGGCGCCGGGCGCGCTGTGGGGATTCGCACACCTGAGCTACATCCGCGCTCCGTTCTATCTGCGCGGGATTGAATTGACCCTGGCAGCGGTGTTATTGGAGGGGCTTTTCTTCCTGCGATTCGACCTGACGACGACCATCGTAGCCCACTTTGTGTACAACGCCGGGCTGGGAGTGTTGCCCCTGCTGCGCTCCGGGGAGCCCTACTTTGTGGCGTCGGGACTGGTGGTGATTGCGACTATGCTGGCCCCGATGATTCCCAACGCGGTGCAGGAAATCCGGCGCAAGTTGCGCGGTGAGAGACGAGACGTCGTGCCACCCAGGATCAGATCGGGAGATCGTGCGGATCTGGAACCCCTGGCGACTTTTCCCATCGCAGGGCTGGACTGGGGTGCGCTATTGGATGACCCGCAGGCGGTGGTGCTCTGCTTGCAAGCTGGCAGGGAGATCGTAGGTTTAGCAGCCGGACGGGCCGTGAATGAGACCGGGACAGAGAGTCACGTATTAGCGGTTTACGTCGCGCCATCGTGGCGCAGGCGATATTGGGGCAGCGAGTTGGTGGAAATGCTGCGCACTCGTTTGCAGGAGCGAGGGGCAGAATCGGTTCAGGCCAAAATGAGCGTTGACGACAAAGTAGGCATACGCTTTGTAATCAGCCAGGGATGGAAGCCGGCAATGGTGGTCTTCGACTGGCCGCCAGAGGCGCCTTCCCTTCCAAGTTGGCGGGGTGTGTTGAGACGGATCGGGAGGACTATGCGCAAAGCAAGAGCACAGACAGTGGAAGTAGATACTGAACAGCGAGGGCCGGAGGAGAGGAATGATCGTTAATCTGAAAGCCGGCATTGTGCGCATCACAAGACCGGAAGGCGCCACCGCAGGCACAGGCTTCATCGTGACCGACGACGGTCTCATCGCCACCTGCGCTCACGTGATGGAAACTGCTGGTACCAGACCGGGCGAGCGGGTGCGGTTGCCCTTCCGGGCCGGGAACGTGCCGCTGCCGGAGGACTGAACCACCAGTGATTCTAGTTTGACAGCAACAGGCGATGGCAGTCATCGCCGCACTGGCTTGAAGGAAGACGGGTGAACATCGAAAACGGTAATCACATCCCATCCTCACCGCCCGACGCTGTGCCGCTCCGGGAGGTGGCCCTGCGCCTCCACCCCCAGGACAACGTGGCCATTGCCAAAATCAATCTGCAGGTGGGCACCATCCTGGCCCTGGAGACCGACTCAGGCTCCCCCGCGCACGTGCCACTGTGCCAGCCCGTCCCTGGCGGCCACAAAGTGGCGCTGCGAGAAATCGCTGCCGGTGAACCGGTGCGCCGCTATGGCCAGGTGATCGGTCTTGCTACCCGGGCGATCCTGCCCGGTGAACACGTGCACACCCACAACCTGGGCATCCAGGCTTCTTCGCTCGAACCTGCCTTCGGCGTGGACGTGCAGCCGGTGGCCCTCGTGCCGGAGAGCGACCGCCGTACCTTCCTGGGGTACAAGCGAGCGGATGGACGGGTAGGCACCCGCAACTACGTCGCGGTCATCTCCACCGTCAACTGCTCAGCGCACGTCAGCCTCGAAATCGCCCGCCGCTTTACGCCGGAGCGGCTGGTGGCCTTCCCCAACGTGGATGATGTCATCCCGTTGACCCATCAATCGGGCTGTCCTATCCAGCACGTCCTGCTCCAACGCACCCTGGCTGGGATGGCTCGCCATCCCAACGTCGCTGCCTACATCCTCGTAGGTCTGGGTTGCGAGACGAATCAGGTGGCCGATCTGATGGAAAGCTACAACCTGGACAGTCACAATGGTCGAGGACTTGTCATCCAGGATCTGGGCGGTATCCGCAAGACGATACAGGCCGGCGTCGCAGCAATCGAAGAACTGCTGCCGGCAGCCAACGGTGTCAAGCGCACAGTTCAGCCCATTTCTGAGTTGACACTGGCCCTGCAGTGCGGCGGAAGCGACAGTTGGTCCGGCGTGACGGCCAATCCGGTGGTGGGACTTGTGGCCGATGATGTGATACGCCAGGGTGGCACGGTCGTATTGGCCGAGACACCAGAGATCTATGGCGCTGAGCACCTGCTCACCCGGCGTGCCATCAGCCCAGAGATCGGGCAAAAGCTGCTGGCACAGGTACAGTGGTGGGGACAGTACGCCCACAGAATGGGCATCCAGTTGGACGACAACCGCAGCGTAGGCAACCAGGCCGGCGGCCTGACGACAATCTATGAGAAATCACTGGGCGCGGTGGCCAAAGCGGGCAGCACCCCTCTCGTCCAGGTCTACGACTATGCCGAGAGCGTGACGGCCCGGGGTTTTGTGTTTATGAATTCGCCGGGCTACGATCCGGTCTCGGTGACCGGGCAAGTCGCTGGAGGTTGTAGTTTGGTGCTCTTTACCACCGGTCGTGGCTCGGTCTTTGGTTTCAAGCCAGCGCCGTGTATCAAGATCAGCAGCAACTCGACTACCTACGAACGTATGGTAGAGGATATGGACTTGAACGCCGGCAAAGTGCTGGAAGGGGCGGATATGGAGCAGGTGGCCGCAGAGCTGCTCGATTTGGTCATCGCCGTGGCTTCGGGTCAATCATCCCAGAGCGAATCTCAGGGTGTGGGCGAGGCCGAGTTCAGCCCGTGGAACTTGGAAGGCACGTTGTAAGTTGTCTGGGGGTTGGAAGGGGGGGTCGCATCAGCAACCGCGAATATCAGACCTTGTTCGGGGTCTCCAGGCGGACGGCCGGCAACGACCTCAGCGAGTTGACGACCCACGAGCTGCTGGTGATGGAAGGGGCCGGGCGCGCCACGCGGTACCGGCTGACCGACTCTGACGCCTGATGGCCCGATTTTCAAGCTAGACAGGAGTGAGAAAGAACATCGCCCTTCGGCGCGGGCCAGCCGGCGGGATGAACAACTATCCTGAGTTGAAGCCCGAACGTGAGCGTACGGCTGGTCATCAACCTGCCCTGAACCGCCGTAGGAGTACACAATGCTCGTTGGCGTAGACATCGGCGGCACATTCACCGACTTTGTCCTGAGCGTGGACGGCCGCCTGCAGATTCACAAGGTCCTGAGCACGCCGCATGCCCCGGAGCAGGCTATGCTCGCTGGCCTGGCAGCCCTGAGCCTCCGGGGGCTCTCCGCCATCACGCGGGTATCACACGGCTCGACCGTTGCCACCAACGCCATCTTGGAGCGCAAGGGCGTGCCCACCGCGCTCATCACTACGCAGGGTTTTCGCGATATCCTGGCCATCGGGCGGCAGAATCGCCCGGTCCTCTACGCGCTGCAGCCGCAGCTCCCGCCGCCGCTCATCCCGCGCCGGTGGTGCTACGAGGTCCCCGAGCGGCTGGATCATACCGGCAGGGTACTGACACCCCTGGATATGACCGCGCTCGACACCGTCCTGGACGACATTACTCACCAGGGCATCGAGTCTGTGGCGGTCTGTTTCCTGTACAGCTACGTCAACCCGGCGCACGAGCAGGCCGTGCGGACGCGGATTCTGGAGCGTGGCCTGTTGCAGGACTGGCAGATTGCGCTCTCCTGTAAAGTGTTGCCCGAATTCCGCGAGTATGAGCGGGCCAGCACGGTCGCGTTGGAGGCTTACGTCCGCCCCGTGGTGAGTGGTTATCTGCAACGGCTCGAGGACGACTTGCCGGACACGTGCTCGCTGCGGATTATGAAATCGGATGGTGGCGTGGTGAGCGCCCGGCGCGTGCGACGGCAAGCCATCCTCACCGCGTTGAGCGGTCCGGCCGCCGGTGTCATCGGCGGGTTCTACCTGGCGCAACAGGCGGGCTACGACCACGTCATCACGCTAGATATGGGTGGCACGTCCACCGATGTGGCTGTCTGTCCAGGTGAACCGATCCGTCGCGCCGAGTCCGAGATTGACGGTCTGCCACTGCGAACCCGGCTGCTGGATATCGAGACCATCGGCGCGGGCGGCGGTTCCATTGCCCGGCTGGACGCAGGCGGCGCGCTACGCGTGGGCCCCGCAAGCGCCGGAGCAGACCCTGGCCCCATCGCCTACGGACGCGGTGGACAGCAGGTGACCGTCACCGATGCCAACGCCATCCTGGGGCGGTTGGACCCGCATCACTTCCTGGGCGGGACGATGTCGCTGTACCTGGAACCGGCGCGGGCTGCGCTAGAGTCCTTGGCCCGCGAGATGGGCCTCACCGCCGAGGCAGCAGCGCTGGGCGTTATTGACGTCGCCAACGTCAACATTGACCGGGCGCTGCGACGGGTGTCGGTTGCGCGCGGCTACGACCCACGCGATTTCACGCTGGTGACGTTCGGCGGGGCCGGGCCGATGCACGCCTGCGCGGTGGCGGCGCGGCTGGAGATTCCCCGCGTGCTGATTCCGCGCTATCCAGGGGTGCTGTGCGCCTTTGGCCTGCTCATGGCCGACGTCGTGCTCGACTGCAGCCGCTCCATACTGGGCGAGGTCACCGCGGAGACACCAGCCCACCTGCAGGCCCTACTAGACGAGATGATGCGGGCAGCTCGTGACGACCTGGCGCGGGAAGGAGTGGCGCAAGACGAGATGGTGTTCACCGGCCTGGTGGACGCACGCTACCGGGGACAGTCCTACGAGCTGACGATTCCATTTGAGGAGCATCTCCTGGATGCTTTCCACGCCGCCCACGTCCGCAGCTACGGCCACTCCATGCCAGAGCGGACGGTTGAGGTCGTCAACCTGCGATTGCAGGCGACGGGCCTGGTTGAGAAACCGACACTCGTCCCCAAACCGCTCGTGGAAAATGACGGCACGGATGCGCTGCTGGGAGAGAAACCCGGCTTCTGGGAAAAAACCGGGTCTCTTCAGTTCGCGCTCTACGACCGGGAACGGCTGCGACCGGGTGCGACATTCGCCGGTCCGGCGCTGGTCTTCCAGATGGATAGCACTGTCTTCATCGCGCCGGGTTGGGTAGCGCGTGTGGACGGCTATTGCAACGTCGTCCTGGAGTGTATGGAATGACAGTAGATGGTATCAGCCTGGCGGTGTTCAGGAGTCTGTTTGCGTCCGTCGCCGAGGAGATGGGTGTTACCCTGCAGCGTACCAGCTTTAGTCCCAACATCAAGGAGCGGCTGGACTTTAGTTGCGCTGTGTTCGACAGGGAGGCGCGGATGGTAGCACAGGCGGCGCACATCCCGGTTCACCTGGGCAGTATGCCAGCGTCGGTGGCCTACGCGCTGCGAGCCTGCGACGCATTCCTGCCGGGGGACGTGGTCGTCTTGAACGATCCCTATCGCGGCGGCACCCATCTGCCCGACGTGACGATGGTCTCGCCAGTGTTCGTCGGCGAAGCCGTGCGATTCTTCGTCGCCAGCCGCGCCCACCACGCCGACGTCGGCGGGATGACGCCGGGGTCGCTGCCGCTGAGCACAGAAATCTACCAGGAGGGCATTATCATCCCGCCGGTCAAGCTGGTCGAAGCCGGGCAGCGCAACGAGGGGGTGCTGGTGCTCATCACGGCCAACAGTCGCACACCGGCCGAACGCCTGGGAGACCTGGAGGCGCAATTGGCGGCACATCGCGTGGGCGAGCGGCGTCTGCTGGCGCTGGTGGCGGCACACGGCGAGGCCCACGTGCAGGAGCACGCCCAGGCGCTGATGGACTACTCCCGCCGCATGACCGAGGCAGTCATCGCAGACATCCCCGATGGGGAATACTGCTTTGCAGACGCTCTGGGAGGAGATGGCCAACGCGAGTACCGCATCCCGATCAAGGTGAAGATAACGGTGGCCGGCTCGCACATGACCGTTGACTTTACCGGGAGTGCTCCGCAGGTTGCGGGCAATATGAACGCCGTCGAACCGATTGTCCATTCGGCCACGTGGTACTGTGTGCGTGTCCTGATGCAAGACGATGTGCCGGTCAACCACGGCTGTTTCCAGCCGGTGACCGTCATTACGCCGCCGCACAGCCTGCTGAACCCCGATTTTCCGGCGGCGGTGGCCGCGGCCAACGTGGAAACCAGCCAGCGCATCGTGGACGTGGTACTGGGTGCACTGGCCCAGGCGTTGCCGGATCGCGTCCCGGCGGCCAGCCAGGGGACGATGAACAATGTCACTTTTGGCGGCATCATGGACGGCCAGTCCTTCGACTGTGCTCAGGACAGGCCTTTCGTTTTCTACGAGACCATCGGCGGAGGGCACGGCGCTGGGCCATCGGGAGATGGCCTGAACGGGCGGCACAGTCACATGACCAACACGCGCAACACGCCGGTAGAGGCGCTGGAGTACGGTCTACCCGTGCGTGTGGTAGAATATGCCCTGCGCGAAGGTTCCGGTGGGGTAGGACGGTATCGCGGCGGCGATGGCATCCGCCGGACGTTCGAGTTCCTGTCATCGGCAACCGTGACCATCAACAGTGAGCGACGCACATACGCTCCTTACGGATTGCAGGGCGGCCAGCCGGGGCAGGTGGGAGTCAATCGGGTGATCCGGGATGGGGCGGAAACCGTCGTCGGCGCGAAGGTAACGACGCAGGTCAATCCTGGCGACCGGGTGGTTATTGAAACGCCGGGTGGAGGTGGCTGGGGAGGTTTGCCCGTGGGCAATTGAGGTCCTGGGCATCATAGAGTCATCAGACTGGTGAGTAGTCCGTGCTTGAATTCTGGATGTCCCACGGCCAGAACAGCGAGCGGTTGGGAGCCGCCATTGAGCGCGAGGGAATTCCCGAGGAGGTGCAAATGGAATGTCCAAAGTGTCACACAAGTGAGATGGAACTGGTTGTTTTTGAAGGGATTGAAGTGGATCGCTGTTCCGGTTGTGGTGGAATCTGGTTCGACGCTGGAGAGGCTGAATCCCTAAAGCAGTTCAAGAGCGCGACGGAGATAGACACCGGGGATGCCCTGGAAGGATTGGAGTATGATAGCATCGAGAACATTGATTGTCCTCGAGGGCATGGCAAGATGAAGACGGTGGTCAACCCCAGTCTATGGCACATCTATTTTGAAATGTGTTCAGTGTGCAATGGGGTGTGGTTTGATGCCGGTGAGTTCACCGATTACGCGAAGGGGGATGTTGCAGCCCTTTTCAGAACGTGAAATGGCTGGTCCCGAACTGACCGAACGCATCATAGCCGGGTTGCTTCTGGCGGCATATAAGCGCCGTCTGCGGGGAATCATGGTTTCTTGCCCGGCTGGATGACAAAGGAAATCCTGAGCGCCAGTGAGCACGTCGGGGATGATAGGGCGGTGCTGTGGCAGTTGATGCAGGCGCTGCCGGGACTGGCTGCGCGACTTGGCCATACCCCCACTACAGGGCGTCCGGAAGGAGCGTCCGCCGGGCGGTGACAAATGAGGCCGCTGTCCGCACCCTATGCTCTCAAAGGTTGTTGTTTGCACCAGCACCACTTTTGAGGTACAATCGGGTGCACAGGTAGCAGAAACATGGAGGAGATTGCTCCGTGCATAGGAGTGACTATCAAGGAGGTGGCCGATGGTCGAAGGAAAGAAGGAAATGAAAAGGACACTCAAGTGGATATGTGTGATGTGCTTCGTTGTCTCGGTATTCGCACTGGGTCAGTGCTTGCCATCGCCCTCTTCCACGGAAGAACCAACTGCTGCACCGACGTCACCGCTCCCCACAGAGGAGCCGGCTGCTGCACTGACGTCACCGCTCGCCACAGAGGAACCGACTCCTGTTCCCCCAACACCGATACCTCCAACCGAGGAGCCGGAGATCACACTGGGGTGGACGAGCCATGCGTCGACTGGGACCGAACTGAGCTTTGAGCATCCGGGCGAGTGGTTCGGACCTGCCGAACTGGCAAACAGGGACGGCGTTTATGTAAAGGACCCTGGCGCCGAGATGGGGATGTTCATGAGGTGGTGGCTGTCTGGCAGCCCAGCCGAGCTGTTGGCAGCCTGGGGGACGGAGGATATCGCCGTTCTGGGGGTCGTGGACATCCCTGTGGAGGAGGTTACCGCTGGCGACCCGGTCACCGTTTCCCGCATGGATGCGCCCACGAGGATTGCCCAAGGCGGCGATATGACGGCCCAGGCTACATTTGTGAGACGGCCTGAGGATGTTTTGGAGCTTGTGTGGTTTGCCCCAACAGACCGTTGGGACGATATGCAGGAGACGTTTTCGGCGCTGCTGGCCTCGATCGAGGTATGGCACAAGCACTCTGACAGGGAGTATGGACTGCAAACAATGTACCTCCACGATTGGGCCGAGCCTACGGCTCCCTGGGAGGGCGAGGGGCTCTGGTTCCACTCCGCCGATGAGGGGACTGGGTTGGTGATCTGGACAAGGCCTCTGGGCGATCCCTTGGAGTTGCTTGCGGATTGGAGCCCGGATGCGATCAGTGGTCTGGGATTCTCCGACTGTACGATGGCCATGGCCGAGGAACGGGATCGGCTCTCCGCTGTGGGAGGGCAGTGGGAGTCCAAGACCGGCCAGTGCACGGGCCCTTCCGGTGCACAGATGACCTATGTGGCCACCTATGCGCTGAATCGCGACAGATCGCTAGAGATCGCGGTCTATGCTCCATCCGATCAGTGGGAGCATGCCAAAAGGATCTCCTCGACGATGCTGTCCTTGCTGGGGGACATCCGGTGAACTGGCACAGGTTTCTCTGAGCACCCCTCCACGCTCCCCGCCGACATCATCTCTCAGGCCGACGTCCTGGTCATCCACCACCTCACCCTCCTCGACGACGTGAGGGCCATCTCCCGCCTGGCCTCCGCCTACGCCCATAGGAGAACCCGTGATGACTGAGACTGATACCGACGATCAAAAACTCCTCTCCATCCTCTCCGACCAACCCGCCGACGAGGACCGGCTTAACTTTGACCCCTACGCCAAGACACTGGCCGACATCGTCGCCAATCCCGGCACCGACACCCCGCTCACCATCGGCGTCTTTGGCGGCTGGGGCCGGGGCAAGACCAGCCTGATGCGCATGGTGCGCCGCCGATTGCAGGCCACGGCGAATACCCGCTTCCCCGTCCATCCGGTCTGGTTCAACGCCTGGCTCTACAGCCGCGAGCAGGCCCTCTGGCGCGCCCTCATCTCCCGCGTTCTGGCGGCGGTGCGCAACTTCCCCAGCCTCGACCAGGCCGCCCGCGACAGCCTGCGCCAGTTGGAGGCCCGCCTCTACCCGCCCACTGCCCCCTCCGGCGGCCACCTGACCCTGCCTCCCGATGCCCTGCCGGAGCTGGACGGCGGTTCACTGCCCACCCTCACCGGCCTGGAACTCTTGCGCCGCCAGGCCGTGCGCAGGGGAAAAGACGCCACACAGTTGGAGGAACTCATCGCCGACGTCGAGGAAAGCCAGGCTCTAACCCGCCGTGACCAAATCGCCGCCCTCGACGACTTTCACCGCCAGTTCGAAAAGATCAGCACCGACTGCATCGTCCCCCACGGCAGGCTCGCCGTCTTCGTGGACGACCTCGACCGCTGCCTGCCCGATAAAGCCGTGGAAGTGCTGGAGGCGATCAAGCTCTTCCTGGACGTGCCCGGCTGCGTCTT
>CAZMOT010000091.1:0-15029 GCA_964568065.1 uncultured Anaerolineales bacterium
GGTCTCGAGGGGGGCGGCAGGGAGGGGTAAGCCACGTCGTCTCCCTGCCGCTGCCTGGGGTGCAGAAGCGATTGGAGGAATGGCTGGCACAGGACTGGGCTGTGGGCCTGGCCAACGTCAACGAACTGTTGGCCTACACGCTGCAGTTCATCCCCGTGGTACGGGCGGTCAATGCTGCTCTGGCCTGTCTTCCAGAAGAGCGTCTCCTGGCAGCCGTGAGCGAACTGGCCGACGAGCCGTTCGATTGGAACCTGGTGCACTTTGGCTCCGCCTCGCTGTACGCTGCGATGTGGCATGCCGCGATTGACAGCTTCTTCCTAGTCCCGCACCGCTTCCGCCGTCGCTGGCAGGCGCGATTCCGTGCGGGGCTGCGCGGGGACACGCCCGCCCAGGCCGCCTGCGCTGGGTTCTGGCTCTTGCATAGGCGCAACCCAGCGACGGCGCTCAAGGCATTCACGGACATACGGGACCTTCCCGGCGGCCAGGAGCTGGTCCTCATCAGTGCTTCTTTGGCGATGGCGCTGGAGACCGAAGACGCTGCCACAGTAGGCCAATGGCTCGAACCCTCGGTCGGGCTGACAGAACTCCCTGAACCCCATCTGCGCTCCGCCACCGTGCGCACGCTGCGCCGGTTGCGGGAGGTTGCTGCCGAGGCCGACCTGGCCGTCCACGCCGTCTCTCCCCTGATGCGCTCCTCTGCCATCGGCCGCGCCGTCGCCGCCCTGACCCAACTGCTGGCAGACGTGGGGGAGACCTGCCCCCAGCCCGAGGCTGCCATCGTCAAGACCATTGCCGGGCAGTGGCGCGACGTCCTGGCCCGCGCCGGGGGGCAGATCGGCCAGCAGGTGCTGCGCCAACCGGTCGAGAACCCCTACGAGGGCTACAGCGGCCTGCCGGTCGAGCGCACCTTCGCCGGCCGGGAGGGCGTACTGGCCCGGCTGGAACGGCTGTGGGCCGCTTCCGCCGACGCGCCGCTGCCGCCCATCATCCTCCACGGCCACCGCAGGATGGGCAAGACCTCGATCATCCATCACCTCTACCGCCACCGCAGCCCGGAGACGCTCATCGCCCGCAGCGATATGCAGGACCTGGCGCTGGCCGACCACACCGGGCAACTGCTGCTCGGCTTCGCCCGCGCCATACACGCTGCCGCGTGGGAGGCCCGGTTCGACGCTGGGCCTGTGCCCGACGCGGACGACTACGAGACCACCGGCACGGCACGCATGGCGCTCAACGGGCTGCTGGAGCGGTTGGACCCGCAGATGGCCGGGCGGCGGCTCACGCTGGCGGTGGACGAGTACGAGATCGCCGAGGGCAAGATCGCAGACGGCAAGTTCGACCCCGACTTTCTGCGCTACCTGCGGGGCGCGGCCCAGAAATACCGCTGGCTGGGGCTGCTCTTTGCCGGTCGCCAGACGCTGGAGGACGAACTGCGCCACTACAAGGCCGTCTTCTTCGGCAGCGCCGAGCCGGTGCCGGTCTCGTTCCTCACGCGGGAGGCCGCGCTCCACCTCATCCGCCAGCCCTCGGACGACTTTGCGCTGGAGTACGAGGCGGCGCTGGCCGAGGAACTCTACCGGCTCACCAACGGTCAGCCCTACCTCCTGCAGCGGCTGTGCTGGGAGCTGGTCAACCGCTGGAACGACCGCTTCCTGAAAGAGGGCCGCGAGAAAGAGACCCCGCGCGTCCTCACCCTCGCCGACCTGGAAACGCTGCTCACCCCCGACTTTTACCACGACTTTTTCCTCCAGGCCGACTACTACTTTAGCGGCGTGTGGCACGAGGCCGGCCCGGACGAGCACCAGTTGCTGGCGGCCCTCGCCGCCCATGGGGAAGGGAAAGGGGACGATACACCCCTCCCGCGCGCGGAACTGGTCCGGGCGGCAAGCCTGGCTTCCGATGAGGCCGAGGCCGCCATCCAGGCGGCGCTGCGCCACGACCTCGTCGTCGAAAAGGACGGCAGCTTTCGCCTGGCCGTCCCCCTGATGCGCCGTTGGATACGGCTACAACAGGCGACGTGATGCCCCACTTTCCAGTCTCCATTCTCCAATCTCTAATCTCCGACCTCCAATCTCCCTATCCCTGCAATGCAACCCCCCCGCCCCAGTTGCGTATTAAACGTCAGAAGGAGGTGAACGCAAAATGAAACTGCTCATCCGCTGGGTCATCGCCAGCCTGTCGCTGTTCGCGGCGGCCTGGCTCGTGCCGGGTATCGCCGTAGACGCGGACGGTTGGGTCGTCTACGCGGTGATGGCCGTCGTCCTGGGGCTGGTCAACGCGGTGGTGCGCCCGTTGCTCAAGCTCCTGACCTGCCCGCTCATTCTTCTCACGCTGGGATTGTTCGTCCTGGTCATCAACGGCATCACCTTGCTGCTGGCCTCGGCCATCGCCGTCAACTGGTTCCACGTCGGCTTCTACGTGGCTGATTTCTGGTCCGCCCTCCTGGGCGCGCTCATCGTCAGCATCGTCACCATCATCCTCTCGGCGTTGGTCAGAGAAGAAGAAGACAAGTAGATTCTGCAAGGATACACACAATGGCTGACAGCAGCAAACTGCGGCGGCAGAACGGAATTGTGGCGGGCGTCTGCGGCGGTCTGGGCACATTCTTTGGCATCAGGCCGTTCTGGTTCCGGCTGCTTTTCCTGATCCTGCTGATCCCAGGCGGCGTGCCGGGCCTATTGCCCTACCTGATCCTCTGGATCGTCATCCCCAAGAAAAGGTAACCTCTGCTTGACGTTGCATTTCGGGCTGTAAACCGTGATGCGTGAAACGCGGTCCTGGTGCCACATTGCCCTTTCACGCATCACGCGGTTTCCATACTCCATCAACTTGCTCTCCCGGAAACCTCTCTATTGCCCTCGGATTCGGAATAACATTCAGAATGTTGAGCCGCTTTTTGGTCATTTGTCATTTGTTCATTTGTCATTGGAACGCAGTTCCCTCTATTGCCTGTCTTGGTCCAGTGGAAGTTACAAACCGGAAACACTACCGTAACGTATGTGAAACCCACAAGAACCCCATTCGGGATATAATAAGAATGTCTGAGGGCCAGTGAAGTTTTACATTCGGGGTACACCTGTTTCACCGGCATCAGACGTGTCAACTCTCCTCCTTTTTTCTTGGTTTGCCTGGGGGCTTTGCCAACCCGCCCTGGCTTGCTCCCAGGCACGCCGCCTTTATACCCCCACACTTTCTTGCCCCCTGGCCCCTTTTCTGCTATCATTCCCCTGATGTCCGAGCAACTCCACGGCACCATCGAGCGCGTCACTTACCATAGCGAGGAAACCGGTTACTCTGTCATCCGTCTCAACGTCGAAGGCCGGTCTGGCTTGGTGACCGTTGTCGGCAACCTGCCCGAGGTCAACCCCGGCGAGAGCCTGCGACTGGAGGGCGTCTGGACGACCCACCCACAGTACGGCCGTCAGTTCAAGGTCGAGCGGTGTGAGCAGATCCTCCCGGCTACCGTCGAGGGTATCAAGCGCTACCTGGGCTCGGGGCTGGTCAAAGGGGTAGGGCCTGTCACTGCGGCCCGCATCGTGCGGCGCTTTGGCACCGCTACGCTCCGCGTGCTCGACGAGGAGCCCCGGCGGCTGCGGGAGGCATTGGGCGTGGGACCCAAGCGAGCGGCCGCTATCGCCAAAGCCTGGGAGGAGCAGAGACACATCCGCGAGGTGATGCTGTTCCTCCAGAGCCACGGCGTGACCACCGGACTGGCCGTCAAAATCTACAAGACCTACGGCGACGACGCGCTGGGGGTGGTGCGAGAGGACCCCTACCGGCTGGCCCGCGACATCTGGGGTGTGGGCTTCAAGACCGCCGATAAGATCGCCCGCGACCTGGGGTTGCCGCCCGATGCCCCCTCCCGCGTCCAGGCAGGCGTGGCCCACGTGCTGGGCCAGTTGGTCAACGAGGGCCACGTCTACGCGCCGGAGGGGAAACTGATGGCGGAGGCGGTTCGTCTGCTCGCCGTTTCTCCCGATCTGGTCGGGACAGCCATCGAGGACCTGGACGCCGGGGAGGTGGTACGCCGCGAGACGCTGATCTACCCTCCCCCCCTTTCCTCCCCCCCAATGGGGGGGAAAGAGGGGGGGCACGCAGTGCGTGAAACGCACGCGGTCTACCTGACCCCGTACTACTACGGCGAGATCGGCGTCACCCACCGCCTGCGAGCGCTGGTCGAAAGTCCCACCACCCGCCTGCACCCTTTCCGCAGTGTGGATTGGGACGCGCTGCTGGCCCAGACCACCCGGGGTTCCGCCATCGAACTCTCGCTCGAGCAGCGGGAGGCGGTGCGGGCGGCACTCACCCACAAAGTGACGGTACTCACCGGCGGCCCCGGCACCGGCAAGACTGTTACCGTGCGCACCGTCATCGGGGCACTGGAGGCGATGGATTGCAGCTATGCCCTCTGTGCCCCCACCGGCCGCGCCGCCAAACGCCTCTCGGAAGCCACAGGTCGCCCGGCCAAAACCATCCACCGCCTGTTGAAATACTCTCCGATGGAGGGATTCCGCCGCAACGAGGAAAACCCGCTGGAGGTGGACTGCCTTATCGTGGACGAGTCCTCCATGCTGGATCTGCTGCTGACCAACAACCTGCTCAAGGCGGTGGACGGGAGCGCGCACGTGCTCTTCGTCGGCGACGTGGACCAACTTCCCTCCGTCGGCGCGGGCGACGTTTTGCGCGACATTATCGGCTCCGGTCGGGCGAAGGTGTTCCGGCTCACCCAGATATTCCGCCAGGCGGCCGACAGCGGCATCATCGTCAACGCCCACCGCATCAACCAGGGGCAGAAGCTCGTCCTCAACCAGTTCGACGACTTTTACTTCTTCTCCAAAAAAGACCCGCAGGAGGCCGCCGACCTGCTGGTGGACATTGTGCAGCACCGTGTTCCGCGCAAGTTCGGCCTGGACCCCGTGGGCCAAGTACAGGTGTTGGCCCCGATGTACCGGGGTGCGTGCGGGGTCTCCAACCTCAACGCCCGCCTGCAGGAGGCCCTCAACCCGGCCTCCCCGCGCAAGATCGAGCGGCGGCTGGGCGGGCGGGCCTTCCGCGTGGGGGATAAGGTGATGCAGGTGCGCAACAACTACCTCAAAGAGGTCTACAACGGGGACATCGGCCGGGTGACGGGCATAGACCCGGTGGAGCAAACGCTGGTGGTGACGATAGACGGCCGACGGATAGTCTACGACTGGGGCGAGGCCGACGAACTGACGCACGCCTTTGCCGTGTCGGTCCACAAGTCGCAAGGCTCGGAGTACACCGCCGTCGTGATGCCGGTGCTGACCCAGCACTACCTGATGCTACAGCGCAACCTGCTATACACCGCTATCACGCGGGCCAAGCGGCTGGTCGTGCTGGTGGGGACGCGGCGGGCCATCGGGATCGCCGTGCGCAACGACAAGGTGCGGGAACGGCACTCGGGGCTGAGCGTGCGGCTGCGGGAGGGTTAGTCTCGGAGACGCTGAGATGTGCAATCGGAAACAGCAAAAGCGGGGGCTGATTTGCCCCCGCTTTTCGTCTATCTCTCGCCAGTGAATACTTCGCTCTACCCTGCTCCCTTCGCCACCTCAACCAACTGAGCAAACGTATCCGCATCCCGCACGGCGATGTCGGCCAGGACTTTGCGGTCTAACTCCACCCTGGCCTGCTTCAGCCCGTGGATGAAGCGGCTGTAGGAAAGGCCATTCTCCCGTGCCGCCGCGTTGATGCGCGCGATCCACAACCGCCGCAGATCACGCCGCCGATTCCGCCGATCCCGGTAGGCATACCACTGCGCTTTCATCCACGCCTCGTTGGCCCGGCGGAAGAGGCGGTGACGTGTCCCCCAGTAGCCTTTGGTCTGGCGGAGTATCTTCTTATGCCGATAGCGTGTTCTGCTTCCTCCTGTGACTCTCACAGCACTACTTCTCCTTCTCTCTCAGATACGGTGCCAGGCGACGCACACGCTTCTGCACGCCCTTCGACTCGACTGGAATCATTTCGTCGTAGAGACGCTTCGCGCGTTTGCTCTTCTTGCGTCGCAGGTGAGACTTGCCCACCTTGGTGCGCATCAGTTTGCCTTTTCCGCCCTTCGTCCGGCGGAAACGCTTGGACGTTGACTTGTGTGTCTTGATCTTGGGCATTCCTTACCCCTTTGCGCCTTGTTTCTTCCCCGGCGACAAAACCATCAGCATCGTGCGTCCCTCCCGGTTCGGCTTTTGCTCAATCACTGCCACGTCCGAAAGCTCCTCAGCAATCTCTACCAGTTGCTCGACGGCGATCTCTGGATAGGTGACCTCTCGACCCCGAAAGCGAATACGTACTTTGACTTTCTTTCCTTCTTCCAGCCAGCGCCGGGCGGCACGAACTTTGAAAGATTTGTGATGCTCGGTCGTCTTCGGACGCAGGCGTATTTCTTTGACCTCGATCTGTTTCTGCGCCTTGCGTGATTCCCGGTCCCGCTTTGCCTGCTGGTACAGGAACTTTCCGTAATCCATCACCCGGGCGACGGGAGGGTCCGCTGCCGGCGACACTTCCACCAGGTCCAACTCATGCTCGTGAGCAATCGCCAAGGCTTCGGATAGCGGCACTACACCCCTGTGAGAGCCATCGGCATCAATGAGACGGACTTTGGGAGCCCGGATCTGATGGTTTAGACGATACTTTGCTCGCGTGTCAGGGCGATACTTTTTCTTTTTCCTAATTCGGTCTACCTCCCCATCAGGTAAGACAACCAGACGCGTACAGGGGAGATGATAACACAATTGCAGGAAGGTGTCAAATCATCCCCAGTGGCCGCCCGTCAGAGCAGTCGCTTTTCTGCTACCGCTACCTGTGCCTGCGCGACGAAATCGTCAACAGATATCGCGCCGGGCACCTTGCCGTCACGCATGCGCAGGTTCACCTGTCCGGCCCCCATCTCCCGGTCACCGATGACGAGCATGTAGGGAATCTTTTGCATCTGGGCGTCGCGGATCTTGGCCTGCATGCGCTCGCCTGAGTCGTCCACCTTCACCCGCAGCCCGGCCGCTCCCAACTGCTCCGCTACGGAGCGGGCGTACTCCACGTGGCGGTCAGCGATAGGGATGAGCATTACCTGCACCGGCGCCAGCCACACCGGGAAGGCTCCGGCGTAGTGCTCGATCAACGTGCCGAAAAAACGTTCCAGCGCGCCCAGCAGCGCTCGGTGCACCACGTAGGGCTGGTGCTCTTGGCCGTCCTCCCCCACGTAGGTCATCTCAAACTGCTGCGGCAGGTTGAAGTCGAACTGGATCGTCGTCGCCTGCCACTCCCGCCCGAGGGCGTCCTTGAGCTTGATGTCAATCTTGGGCCCGTAGAAGGCCCCGCCACCTTCGTCCACTTCGTAGGACAGCCCCTGGGCCTCCAGCGCTCTTCGCAGTGCCTCCTGGGCCTGGTCCCAGCGTTCCGGCACCCCGACAAACTTCTCTGGGCGCGTGGACAGGTAGATGGCGAACTCTTGGAAGCCAAAGGCCCGCAGCATGTGCAGACTGAAATCATAGACTCCTATGATCTCGTCCTCAACCTGATCGGGCCGGCAGATGATGTGGGCATCGTCAATAGTAAAGCCCCGCACGCGCAGGAGGCCGTGCAGGACGCCGCTGCGCTCGTAGCGGTAGACCGTCCCCAGTTCCGCCCAGCGCAATGGCAGTTCGCGGTATGAGCGGATGCGCGACTTGTAGATCAGGATTTGGTACGGGCAGTTCATGGGTTTGATAAAGTACTCCTGCCCTTCGATATCCATCGGCGGGTACATACTCTCCCGGTAAAAGTCGAGGTGACCGCTGATAGCCCACAGGTCGGCCTTACCGATGTGGGGCGTGAAGACGATTTCGTAGCCACCCCGCTCGTGCTCCTGGTACCAAAAGTCCTCAATGATCTTACGGATGCGCGCCCCCTTAGGATGCCAGCAGATCAGCCCGGGACCGCCTAGTTCCTGGATGCTGAATAGGTCCAGTTCCCGTCCCAGTTTACGGTGGTCGCGCCGGATCGCCTCCTCTCGCTGCCAGAGGTACTCCTCCAATTGCTCACTCGTCTCCCAGGCCGTGCCGTAGATGCGCTGGAGCATCGGCCGTCGCTCGTCGCCGCGCCAGTAGGCCCCGGCTACGTTGAGTAACTTGATCGCGTCGGTGTTGATCTCCCGCGTGTTGCTCACGTGCGGCCCCCGGCACAAGTCGGTGAACGGTCCACTCTTGTAGATCGAGAGTTTGGGCTCTTCGTCCAACGGCTCACCGCCGGGCCGCCCTTGGCGGGCCGCCTCGTCCGTCCCGGCAGAGAGGATGTCGTCAATCAGCTCCAGTTTGTAGGGCTGATCGTCAAAGATACGGCGTGCTTCCTCCGCTGAGACCTCACGGTACTCAAAGTCATGTCCCTCAGCGATGATCTCCCGCATACGTGCTTCGATCTCCTCCATATCCTCCGGCGTGAGCGGCTGAGGTAAATCGAAATCGTAGTAGAAGCCGTTCTCGATGGGCGGGCCGATGGCGACTTTGCCCTCGGGGAACTTTTCCAGCACCGCCTGGGCCATCACGTGTGAAGCCGAATGGCGAAGGCGATGCAAGTATTCATCATGCTTATTCTCAGACATATTCTTCCTCCTGGAAAGTGATCGGTTGCTCAGTATACAAGATGTACCACTAGTGTCGGTCTCATCGTCTGTCATCTCGATCACCTCCTTCAAAAGCCGTCAAATACAAAAACCCCACGCCCTGGGGCGCGGGGGTCATCCCACGTGGTTCCACCCAAGTTCATCGGCAAACGCAGTTTGCCGCGCACTCATTGCGGCGATAACGGGCCGGCCCGGGGTCCCATACTCTCGCGCACTTGCGATTTGAGGCACCCATTTCCGGGGGGTTTTCCCGCCCGTCCAGTCGAGGGGGCTTACAGCCTATGACCCCCTCTCTCTTGGGCCTTCGCTGGACGGTACTCGTCCCGGTCAACGCGTTGACGTACTGAATTGTGCTATAATTATAACTCACTTGCGCTGATTGTCAACCACAGCCAGCCGCTCCCCAATCGCTCATTAGCGCTCAGCATCTCCTCCATCACTCATCTTTATCATCCATCAGAACCGAATGACTCTGGGATAGCACCTATTTCCTATTGACAGGTGCAAGGTTTTGCATTATCGTTGTTCTATGTCCATACGCCGGTCCATCAGCGTGCTTGTCAAAGAGTACCGGCACATCTTACGCGAGCCACGCACGCTGTGGATGGTGTTCCTCTCCCCCGCGTTTGTCCTCGTCACCTTGTCCACCGTCTTTACCAGTGGCAGCGGTCGCATCAACCTGACACTGTGGGATCAGGATCGCACCCCCCTGTCGCGTCAGTTCGCAGCCACTCTCTCTAGCGACGCCGACTTTTCCGTCGGCTACGCGTCCAACTATGAGGAGCTAGAAACATTGCTGGTGGAGCGCCGCATTGACGCGGCGCTGATCATCCCTCCCGGCTTTGCCGACATGGTCCGGGGTGGCGATACCGCCCCCGTGCAGGTCATCCTGGATGGGGTGGATACACTTGTCGCTGGTCAGGCGACCGGCAGCCTGCTGGGTCATGCCGCCGACTTTGGGTTGGCGCTGAGCCGCCAGTTCTCCCTACCCCCGCTGCCGCTGCAGGTAAGTTCCCAATCCGCCTACCTGCCCGACGCGGCCGAACGGGATAGTATGATCCCGGGTCTCATCCCCATCGTCTTCTCTCTGCCGGTGATGGCAGCCGCCTTAGCCCTGGCTCGCGAGCGCGAGAGTGGATCGCTGGAAGCGCTCGTCGCCACCCCCGTGCGCGGCCTGGAGTACCTGGGGGGCAAGCTAGTCGCCTACGTCACCACCGCGCTGGTCGGACTGTTGCCGGTGTGGCTGGTGACGACCACGCTGTTCGGCGTGCCCTTTCGGGGTAGTCCGGTGTTGCTAGTGTTGCTGACGACCGACTTTTTGCTGGCCAGCGTGGGTATGGCGCTCTTCATCGGTAACCTGGTGCGCAGCCAGCAGGCTGCCACCATGATCGCTCTGTTCGTCTTCTTCGTGCCCGGCTTCTTCCTGGCCGGCCTGATAGATCCCATAGACACCACCGACTTGGCCGGCACCGCCTGCTCCTACATGCTGCCTACCACCCATTTTGTGACCATCTGCCGCGCTGTCTTCCTCAAGGGAGCCACGCTCGCCGAGCTGTGGCGACCCGCGCTCGCACTGTTGATTCTTTCCATCACGTGGGTGGGACTGGGAACGCTGACTTTTAGAAAACGGATGCGCTAATGAAAGATGCCCTACACCGTATCTGGGGCCTGGTGATCAAAGAGTTGCTGCAACTGGGCCGCGACAAGCTACTGCTCGGATTTGTGCTTCTCGGCCCCCTGTTGGAGCTGCTGCTGATGGGTGGTCTGGCGGGAGGAGGCGTGCAGAACCTACCGCTGGCCGTGGTCGACCTGGACCGCAGTCGGGCCAGCCGCGAGTTGATCACCAGGTTGGATCAGACGGACGAACTGCTCATAAAGGCGTACGGAGACAGTGTAGCCCAGGCCCAGGAATGGATGCAGAGCGGGCAGATCGGGGTCATAGTCGTGGTACCCCCCGGCTATGGGGAGACGCTGAACGATCCCCTGCGGAGCGCCGAGGTGCAGGTTATCGCCGATGGCTCCAGCCAGGTGGTGTCAACCATCGCCAGCGCCACGACCGAGAACGTAGCCGCCGAGATCGTGCAGGATCTCGCCGCACGCCACGCCGTCGCCAGCGGGGGGCCGGTGGACCTGCGCTTCGTGGCCCGCTTCAACGCTGCCCTCGACGGCCGGCCCAGTGCCATCACCATGATGCTGGGTCTGATTGTCTACCAGGTAACACTGATCATCGCGGCGCAGAGCTTTACCCGCGAGCGAGAGTTGGGCACGCTGGAGCAACTGCGCGTCACGCCGCTCGGCCGGTTGGAGTTGATGGCGGGCAAAGCCATCCCCGCTCTGCTGGTGGGTCTGGTGGACTGCCTGCTGATGACAGGGGTGATCGTCGCCTGGTTCGACATCCCGGTGCGTGGTTCACTATTGCTTCTGTTGCTCCTCACGATCCCCTTCATCCTGACGCAGATCGGCTGGGGCACGCTCATCTCGCTGGTCTCCCGCACGCAGCAGCAGGCGATGCTGTTCGTCTTTGCGCTGGCGATGTTGGAGATCGCTCTCTCCGGCTTTTTGGTGCCAGCGGGCAACCTGCCTGGGGTAATGCAAGTGCTGTCCTACGCCTCGTCAGTACAGCATTACATGGCAATCGTGCGCGGGGTGATGCTGCGCGGCGCAGGGCCAGGATCACTGTGGCTGCCGGCACTGGCGCTCAGCAGAATCGCGTGCGCGGTGGGGGCGCTGGCCTGGCTCCGGCTCTGGTTGGGGCTGGATACCGACTCGCTGAGGCGACGGTTGCAGGTCGCGTGGCACATCTACCAGCGTAGACGGCGCGAACGGCGGGCCGACCGCAGCGCCAAGAGGGCACGGGGACACGGGGGGAAGAAGCCCAAACTGGTCAAAGAGCCGGCCTACGCAGATGTGCGCGTCGAAGACAGGTGACTAGTTCGACAATGTCATGTCACATCAGGCCCGCGATGGCTCAAATTTCGTACTCAGGCTCGCGGTGGATGACAGTCCGCTGCGAGTACTCGCGGCAGGCCACCGCTCCAGACGCGGACTGTCGTCCGCCTGGAGCTTGCAGAAGGCGGATAAACTACATCCGTGCGGTTTTATGTTAATGTGACATTGTCAAGGTAGTGGCTACGAAGGGGTTGGCGAACCCTTCAGATGCGGGCCTGGCGGAGTACCAGGGCCATTGGTGGTGAAGGGGACGGGGAGTGACATGCCGTACGCTGCGGTCCAGCGCTCCAGGTTGCCCAGCGTCACGCGCCAGCGGCGACTGCCTTTGCCACCGGGGCGGGGCACTTTTTCCAAGTAGCCTTTAGGCCACAAGCGCAGGCGGCCCAGGACGCGCCCGACGCGCCGATTGGTGACGTGGGCCAGGTCGCCGTCATCTCTCCTGGTGACGACGCGGGTGAGCCGCACAATCTGGTCTGTGGTGAACACAAAGTCTGAAGGGGTCTCTCCACTAATGGCACTAATGGCAGCAATGGCACAGTAGCACAGCGCCCGGATGACCAAAACGGAGAGACCGCCGGACTCTAGCCCCGGTCTTTCCTGCTGGTAGCGCAGCGATAGTGTCTCCATGCGGTCCCAGAGCCCGGTCTCTCTGGTCTGGTCGTCAGCGCAGGCCTGTGCGGATGAACTGCATCCGGCGGATAAACTACATCCGGCGGCGCTGCGCCTGAGGGTGCCTTGAGCGTCGTGATCGTCGAGCCACAGGGCGACGGCGAGGATGGCGCGCCGCGGTTCCAGGTTGCGGCCGGTGAGGCAGGCTTTCTGGTTGACGGCGCGCTCGTGAGGTCATCTATCAACTGGCGCCGGTCGTGGGGCCAGGCTTCATCGTCCAGCACGTTTATCGTTTACACCTGATTGCGTACTTGCGCCAAGGCGAGACCGACTATCCGGCTCAGTTGACATCCTCTAAAAATTGCACTATACTTATTATCAGGATGATGCAACTACTGTAATGAGAGGAGGCAAGGAAAAAGTGACAGAAACGAGAGTCGCCATCGGGCAGGTAAAACGGGATATTTCCGAGCTGGTCAACCGCGTCGCCTATGGTGGTGAGAGAGTCATTTTGACATCACGCGGTAAGCCAAAAGCGGCGCTGGTCAGTATTGCGGATTACGAATGGCTCCAGCGAGAACAAGTGAATGACCGACTGGCGCACTGGCGGGCGTGGGTGGTTGAAAGTGAAAAGCTGACGGCTGAAATCCTGGCGCGCCGCGAGGGCGAACCGTTGGATGTGGACGCGCTTTGGCAAGCGGCGCGGGCGGACCTGGAGGCGCGGGATGAGCAAATACCTGGTCATTGATGCCAGCTTTGCCTTTAGATTGATGCTGCCCGGTCCGCACCAAAAACGGTGTCAGACGCTGGTGGCGCAATGGCACAGAGATGGTCACGTGTTATGCGCGCCGACGTTGTGGCTCTACGAGATTACGTCCGCGCTGTGCAAGGGGGTACATTGCGGGCAAATCACCCGCGATGAAGGGCAGCAAGCATTGACCCTGGCACAGAAACTCGGCGTGCAGTTACTTGCCCCCGACGACGCCCAAACCACATTGGCGTTTGACTGGACGATGCGGCTGAAACGCGCTGCCGCCTACGATAGCTTTTACCTGGCGCTGGCGGAGACGTTGCGCAGCGAGCTATGGACGGCAGATAAGCGATTGGTCAATGCCGCCGGGGCCTCCTGGATACATTTGATACATGACTCTCTGTAAAGATAGGTTTGGAAGTCCATCTACGGAAAGATAACACGTGAACCAACGTATTATCTCAATATCTTGGGGAACTTGTGACGTAGCCGCGCTTTCCATAGCGCGCCAGGCCCGCGAGATATGGAAACCTCGGCTACATTGCCCCATCTTATTGAGAAGACACGAACCAACCCATTTACATATTTGCGCCAGGGCGAGGTCAACTATCCAGCCCGGTTGATGGATTACCTGGGAGAACAAGCCCCGCCAACGGTCGCGCTGTGGGGAGCGCGGGGCTTGTTCAAGCACAAACGGGCCGCTGCTGGCCCTGTTCTGCTCTACCAAAGCACCAGCCAGCATTCTCCTGTAAGCGCATGACCTGGCGCAGCAGTGGCGCACAGGTGGGGTGACGGTCATCAGCGGCTTCCACTCGCCAGTGGAGCAGGAGTGCCTGGCGGCGCTGTTGCGCGGGTCGGCGGACAAAAAAAGTGGACGGGCTGAAACTCGTCGCCCAGCCGGACAGCCAGCGGCTCTTTATCCTCGGCAAACCCGGCGCGGGCGGCTGATGCGCCGCCGGCGAAAGATCACACAAGCTCCTGCATTGGCGGCGGGGCGGGCGACCGCCTCAGCGCCCATAACCTGGGCCACTCCCTCAAAGCTGGTGAAACCTCCGCACGAGACGATTACCTCGCCGGGGGCAGGCTGAGGATCGGGCACCTCGCGGACAACAACCTTGCCTGGAGTTTCGATTACGGCTGCTTGCATTGGTCCTCCATCTTGCATCGCAACTCTGCATAATGATGGACTTGTACAAGCACTCTGATTGATTGCTGCATCGGCGTGAAACGTGATGCATAACAGGAAAACGCCCCCAGGGGTGGACTCTGAGGGCGCTCGGATTTTCGAGCAGCGGGGGCTACCGCCCCAGGTGCATCGGCATAATCACGTGGGTAAAGTCCATCTCGCCCACAGGCCGGAGGACGCCTGGACTGGAGGGCATAGTCGTATCCAATGCGACCTGAGGAGTGCCGACCACCGAGAGCACGTCAATCATGTACTTGACGTTGAAGGCGACCTCAATCTCATCACCCTCGATGGTGGCGTCCAGTTCGCTCACGTCGTCGCCGGTCTCGGCCGAGGTGGCAGAGACGATCATGTGGCCCGGGACCAATTCGGAACCGGGCTTGATGTGTAACTTGGAGATATGAGCCGCGTCGCGGGCAAAGATGAGTGCCGTCTTGCACGCTTTCAGGAACGCGGCTGTATCCACCACTGTGTGCGTCGTACAGTCGCGTGGAATGATCTGCCGGTAGTCTGGGAAGTTGCCGTCAATTAGTTGCGATACCAGCACAATGTCGGTGAGTTGGAAGAGCACCTGGTTGCGGGTTGGCGTGACGGCGATGACCACCGGCTCCTTCTGCTCGCCGCTGATGCGTCCCAGTTCGATCAGTGCCCGGGCAGGGATGATGATGCTGAAGGGATCAGAGACAGGCTGGGGCAGCGGGACGACGCGCACCGAAAGGCGGAACCCGTCAGCGGCAGCCAACGTAAGCTGCAAGTCCTCGAACTTGGCCAGCACCCCGGTTAGGATCGGGCGGCTCTCGTCGGTGGCGGCTGCGAAGGCGACCTGCTCAATTGCCGTGCGCAGCACATCGGGCTCAATGAGAATGCCCCCTTCACCTTCGGGCACCGGCACGATGGGAAACTCTTGCGCGTCAATGCCCTTGATG
>CAZMOT010000092.1:0-14953 GCA_964568065.1 uncultured Anaerolineales bacterium
CAGCGGGGCCTTCTTCCGGGGAGTTCCGGGTGCTGCGTGGGGGCTCGTGGAGCAGTGGAGCGTACTACGCACGCAGCGCCAGTCGCGGCAGGAACCTCCCCGACCTCCGGGGCAACTACTACGGGTTTCGTTGCGCCAGGGGTTCTGAATAAGCTAACTGTCCCCTGTCCACTGCCAACTGCTAACTGAGCCTGAATCCCGCCGCCTGTCCTGAGTTTGCCCTGAGCAAGACCGAGGGGCGAAGTCAAAGGGAAGGCGGGTCGCGGGTGGTGGAAACACGAATAGCCGAAGGGCACACGAAAAGCACGAATCTCGCCTGTTTCGCCGCGGGTGAACTACTGCGATGCCAACTGCGAGTTTGACTGGGCCCACGAGACGTTTGACGACGGCTATGCCGACACCGCGCCGGTGGGCAGTTACCCGGCCGGCGCCAGTTGGTGCGGGGCGCTGGATATGGCGGGTAATGTGTTCGAGTGGGTGGCCGATTGGTATGGGGATTATCCCTCCGGGCGGCAGGTGAACCCGACGGGGTCTTCTTCCGGAGAGTTCCGGGGGCTGCGTGGGGGCTCATGGGAATACGTTTGGAACTACGTCCGCGCTGCCTTCCGCGGCAGCGAGGTCACACCAGGCAGGCACTCGAAGAGCTCCGGCTTTCGGTGTGTGGGGTCTCCAGGAGAGTGAACCGCTGAAAGCGCTGTGGGGCGCTGACGGCGCTGAGAAAGACGGACGACTATGGGCTCACATCCTCCGGCCGCGCCAGCCGGCGCAGCCAGGCCACCTGGTCAAAGTCGGCGTCAAAACTGGCGATGCTGGGGATGCCCCGCTCCCGGCAAGCGAGGGCGATGAGCGCAGTGTTGAAGTTCAACGCTCCCGAGGAGGAGCGGATGAGATCAAGCACCTCCAGGTACAGGTGGGGTACATCAGGCAAAATCCAGGTGATGGTCTCGCTGGGCACCTGGTCGTCCAGTCGGTCGAGCAATGCCTCGACCTCAGCCACGTGGCCTTTCTCGTGTAGTCGCCGGGCAACGGCACTGATGGATTCGGTAACAACGCAGTCGAAGTAAAAAAGCTCGGCGCCAGTGGCAAGCAATGTGTCACGCAAAATAAGCGCCTGATCACGCCATAGATGGCGAGGATTAATCAAACCCACCAGTACAGAAGAATCAACGGCGACTTACGTCATACCTCGTCGTAAAAGGCTTCGGTATCCGCCAGAGCGTCGCCCTCGTATCCTTCCGGAAGCAGGTTCATCCACTTGTCCAGACTTGAGGGCGGAACAGGAACAGTCGGATAGATGTATAGTGGACGTTCCTCCTGCTCGGAGGCGACTACCACAGGCTGGCCTCGCTGGGCCTGCTCGCGCAGGAATTGAACAAAGCGCTCGACGAGGGCCAGGCTTTCCGGCGGCAACTCATTGAGCAAAGAGAGAATGCGGCTTTGGGCCGCTCGCGTCGAACCCGGTACACTTGTGCTCATTGCAAATACCTCTTGATACGCTTGAAGCGGGAGGCTATGTGCGTCCCGTGCGGTTGCCTGTCTTGCAGTATTATAACACCGCATCATCGAATGGGGCAAGGCGGCACATCAGCGTGGAGCAACGCCTTCTCTTGCTTCTTCCCCTCGTCCTGCGCCCCACCGGCGCGTGTCTCACGAACAGATTGTGCTCTTGACATTGTTGCAGTTTTGCGCTATCTTATGCATAGGCGACTCATACGGGACGGCGGGCGGGACCGACCAGATGCGCCAGGGACAACCGCAGCCCGTAGCAGGTGGGACAACCGCTCGCCTGGTTTGGTTAGGGGAAGCGAGGGAGGTGTCCGATGAAATGCCCCCAGTGTGGCTTTGCAAACCGTCCCGATGCGCGCTTCTGCAAGCAGTGTGGTCAGGAATTGCAGGTTGCTCCACCCACACCTTCACCGCTTCCTGGTGACACCTGCCCTGCCTGCGGTGCCACCACCAAACCGGGGGCCCGCTTTTGCAAGCAATGTGGCCAGGCCCTGCAGGTTGCTCTGTCTGTGCCTTCGCCACGTCCTGGCACTACTTGTCCTGCTTGCGGGGCCACCGCCAGGCCAGGGGCCCGTTTCTGTCCACGCTGCGGCAAGCCGCTGACGGCTAAACCGGCTCCACCGACCCCTCCTCCTGCCCTGCCGCCGACCCCCTCTACTCCTCCGCCTCTCCCCCTCGAGGATGTAGGAGTACATATCGAAGGAGGGGTCAGCGGCCAGGTCGCCATCGGGAATAACATCCTTCAGATCGGCGACGTCCACGGCGGCGTGGTCAACGTCACCATGCCCGGGCAACAGCCCAAAACGCAACCTCGTCCCACCCCTGTCTTCCTGCGCCCGCGCCCCTTTCCAGACCTGTTGGATCGAGAAACAGAGGTCAGCGCTGCGACCGCTGCCTTTCAGTCCATCACACCGGTTGAGTTCCACGGTCAGGCGGGGCTGGGTAAGACCTCTCTTCTGCGCCACCTGGCCCACCATCCTACTACCAGCTCCTTCCCTGACGGCGTCGTTTACCTTTCGGTCCGTCACCAGTCTGTAGAAGACCTGCTCCAATCTCTCTATGACGCCTTCTACGAAAGCGACGTCCCCTTCAAGCCCACCGATGCCGAGATCCGGCACGCTCTGCAGGGCAAGCGGGCGCTCGTCATATTGGACGACGTGGAGCTGGAACGGGATGAGGTGGAGGCACTGATGGACGCCGCGCCAGCCTGCACCTTCCTGCTGGCCTCGCCGGAGCGCCGCCTGTGGGGAGAGGGAGAGGCACTAGGGCTGCCTGGGCTGCCCCCGGACGACGCGCTGGCGCTGCTTGAACGAAGACTGGGGCGCTCCCTGACTCCGCAGGAGCAGCCTGCCGCCCGGGATCTCTGTGCTGCTCTGGAGGGTCATCCCCTGCATCTCACTCAGGCGGTGGCGATAGTGCGGGAGGAGGGCCTTCCGCTGGCGGAGGTAGCCCGCCAGGCGCAAGCCCCTTCCCCCACCGAGGCGCTGACGGCACAGGTGTTGGCCTCACTCTCAAAACCGGAACGGCGGATTCTGGCGACACTGGCCGCCCTGGACGGCGCGCCCCTCCACGCCGATCACCTGACCGCTCTGACGGGACTCACCGACGCCGCGCCCGCTCTGCAGGCGTTGCTCCGCCGTGGCCTGGTGCAGGCCAACAGCCCCCGCTACAGTCTGACCGGCGCCCTTGGCCAGGTCTTGCAGCAAGCGTGGGAGCTGACCCCGTGGGCTGAGCGGGCTCTGGCCTACTTCACTATCTGGGTGGAAGGGCATCTGCAGTCTCCTGATCGTCTGTTGGAAGAAGCCGACGCCATCCTGCGAACGCTGGGATGGGCTGCCGGGGCTGGCCGTTGGGCGGAGGTCATGCGCCTGGGGCGGGCAATGGAGGGCGTATCGGCCCTGGGCCGGCGATGGTCCACGTGGGCTCAGGTGCTACGACTGGTGCTCCGGGCAGCGCAGGAACTGGGGGATCGAGCGGCCAAAGCCTGGGCCCTGCATCAACTTGGAACCCGCGCTCTCTGCCTGGGGGATGCTGCCGTGGCCCGCACTTCTCTGACCCAGGCTCTCCACCTGCGCAAGGCACTGGGCGACCGGGCCGGGGCGGCGGTAACCCAGCACAACCTGAGCCTGCTAGCGGGAGTCCCACCAGCACCTCCCCGCAAGCCTCGCGCTCCCAAAGCACGCCCCCCGCTGCCAAAATGGCTCGTGCCTCTGGCAGGCGTCGCGCTGGGAGCCGCCATCTTGGTCGGTGTCGGATTCGCAGTCATCCCCCTGATACTCTCAACACCAACGCCTCGGCCGGTACCAACATCAAGACCCGCGCCGACGCCAACGCTGACGCGGACACGGACGCGGACGCCGACACCGACGCGCACGCCTACGCCGACACCGACACCGCCGGAGCCGTGGGTCATCATCGAGTTCGAGGACGGTTGCGGCAGGGAATATTACCTTGGCGATCAGACCATTCTCTTTGTCGAGACCAACGTCGAAGGCATTGCGGAGATATGGCTGGACGGCGAACTCTTCGAAGAGACATGGCTGGAAGCAGGGGAGAGGTGGGACATATTCTGGACTTTCGAGAACGTGCAGCCGGGAGAGCACTGGTTTGGCGTCGCATTGAGCGACGAATCCGGTGGAATCCTGGCTGAGGACGGTTGCCCCTTTGCCCTCGTAGCTGTAGAGGTGGACATCTGGTTGGCCGAGGGATGTGATCGAGAGTACGAACGAGGGTTTAAGACGGAAGTGTTCTTCTGGGCCAGCGTGGATGGTTGGGTGGAAATCTGGCTAGACGGAGGGGAACTGCTCTTCGAGAGGGAAGCAGCCGGGGGCAAAGTTTATGCAGAGGATTGGAGCGTGGTTTGGGAGCCGGGGGAGCATGTCCTCATCGCCGTTCTGGTGGATTGGGACGTCGTCCGTGAATGCTGGTTCTCCGTGGAGTGGCCAACGCCGACCCCGACCATCACCCCACCGCCACCGCCAACTATCACCCCATCGCTGACGCCGAGCCTCACGCCATCGCTGACGCCAAGCCTCACGCCATCGCTGACACCAAGCCTCACGCCATCGCTGACACCGAGCCTCACACCATCATCCACAGCGACCAGCAGTGCGTCACTGCTGGGGGACCCAGACGCTTCCCAGGTGCTGGGTGCCGGAGGGCTGCTAGGCTTCGGTTTCCTTTTGGGCCTGCTTCTCGTAACAGACAAACCTGGTCGGGTGATACGCCGTTGGAAACGCCAATGAGCCAGAAGTGCTGTCAGGTGGTGGAAACAGGGGGCTTCTCGTTATAATCCCGCTGCGCCTATCCCACTGACCAGGTGCATCTACTTACCGGTGAACAGGCCACCACCGCCAACATCCATACAGCCCTCAAGTCGCTTGTCGAGTCTTGACATCGTTGCGATTGTGCACTATCCTATGCACGGATAACTTGTTGGATGTGAACCTGAGAGCAAGATAGAATGTAGGGGAGGCATCCGATGGAATGTCCCAAGTGTGGCTTCGAAAATCGTCTGGAGGCCCGCTCTTGCAAGCAGTGTGGCCAGCCCCTGCCGGTCGCTCCATTTGCACCTTCGCCGTCTTCTCCTTCCACTCCCCTACCCATCCCACTCGAAGGCCTAAAGGTGCATATCGAAGGAGGAGTCAGCGGCCAGGTCGCCATCGGGAATAACATCCTCCAGATTGGCGAGGTCCACGGTGGCGTGGTCAACGTCACCATGCCCGGGCAACAACCCAAAACGCAACCTCGTCCCACCCCTGTCTTCCTGCGCCCGCGCCCCTTTCCAAACCTGTTGGATCGGGAAACGGAGGTTGGCACTGCCACTGCCGCTCTCCAGTCCAACACACCGGTTGAGTTCCACGGTCAGGCGGGGCTGGGTAAGACCTCTCTTCTGCGCCACCTGGCCCACCATCCTACTACCAGCTCCTTCCCTGACGGCGTCGTTTACCTTTCGGTCCGTCACCAGTCTGTAGAAGACCTGCTCCAATCTCTCTATGACGCCTTCTACGAAAGCGACGTCCCCTTCAAGCCCACCGATGCCGAGACCCAGCACGCTCTGCAGGGCAAGCTGGTGCTCGTCATATTGGACGACGTAGACCTGGCACGGGATGAGGTGGAGGCGCTGATGGACGCCGCGCCGGCCTGCACCTTCCTGCTGGCCTCGCCGGAGCGCCGCCTGTGGGGAGAGGGACAGGCCGTAGGGCTGCGGGGGCTGCCCCCGGACGACGCGCTGGCGTTGGTGGAACGGGAATTGGGCCGGCCCTTGACCCCGCAGGAACAGACCGCTGCCCAGGCCGTCTCCGCCGCCCTGGAGGGCCACCCCCTGCGCATCCTTCAGGCAGCGGCGATGGCGCGGGAGGAGGGCCGTCCACTGGCGGAGGTGGCTCGCCAGGTGCAAGCCCCTTCCCCCGTCGAGACGCTAACGGCGCAGGTGCTGGACGCATTGTCGGAGCCGGAGCGGCAGGTGCTGGCGACGCTGGCTGCCCTGGGCGACGCGCCTCTCCACGCCGAACATCTGGCCGATGTGGCGGGACTTCCCAATGTGATACCCGTTCTGGAGGCGTTGCTCCGCCGTGGCCTGGTGCAGGCCCACAGCCCCCACTACAGCCTGACGGGGGCCCTTGGCGAGGACTTGCGGCAGGCGTGGGACCTGGCCCCGTGGGCGGAGCGGGCTCTGGCCTACTTCACGGCCTGGGCGGAAGGGCAGCAGCAGGCCCCCGACCGCTTGGTGGAGGAAGCCGATGCCATCCTACGGACGTTGGAATGGGCTGCCGGAGCTGGTCGTTGGACGGAGGTACTGCGCCTGGGGCGGGCGGTGGAAGGTGCGCTGACCCTGGGCGGGCGCTGGTCCGCGTGGGTTCAGGTGCTGCGATGGGTGCTCCAGGCGGCACGCGCGCTGAAAGACCAGGCCGCCGAAGCTTGGGCCTTGCATCAGGGCGGTACCCGCGCTCTCTGCCTGGGGGATGCTACCACAGCCCGCGCCGCCTTGACCCAGGCTCTCCGTCTGCGCAAAGCACTGGGCGACCGGGCCGGGGCGGTGGTAACCCAGCACAACCTGAGCCTGCTAGCAGGAGTTCCACCAGCGCCTCGCCGCAAACCTCGCGCTCCCAAAGCACGCCCCCCGGTGCCAAAATGGCTCATACCCCTGGCAGGCGTCGCGGTGGGAGCCGCCATCTTGGTCGGTGTCGGATTCGCAGTCATCCCTCTGATACTCTCGACACCAACGCCTCGGCCGGTACCGACATCAAGCCCCATGCCGACGCGGACGCCGACACCGAAACCGACGCGGACCAACACACCGACCAGTACACCAACGCCGACCGACACGCCGACCAACACGCCGACCCCGACGCCAACCAACACGCCGACCAATACACCGACCCCGACGCCGACCGACACGCCGACCAACACGCCAACCGACACGCCGACCAACACACCGACGCCGACTAACACGCCGACCGACACACCGACCCCGACCATCACCCCACCACCACCGCCAACCAATACCCCACCGCCACCGCCGACTATCACCCCATCACTGACGCCAACGCCCGACACCACAGGCCCCACCATCTCCGACATCACCAGGTCCGATGACCCCATTTTCTGGCCTACAAGTTACTGCCCGCCCAATCAGGTTACCATAAGCACCTCTGTCTTCGACCCATCGGGGGTTTCTGCAGTGTGGCTGACCTACCGGGTCGTGGAAGAGAGTTTCGAGAGGGAGGGAGAGTGGGTGGACTTGGATATGAGCGAGACGGCGACGGCGACATACGCGGCAATTGTGGGGGCCGAAGAGCTTAGTGCCAGCCTTGAGCCTCCATTATACGGTGGTCCCGGCACTCTGGAATATTACATCCAGGCTTCTGATGACAGGGATAATAGTTCCGTAAGCCCCGCAGGCAAGGTGACAATTCAATACTGCGTTTATTAGAACTCGGGAAGGAGCAAACAATGGCTGTCTTTGACCAAGGTTACGCTCTCGTCGTCGGCGTGGGCGCCGACCTGCCCAACACCGTGGACGACGCTGTCGGTCTGGCGGACATCCTCAAGGACCCCGCCCGCTGCGCCTACCCCACTGACCAGGTTCATCTACTTACCGGTGAACAGGCCACCGCCGCCAACATCCACACAACCCTCAAGACGCTTGCCGAATCCACGAATCCCGAATCTATGGTCCTCGTCTACTTCTCCGGCCACGGTTACCGGGTCGCGTCCCCCACCGGTGAGTTCTACTACCTGCTGCCCCACGGCTACGACCTGGACCGGCTCTACCAGACCGCCATCAATGGCACCGAGTTCACCGACCAGTTGCGGGCTATCCCGGCGCAGAAGCTACTGCTCCTGCTCGACTGCTGCCACGCCGGTGGGGTGGGCGAGGCGAAAGCTCCGGGGCTGCAACTGGCAAAGTCTCCCTTGCCGCCCGAGGCCCAGAGCCTGTTGGCAGAGGGCAGTGGTCGGGTGCTCATCGCGTCTTCGCAGGAGGATGAGCTATCGTTCGCCGGGAGGCCCTACAGTGCCTTCACCCTGGCACTCACTGAGGCGCTGTGTGGCGCGGGTGTTTCGAAGAAAGACGGCTACGTGCGCGTGGCCGACCTGGCGCTGCACGCCCGCGAAGTGGTGCCAGGGCGTACCCGCGGCCGGCAACATCCCATCCTTCACTTCGAGCAGGCCGACAACTTTGCCCTGGCTTACTACGCCGGCGGCGAGACGCAGCCCAAGGGGTTGCCCTTCGTCAGCGAGCCAGAGATCGAGCCGGAGCCAGGGGCGTGGACTGTCCTTGACCAACGCGGGCCGAGGCTCTCCATCGCTGGTGACGTCAGCGGGCAGGTGGGGGTAGCGACGGAGGGCAGTCAACTAATCCAGTTCGGCGACGTGAGCGGGGGGCAGGTGAGAGTGGCAGTTGGGAACAAAGTCACCCAGTCCCCTGGCGTCAGCGACCAGGAGGTAGGGGATGTGGACGCGAAGGGCATTTGCCCCTCGTGTGGTCATCGGCTCAGGCCCGGTGCCAGGTTCTGCAATCGGTGCGGGGCGCCGGTTGATTCGCCATAGCCTTGCCCCTCTTCCATCTACGGTTATAATGGCCGCGTGACTGGCAAGCCTGACTCACGCCTGCTCATCACCGTTCCGGCTCTGGTGCTCCTTATCCTGGGCCTCGTTCTCATCCTGCGCCCCGCCGATATGTCGTATCTCGACCTCCTGCGCCAGGGGGACGAGCACGCCGCCAGAGTCGAGCGCGCTGCTGCCGTCGCGGCCTACCAGGAGGCCGCCTGTCTGCGTCCAGGCGATCCCGCACCCCATCTCCTGCTGGCCCAGGTCTACCTGGAGTGGGGCCGCACCGACGACGCGCTGGCTGCCGTCGCCGAGGCCGAACGGCTGAGCGCGGGGAAGGCCGAGACCGAAGGTCTCGCCGCAGACCTGGAGCGACTGCGGGTCGCCATCCACGCCACCCGCGCCGACTGGGCCGCCGTCGTTGAGCACGCGCAACGGCTGCTGACCCTCACGCCCGCCGACCCCGACACCCGCCACGCCCTCGCCCGCGCCTACGTCGAATTGCAGGAGTGGGACGCGGCGCAGGCGGAGTACGAAGCGCTGCTGGTCGCTGACCCCGCCGACCGCGTGGCCCACGAGCGGCTGGGGATGCTGCTGCTCGGCGACGCCACCGGCGCTATCCAACACCTCTCCGCAGCTCAGACTGGCCTGGCGAATCGGCTACTTGCGGCGCTCCAACAGACGGGCGCGGTGGACGACCCCGCCTACGCCGGCGCGTTAGTGGGGCGGGTACTGTTCGAGGCGCAGGAGTGGGTGCTGGCCGCACGTGAGCTCGAACGAGCCCTCTCCTACAACCCCGACTATCCCGACGCTCACGCCTACCTGGGCCACGCGCTCGACCATAAGGGTTGCCCGGACGAAGCCTGGCCACATTTGCAGCGGGCTGTCGCGCTGGCTCCCGATTCGGTTGTGGCCCATACCTTCCTGGGGTTGCACTACGACCGGCTGGGCGAATTCTCCGCCGCTCGCGCCGAGTACGAAACGGCATACGACCTCGACCCCACCAATCCCGCCACGTGTGTCGAGATCGGTCAGACGTGGGCTGCCGAAGGGCGCTACTTGGCGGCGGAGATCTGGCTCGTGGAGGCTGTCTCTCTTCAGCCCCAGGACGCGACCCTGTGGGCAGTGCTGGCGCGTTTCTACTTGGATCACAACATCACCGCTGTTGGCCAGGTTGTCGAGGCCACGGCAGAGTTGGTGCAACTCTCGCCCGACGACGCGCGCGCTCACGACCTGCGGGGCTGGGCCGCTTTTCAGATCGGGGATTACCACACTGCGCAGGATAGCCTGCAGCAAGCGATTTCTCTAGATCCGACGTTCGCTTTGGCCCACTATCACCTGGGACGGCTGTGGTCGGCCCAGGGCGCGCACCGGAAGGCGCGGGAAGCATTCGTCCGCGCCTTGGACCTTGATACCACAGGCGAACTTGTCCCGCTCGTTGAGCAAGCGATGGGCAAGTTCCCTTAGCCGAATGCTGTGGTTCACTGCACGAACTATTCCTATCTACAGAGGTATGGTATAATCTGCCGCGATGCCCGTGGGCAGGAACGCAAGTGTTTTGACTTGGAACTCAATAGGAGAAGGGAGAAGGTATCTATGGCCGTCCATCTGTACCTATCAACGATACCCGAAGCACTGATCGCCTCAATGTTGACCCCCGAGGAGTTTGGGGTCTACTACGCAGTTGGGAGTGCGAAGAAGGCACGCGGACAAGCCATCTTCTTTGATATTGACCCAGATTTCAGACACGACTATTTCCGCATTGAGGAAGGCATCCGGCGCTGTGTGCCCCACGAGGATGGAAGTCCGAAACGCTCGATCTACATTTCTGTCTATCGTGTGCTGGAGCATATCCCCTTGGACGTGATCCAAAAGCTCTATCTCGTGACCCAGGATGGGCGGGTACTGGGCCTGGAATCGAGCGAAGAACTGCCTGAAGAAACAGATGTGTTACACCTTTATCAGGAGATCGCGCCCGTGCACCCTCTGGTGGTCAGCTCCCTCGGTCCTCGTGAATTCTACGAACTCATTGTCAAGAATCCGACCAGCCTTCTCTCTCTGCCGGCGATCTGTTTCGTAGAACTGCGACTGGATGAATTGGCCGCAGACCCAGAGCGCGGCGCTGTGCGGGACCTGCCCTATTCCAACATCGGCCATCTGCGTCAATGCCTGGTGGACCTAAGGACCAAGACCGTCCACACCAAGATGGTCAACCGTGTTGAGCCGGCCTCGTTCCCATACCGCACGATAAAGAGCGGGGTCTTTATGGGGAATATGGATCGGCTTGTCTATTTCCCTATGCCCTCGCCGGAGGAGTTGCGGGCCCAGCACTATCGGTGGTGGCGATCGGCCAATATGTAAACCGTGAAACAGCAAACGTGAGGCATATACAATGTCAGCCGGCATTGCCGGGCGACCAGTGCCAGGTTTGCTTTGGGCTCAATGGTCGGATGTTTCTTTTTGGGCTGTATCTTGTCTGCATCAGCAGGAGGTGGTGGTGGTGGTGGTGGTGGTGGCCGGCTAACCCGTGCTGCACACCCGACCAGCCTGCGCCTGGCACAAATCGTTCCACTTGGGGCAGCGAGGGCGACCTCGTGCAGGAAGGCTCAATCGCAAACACGTCTGGCTTATCGTTAGGCCGCCTCCGGCAAACCATTTGCTGTACTCAGTATTCGGTGCTTTGATGGTGTCATTTCCTAAGGATGTGGTGGCAAGACTCTACGACAGGTCCGGCTGGAGTAGGACGAAGAGGATTCTTATCGCCATAGGGAAGTTGCCTGTACTTGCTTGTTTCGTTCTCATAGTTCTGACGCCACTGAGAATTGGAGAAGGCGTCTTTGTCCTTGGAGGTGCTGTTTTCGCGCTTGGCCTGATTGGGCTAGTCATCGCGCTTATCAACTACAAGAATACCCCACTGGATGAGCCAGTCACAAACGGTTTCTACAGAATATCCCGCAACCCACAAGTACTGACGTTGATGACATCGTTCTTGGGCATTTGCATTGCAACAAGCTCCTGGGCAGCGGCGTTCCTGCTAATAGTAGCCGCAGTATTCGCTCATCTTCGAGTCCTAGCTGAAGAAAAGTCCTGTCTAGAGCAATACGGTGATTCGTATCGAGGTTACATGAAGCGTGTGCCACGGTATTTCGTCTTTTTCTGATGCAAGTTTGCAGCCCGCTGCAACCTGACTCCTCGCTGGAGCGGACGTGGCTGAGCGGCGCGCTTTTGGAAAGTAGTTGTGAGTGAGGGCGGGTTGCGTGAGAGGAGGTGGCGGTGATTGGCCGCCGCGCCGCTCATCTCGGAATCCGTTAGTGCATCACGTTTCACATACCACAAGGCAACGGGAGGAACAATGCTAATATCTGAACCCTGGATTTATGTAGCCATTCTAGCGGGTATTGTTTCCCTCGGAGCCGCAATCGGGTACTACAGATGGGTCAACCGGCAAGATGCCGGGTCCGAGAGGGCTCAGGAAGTCGCGTCCTGGATTCGAGAGGGATCAAAGTCCTACCTGCGCCGTCTCTACCTGGCGCTCACGCTCGTCGCGGTCGCGCTGGGTGTCATTATCGCTCTCGTGTTCAGCTTCGATATTGAGCATCTCGGCATGGGGGCGGTTGCTGTCAATCCAGCACGGGGCATCACGATGGCGCTGGCCTTTGTGGCCGGCGCGATGTGTTCTGCCATCGCCGGGTACATGGGGATGACTGTGGCCGTGTCGGCCAACGTGAGAAGCGCAGTAGCGGCACACGAGAGCATCAACCGTGCTTTCCAGGTAGCCTTCTACGCCGGTGCGGTAATGGGTCTGGCCATGGTGGGCCTGGCGGTCATCGGTATGGGCCTGCTCCATCTTTTTACCGGCGATCCCGAGATTATCCTCGGCTTCAGCTTTGGGGCGTCGGCGCTGGCCTTGCTGGCCAAAGCAGGTGGCGGGATCTACACCAAGACGGCCGACATCGCAGCCGACCTGGTGGGCAAGGTCGAGATCGGCATCCCCGAGGATGACCCCCGCAACCCGGCCGTCATCGCCGACCTGGTCGGCGATAACGTCGGCGACGTGGCCGGCATGGGGGCCGATATCTTTGATAGTTACGTGGCCAGTACTGTGGCCGCCATGCTGCTGGGGTTTTCGCTCTTCACCGACGATGCTCTGTTGAAGGCCAAGTACACTCTGTTCCCTCTGATTCTATGCACGCTGGGTATCTTTGCTTCGCTCATCGGCATCCAGTTCGTGCGTGTGGGCAAGAGTGGCAAGCCGGGCAGGGCTCTCAACAGTGGGACGATCATCACCTGCGTGATTTTCGCCGTGCTGGCTACTGGACTCGTGCTGTTGTGTGACTATAACCTCGGTGTGTTGTGGGCCACGCTGGCCGGGCTCATCACCGGTGTGGTCATCGGCTTCGTCTCTGACTATTACACTTCATCGGATTTCCGCCCGGTGCTTGAGACAGCCCGCGTCTCCGGTTCTGGCGCGGCCATCAATATCATCACCGGTTACAGTTACGGCTTGGTCAGCATCGTTCCCTCTGTCGTGGGTATCGTCGTGGCGACGCTGCTTTCCTACTATCTGGCGGAACTGTCTGGGATCGGCGGCATCTACGGGGTCGGCATCAGCGCGGTGGGGATGCTGTCTGTCAGCGGTATGATTGTCTCCTCCGACGCTTACGGACCCATCGTGGACAACGCGCGGGGTATCGCCGAGATGGCCGAGATGCCGCAGGAGGTCATTGACACGACTGACGTGCTCGATGCGGCGGGCAACACGGCCAAGGCCATCACCAAAGGTTTTGCCATCAGCGCCGCCGCACTCACCGTCCTGGCGCTTTTTGCGGCCTACGCGGAGGTGGTCGAAGCGAGAGGGGTGGAACTGATCATCAACCTGCGAGAGCCCGTCGTCCTCGCCGGGGTGCTATTGGGGGCGGCGACGCCGCCGCTATTCAGCGCGCTCACGATGCTATCGGTCACGCACAATGCCTTCGATATGATCGAGGAAATCCGCCGGCAATTCAACGAACGCCCTGGCATCCTGGCGGGCACTGAAACCCCCGACTACGACGCCTGTGTGGGCCTGGCCGCCCAGGGCGCGCTCACGTCCCTGGTGATACCGGGTTTCCTGGCCGTCGTTCTCCCCGTTCTGGTTGGCGTCATCCTTGGTCCCGAGGGCCTGGGGGGATTCCTGGGAGGCAGCATCTTCACTGGCGTCATCTTCGCGCTGCTGATGTCCAACGCCGGGGGGCTGTGGGACAACGCCAAGAAGTTCATTGAGTCGGGAGAGTTCGGTGGCCTCGGCTCCGACGCACACAAAGCTGGCGTCGTCGGCGACACGGTCGGCGATCCATTCAAGGATACGGCCGGCCCCTCCCTCAACACGCTGATTACGGTGATGTCGCTGGTGTCCTCGCTGTTTGCTCCGATCATCGCGGCTTTCCATTTGTTCTAGGGTTGGCGGTAAAGAAGCCCCCCGCTTACCAGTAAGGAAGCATTACGTTTCCAATAAGGAAACGGCGCGTTACCAGGCGGGTGCGACTCTATTTGGGGGCTCGAATGGCGCGTCCACTCCTGGCGTAGTTGACTGCAGACCCACACTGCACCTACCGGTACATCCATTTGTATCAAACCTAAACCGTTTGTCTACTAGATCTTCCGCCACCGCGCCCACCGACCTGTGCCCAGACACTCGACCTGCCCCTTATCGCGTAGTTCGTTCAACACTCGCCGAGTAGTTGCCCGGCTTGCGGCTGAGCAGACGCGCTCCAACTCTGAAATCGAAAAGGTTTGGCCTGGATCGAATGACTCAAGTGCTGCCATTACTGCGGCACGCTTGGCCCCCGGCGTCGTAGCCAGCTTCTCTACCCGCTCCTCGAACTCGCGATAGGCGTAGATCAACACACCGAGGCTATACTGGTGCCAGGGCGTCAAGTCGTGATGGCCCACGTCCCACCGCTGGCTGGAGCGCCATAGCGCATCGCGGTAGGTCTCTTTGGTTGCCTCGATGATGCACTCCAGGCTGATGTAGCGTCCGATCTCACAGCCGGCCGCGCAGAGCAGTAGCAACGTCAGCAACCGGGCCAGGCGGCCGTTGCCATCGGCGAAAGGATGGATACACAGAAAATCAAGGATGAAGGCGTTGATGCACAGCAGTCGGTCCACCTGTTCGCTCGCCCATGTCCGCTTCAGGTGCTGGCACAGTTCCTCCATTGCGGCGGGTGTTTCGTCGGCCAGGAGGGGGACCACCCCACGCCCGTCAGGGAGCACCTGCCGGATGACGTTGTCACGCTGTTTCCACTGTCCTCCTTCGCCGGGCAGATAGGTGTACAGGTCAGCATGCAGGGCAAGGATAGACTCGGGAGCAAGCGGCAGGCCAACTTGACCTTTGTGGATGCGTGCCAGCACGTCA
>CAZMOT010000093.1:0-14931 GCA_964568065.1 uncultured Anaerolineales bacterium
ATGCAGAACGGCGACTACGAGGCCGCCGCCGAAATCTACCGGAGCCTACTGGCCCTCCCTCCCGACGAGGGGACCGCCGCGCAGGCCCGATTGGGTCTGGGCACGGCCTATCTGCGCGATGGAGACTACGCCAGCGCCGTAGATGCCTTCAGCGAACTCCTCGGCTCCCTCCCCCCCGCAGGCGGGGGGGAAAGAGGGAGGGCAGAGGACGCCCGCTTTCTGCTGGCCGAGGCCCTGGCTGGCGCAGGCGAACCGCTGGCGGCGGCCGACGAGTACCGCGCCTACTTATCGGCTGGGACGGTCATCACCGCCTACGTCAATGAATGGCTGGGTGATGCTCTCTACACGGGCAGTGAGTACCGGCCTGCGGTCGAAGCCTACGAGGCCGCTATCGCGGATGCTGCCGACTCTTCCTTCGAGGTTGGCGTGCGCGAGAAACTGGCTCTCGTCCACGTCGCGCTGGAGGATTATGGTGCCGCCATGGCCCAGTACGACGCCATTCTCGATGTGGCTCGGATAAGCGCCTACCGCGCCCGCATCGAGCACCAGGCCGCCGAAACGCTCGTCCTGGCCGGCGAGACCGGGGCCGGCTACGACCGTCACCTGGCCGTCGTCGAGACGTATCCCACCGAGTATTACGCCTACCTCTCGCTGGTCGAGTTGGTGAAGGCCGGACGCCCGGTGGACGATTTCCTGCGCGGCAAGGCGGACTACTACGGGGAAGCCTACGGCCCGGCGGTCGAGGCCCTCTATCGCTACATCCGTGCCTACCCCCAGACCCACTCCGGCGATGCTCATTGGTATGCGGGTTTATCGTATCTGGCCGCCGGCAGCCCTAAGCTGGCCGCCGGCGAATTTCAGATGCTGATTGACACCCATCCTGGGGACGCGCGCGTGGGGGATGCCTGGATGGGCCTGGCCGAGGCGTATGCTGACCAGGGCGAGGTAGACGAAGCCGTCGAGACCTACCGTCAGTTTGTGGAGACTGCCCCCGGCCATCGCCGTGCGCCAGAAGCGCTCTGGAAAGCGGCGCAACTGCTGGAGCGCGATGGCGATCTAGAGGCTGCCACCGAAGCCTATCTCGACTGCCACGTCCAGTATCCCGATTCCGACTATGGCCCCCCGGCACTCTTCCGCAGCGGTCTGCAATCCTACCAACTGGAGGAATTGGTAGACGGGGCCGTCGCCTGGGACACGCTGGATGGTATCTACTCCGACTCCTCCTACCGTCCCGCCGCGCTCCTCTGGCTGGGCAAGCTCCGCCTGGCTCAGGGCGACCCGGAGGCGGCGCAGGCGGCCTTTGACCAGGCCAGCGCTGCCGATCCTCTGGGCTACTACGGCCTGCGCGCGGCCGATCTGGCTGCTGACCCGCTCTCGCCGTCTTTCTCACCTGGCCGGTACGTGCTCGACTACGACAAGGCTGCCGAACAGGCCGAGGCGGAGGAGTGGCTGGCCGGGTGGTTGGGGCTGGACACCGCCACACGATTGGGTGAACTCAATCCCGACCTGGCCGCCAACCCCCGCCTTCAGCGTGGCCTGGAGTTATGGCGGCTGGGTCGCTTCGAGGAAGCAAAATGGGAATTGGAGGCTCTCCGCTGCGCCACCGACTCGGACGCGCTGGCCCAGTACCAACTGGCACTCTTGTTTTGCGACATCGGCCTCTACCGCTCCTCCATCCTTTGCGCTGCGAGGGTTGTGTACCTTTCTCCGGCTGACAATGTCCTCGATGCCCCCGCCTTCATCGCCCGCCTGGCCTATCCCATCTATTACGAAGACCTGGTGTTGCACAGTGCGCACCAGAGCGATCTCGACCCGCTCTTGCTCTTCTCTCTGATCAGGCAGGAGAGCCTCTTCGAGAGCCTCGCCACTTCTTATGCCAGCGCGCATGGACTGATGCAGGTGATTCCCCCCACCGGCGCGCAGATCGCGGCCGAACTGGGTTGGCCGCCAGGCTACGAGACCGCCGACTTATACCGTCCCTACGTCAGCTTGCGTTTTGGCACCTACTATCTGGCCCAGCAGCGTGATCGCTTCGACGGCCGCCTCGACGTGGCGCTGGCGGGCTACAACGGTGGCCCGTTCAACGCCCAGCTTTGGCTGGAGCGCGCGGGCGACGACCCTGATCTGCTTCTTGAACACATTGAGTTTAGTGAGACGCGCCTCTACCTCCAGCGCATCAAGGAGCATTTCGCCGTCTATCAGGCACTGTATGGCGGTTGAGAAACCAGGTTTTTTCCGAAAAACCTGGTTTCTGTCCCGTTGACACTCCCGCGCCCTGTGCTATACTCTGGCCAGGTGGTCCCTATGAAGACGTTAGTCCTCAAGGAAGCGCAAGCCCCCTATACTCTCACCCTCGACGAGGCTGCCTTGGCCGAAGGGCCAGTGCAGGTGCTCCGCGTTGAGGGCGAGGACAAGCGGGTCATCGGCGTGCTCGTCCCGCCCGAGGAGTACGCGGCGTTCCGCGCCTGGCAAGAGACGCAGCAGCGCCAAGCGCGGGTGCAGCAGGCGCACGAAGCGTTCGCGCACGAAGCGTTCGAGCGCGAAGTAGCAGCCTTTGAGCGTATGTTGCCCGAACTGTTGCAGGAGTACCGTGGCCGGGTCGTGGCCATCCACGGCGGCCAGGTCGTGGAGGTGGGCCACCCGGGTGAAAGCGTGGCCGAAGTAGCAGGGCGTGTCTACGACCAGATTGGCTACGTGCCGGTTTATGTTCAGCAAGTCGAGGAGAGGCCAAGAATCTACAGAATAACCGGCCCTCGTCTAGTACGGCCATGATACCCTACGACCGCAACATTGACCCGCCAGCTCCCTTTGTGGAAGTGATTGTCCGGCATCCCACAACTGGCCAGCAGGACGTGCTGCCCGCCAAACTCGACACCGGCGCAGACCTCTCTGGGATTCCACAGCAGGCGGTTGACGGGTTGGGACTCGTTGCAGTCAGGTCGATCCCTGTTGAAGGGTACGACAATGTTCGCGTCCTGCTTCCTACCTACATCATCACTCTGGAGGTTGTCGGTGTGCGCTTCCGCCATCTTGAGGTCGTGCCTCTTCCGGAGAAACACGTCCTGCTGGGCCGCGACGTGCTCAACCACTTCTACGCCCGTCTGAACGGCCCCGAGTTGACGTTCGACCTCAGCCCTTCGCCACCGGAGTAGCTGGGCCTGCTCCTCGAACTCATCACCCTGGGCGAGCCGCACCTCTACCTTACAGCGCATCAAGGAGCATTTCGCCGTCTATCAGGCACTGTACGGCGAGTAAGAGACCAATCCAGGAATCAAGGAGGGGACTGGTCAGGCCCCCTCCATTTTTCGTTCAGGCCCACTACAAGCGAACGCCACGCCAACTCTGGTCTTAAGGGATGTAGATGAAAAGGGTGCCCCGGCTGAAGCCTTCCTGCGGATCGGTCACAGATCCGGCTACGCCTACCGCCTTGATCGGCTCCACGAAGGGAGTGACTTCATCGTCATAGTATTCCTTGTCGTAATCCGACACATTCTCGTAGATCAGTTGCCAGATCACCTCGACATTGCTGTAAAAGTATCCTCTGTTGCTACTGGGTAGGTGCGCTATCACACTCTTGAACATCTCGTCGTTGGCGATGGGTTCGATGCTGTCATCCACAGCCGCCTCCAGCCCGCCCTCCAGGAAGCCGATGACCAGGTATTGATCTGTGAAGCCATACCCCAGTAAGATCTCCTCCATGTACTCATCCACGAGGACTTGCATCTCGACGCCGCCGATCTCTTCTTCCTTGAATTCCATATAGGCCCCCTCTTCAATGGCCTCGGCGATGTCTTCCAGGGCACCCTCAGCCGCTGTCTGGTCGTCAACCTCAAAGACAGCAAAAGCGCCTACAGGAACGGCATCGACTGCTTCCCCGAGTTCGATCACGGCGAGAGCATGTTCGCCCGTTGCCCAGCTTAGCAACTCCTCGTCTACCTTCAGGCCCAGTTCGTCTTCGAGGTCCTCGAGTTGTTCCTCAAAGTCGGGGTTCTCCTGCAGGTTGGCGAGAAGGTTCTTCCAACCAGTGGCCAGGTTCTGACCGGACGTGAAACCTAAGGCGTCGTCAGGGATCCGCTGCAGAATGTCGCCGGCGCTGGCGCCAGCCTCGAAATTCTCCAGCATCTCCGGGGATAGCTCGTCGGGGTCGAAGGTCACGATAAAGTCCAACTGGACTCCTTCTGTGTCCAGACTGAGAGCCATTCCAAAGGTTTTGAAGGCCTCAAACTGCTCGGTGGTCTCCTCGGGCAGCTCAAAGTCTGTTTCTTCGAGCATGATGTCCATCACGTTCCGCATGTCGTAGAACACGTGGGCCACCGCGTCTTCTGGCAATGCGTCCACCAACTCGGTGTAGCTTTCGTTTTCCGACAACGGATCGGCGTCACCCTTGGACGTGTCAATGACGTCTTCTATAGCATCAACGTCTGTGGCCAGGATCACGTAGTTCCCCACGGTGCCGAAGGCCATAGGCGTGTCTTCCTCGACGTAATAGGTTACGTCTTTGTACGTTTCTTCCTCGACGTCATAGTCCTCATCCTCCAGGTATTCACGTATCTCTTCCAGGAAAGCATCCGAGGCCTCGCGATCTCTGGTTGCGGCGGCCATTACGACGATAGGGTTTTCGCCATCGAGTGTATCCTCAAGGTTGGTGATCGCAAAGGCCAATTCTGGCCCTAGCCAGGGCTTGATGTCCTCTTCGAACGTGATACCCAACTCGTCTTCTAGCGCGTCCTCAAGCTCTTCAATGGCATCCTCAACCTGGGGAATGTCGCTATAGATCTCGGCCAAATGCTGGTAGCCAGCCAGGTCCTCGACGCCGGGGTTGATCGAGGCGAAGAAGCCGGTATCGGCGGGCATGATCTTGGACGCGGCCCACTTGGGCCCGAGGAAGGGCAGGAACGAGAGGATATCCGTGTACGTGGCCAAAAGGACCACGGCAACCACACAGACGCAGCAAAGAAGTAGCGCCCCTGCGACACCGATGATCAGCGGCTTCTTGGATTTTGGAGAATCGGGCGGCTGCTGATAGGATGGCACCTGAGGCAGCGGTTGATAGGGCTGCTGTGGCTCCTGGTACGACGGCTGGTGCGGCTGTTGTGGCGCTTGGGACACCTGCACGTAGGGTGATGAGGGCAACGGCGCTCGGCAACTCTTGCAGAACTTGGCACCGTCGCGGTTTTCCATCCCGCAGTTAGGACAGTGTATCATTGGACAACTCCTTTCATATCATTTATGCGGCCAGTAGCGATACAATTCCAACGGTGTGGCCGGCACACCGCTGACATCCAGTAAAGGTCTCTTTATCGTATCCAGATTCGACAACGACAAATCATTCCATTTACCACCTCCCCTCTTCGCCCGCCGAGGCTGTACGACGCTGCCACACTATGTTTCTTCCACAAGCTGTTGCAATCTGCTCCGCAGCGCAAGTGCCACCAGAACTGCCATCAGTAGCACTCCGCCAGCCGCCAGAAAGGTCTCGTCTAAGACTTGTGCCGTGAGTTCCAAGATGACGCCGCTGAGTTCCGCGCTGGTATAACCGCTGGAGAGTTGCTCGAGACGCTCAAGACCCCAGGCGGTCAGCAGCGACAGGCCGACGCTCATTCCAATGAGCCGCAAGATGACGACCAGGCTAGAGGCCACACCCCGCTGCGTCTCACCCACGGCGTCAATGACGGTTGTGCTCAGAGGGGCCGTCACCAACCCGAAGCCCAATCCTGCTAACGCCAGGTGGATCGCCATAGGGCCATAGTGCATGCCTGGCGACCACGTGCCCATCAGCCCGAACCCCCCAGCGGCGATCAGCAACCCCAGCGCCGTCGGCAGACGGTAGCCAAACCTCTTACAGAGCCAGCCGCCCAGCACTGAGGCTAAACTCATACTCCCTGTCATCACCGCCAGCACTTGCCCGCTGCGCACCGCTGCTGCCTGCAACATCTCGTCCACGGTGCTTCTTTCGGCGAGGATGGTGTAGATGAACAACGGCACGTCCACCATGGCGATGATGAGCGTGAAGCCTATCAGAAAGTTGATAGTACAGGCGGCGGCGAAGTTAGGTCGCCGGAGCATGTCCAGTTCGACCAAGGGATGTGAGATGCGCCGCTCCAGGGCCACAAAAAGTCCGAACAGCAGCGCCGCCAGCCCCAACAAGGGCAGGACGAGCCGCGTGGCGGGAGGGGGGGCGTTAAAGTCGAACGATGGGCCACTGGCTGCTCTCCCCCCACTGTACGAGAGGGCGACGTTCAGCGCCACCAGGCCGACCATCAGCAGCAATGCGCCGGGAATGTCCAGCGCTACCCGCCGCCTGGACTGGGGCAGGTCCTTGAGCGCCCAGTAGGCTGTCACCGCTGCCAGGATGCTGGCCGGAATGTTGATGTAGAACTGCCAGCGCCAGTCGAGATAACGTACCAGGAAAGCGCCGTACAGCGGCCCAAAGATCCAGCCCGCCGTATCCACAGCGACCAGGACGCCCATGGCCAGCGGGCGGCGTTCATCGTGAAAAACGTCGCCTACGATGGCCATGGCCACCGGCACCATCGCCCCGCCACCCAGCGCTTGCACCCCCCTGAAAACGATGAGCAGCGGCAAATCCTTGGCCAACGGCACAAAAACCGAGCCGAAGGCGAAAATGCCCAGGCTGACCACATATACCTTCCACCGTCCGTAAATGTCGGACACGCGCCCCATGAAGGGCATGGTTACGATGTAGGCAATCAGGTAGGCGCTGACGATCCAGGCCGCATCGTCCAATCCGGTGGGCACCGGGATCTCAAAATCAACGATCATCTGCGGCAGCAGCGTAGACACCACCGTCAGGTCGTCGGCGGCGACGAAAACGCCGAACGCGATCAAAAACAGAACGAGGTAGGGCCGGCGTTGGGCGATTGTCTGGTCTTTGCTATGGATTCGGTGCTCTGCCGAAGCAGTCAATTTTCCACTCTAATTCCTTTGTATGCTCAGGCTCATTCGCTGCCAGGTCCTCGCCGCCGACAAGGAACCTCCCGCGCCGACGGTGCACGGCGCACTCTCTCTCTGGCAATAAAGCCCATCTCCCATCAGGCCGTGATACGACGCCAGGCGCATGACGGCCTGGTATGTAACTGGCCCAACTGTTGTATCGCTGAAAGACCGCTTTTTCAGCAAAAGCAGCACTACTCATCCGGCCATCGCTGCCGCCTTTGCATCCCATCCCAGCCTCCACTGGGCATGGTCGGGGCAAAGAGCACCCTTACTTTTGCTCCCGACACCTGAAGAACTATGGACTTGGGAAGGGGATACGTTCCGCCTGGTCTTGAATGATGCGATCGAGCTCTTGAAGCGCATAGCCGGCAAACCGCCGCTGGTTCGCCCGGGCATCGGTGTCCTGTTCGAAAACACTCCCGATCACGATGATGTTCTCGTCGTTCATAGCATTCGCAGGCGCTGTGTAGTTGAAACTACCCGCAATCACGACCTGCTGGTCTATGACCATCAGCTTGTGATGGACCTTCCTGACGCCACTCCCCGTGCGAGGCCACCAGAGTTCCGCCCCGGCGTCGATGATGGGCCGAGTCGCCGCCCACTTTTGATTTCCCTGACGCCGGTCGAGAACGCCACGCACCGGGATTCCCGCGCGACTGAGGAAAATCATGGTATCGTCTATGCCTGATGACTGCGCGAAGGTGAACATCGCAAAGTCCACCCGCTGAGAGGCTTTGAGCATCTGCTTCATGATCTCGAGCTCAGGGGCATGGTCGGGCGCAAAGAGCACCTTTACTCTCACGCCCGACACCTGATAGGTCTTGGGAGCGGGACCGTGACGCTCACTTTTCTGGCCGAACGTGCCCGACCATGACTCCTCGAACTCTTCCTTGTAGAGCGCAGCCACACGCTTTCCCTTAATGACGACCACGTGGTTTAGATTATGGCCGACTCCCGTGGGAGTGAAATTGGTCGAGCCGGTCAGAACCGCGGCACGAGGGCCATCCGGGTCTCGCACGATGAACTTTTGGTGGAAGGTGTCTGGGTTGAGGTCAGAGATCACATCCACCTTGACGCGCAGAAGGGCTGTGTGGATCTCGCGGTTGGCCTCGTTCTCCCCACCGGGAGACCAGGGATCGTCCAAGGCCTTTTCCACCGTCAGGTATTTGCCCTCCAGTATCAACCGGACTCTAATCTCTCGCTGTTTTGCGCGAAGGATAGCTTCTGCTATAGGGCGCGATTCGAGCTCTTGTACAGCGATGAACAGATCTTTTCGCGCACCGCCGATAAACGAGACGATCGCCTCTTCAAGATCGTCCGGCGCTCCTAGGGCCTTGGGACCCATATATAGCTTGAGACTTCCTATGTCTACGGGCATTTTTGTCCTTCTTTCGTAAATGTGATGGTTGGGTTACCGTTCGACCCAGTTGCCAAACCTCTGTGATTGTATATCGGCGCCGTGGAAGAGTCAAAACGCGAGCAGCGTCGACACAATGCTCGTAGTCACGCTTTCTTTGTGCTAAACTAGAGCCGTTTTCGCTAGTGAAACGCTACCTAACAGTCTGCGCATCAGAGCCGCCGCACGGGCCATGCAGACTGTAAAGGCTACCTACAAATACAACGAACCGCCGATGCAACTCAGCGCCGATAGGCGTATAGTTACTTGCCAGCGAAGGCTGGCTAACTATGGCACAGGCGGCGCCTCAATGTCTATCGGTTCGTCAAAAGCGGAAAACTCGATCAGCCACCGGCTAGGATCTTCCGGATCGCTCTCTTGCTCAATCATCTGGATACGATGCACGTAGCCATCTTCCCGGCTCACCCAAATGTCTATCGTTACCTCGCCCGACGCGATCAGGCCAGAAGTGAGGAACAAGAGACGTTCGCCGGGTAATTGCCCGTGCAGGATGTAGTACGTCTGTTCTTCATCCTGGTCCTCCGTGCCAAACGTCCAGGTTCCTGCCTTCAGGACACCCTCGATACCGTACTCGGGATCGAAGAGCAGGGCAGGGTCAAAGTACCAGCCCTGATCTGGTGGCAGTTTTTCCCACTGTTGGTTGAGAGGGTTCGTAGCGTATTGCTCAGACCCCAATCCAATGATACCCACCTCAGATACGATGCCAAACGAAAACACCTTGACGATGGCGCGCACGTTGTCGGGCCGCTCCACGTCGCCCTCCGCCTGCTTGAGCGCCAGCGTCGGGGGATTGTCCAGGTAGGTCAACTTGCCAGAAAGCTCGATGATGAAATGGAGCGAGTTGACGGAAAGCATCCGCTCCCCTGCCCGGGTGGCGACGTCAACCGGCGAGGGAGTGGGCGAAGGCGTGGGGCCAGGAGCAGATATGCTGCAACTAACGGCGAGCAGGAGCCCCACTCCGACGAGCACAAGGCTGGCGCGTCTCACCGGCTGCAATTCCGGGAACTCTATCATAGCACGGGGCCTATGACCAAACGACGTAGCCTAAGGCAGTTCAGTACCTTTATACAACGATAGGTGAAAAATGTCAATTGGAAACGGCGTGATGGTGTAGTGAGCGTTAAACCTCCCGTCGCTTCCACCGCCCCAGACGAAACCAGAAGGCAAACAGCAGACCGTTGGCCAGGTTGGCGATGGCCCGGCCCCACCACAGGCCGGTGATCCCCAGTCCCAGCCAGCGGGAGAGACCATAGGCGAGCGGCACCTCTATCGCCCACAGGGTGAGCAGGTTGACCGCCATCGCTGGCACCGTGTCCCCGGCGCCGTCGAACCCCCGCGCCAGCACCACCCCCAGCGCGCCGGTGACCAGCGACGGCGCTACCAGGTGCAGGCACTCGGTGCCGATGTCCACCACCTGCGGCGTGGGGTCGAACAGGGCGATCACGGGCCGGGCGAAGGTGAAGAGGAGTGCCGTTGCCATGGCCATGTAGCCAGCGGTGTAGGCGCTGACCCACCAGGCGTTCCGTTCTGCTTGCTCAGGCTTGCGCGCTCCCAGGTTCTGACCCACCAGCGTCCCGGCGGCGTTGCCCAGGCCGAAACTCGGAATGAAGGCAATCAGTAGCATCCGATTCGCCACACCGTACCCCGCCGTGGCACAGGTCCCGTACAGCCCTACCAGTCCCACGATAGTCAGTCGGGAGGATGAGCGGAGCGTCATCTGCAGCGTGCTGGGCAGGGCGATGCGGATGATGCGCCCCATCAGTGGAAAATCTGGCTTCAGGTCGCGCAGATTGATGCTGATGCGCGCCCGGCCCCGTACGAGGATCACCGCCTGCATGACCACCCCGGCCCCGAATCCCAGGACGTTGGCCCAGGCGGATCCAGCGACTCCCAGCGGCGGAAGCGGTCCCCACCCAAAGACCAGCGCCGGCTCCGACACCACGGTGACCGCTGTTGCCAGGAAGAGCACAGCCATCGCCAACTTGGCCTCTCCCGCGCCGCGCAGCATAGCGTTGATGACAAAGATGAGGATCAGGGTAAACAATCCGCCGTAGGCGACGCGCAGGTAGGCCAGCCCCATGGGCAGGACTTTGGCGTCTGCTCCCAGGAGCACCAGCATTGGGCGAGCCAGCAGGATACCCAGCGTGCCCAGCGCAAGCGACATGATCATACCCAACAGGATGGTCTGCCAGGCGGCGTGCTCGGCCGCTGCCCGGTCCCGCTCACCGATCCGGCGGGCCACCACTGCCATCCCGCCGATGCCCAGGCCGTTGGATAGGCTGTTTAGCACCCAACGAATCGTGATGCTGATGGTCACTGCAGCCAGCGCGGCCGACCCCAACTGCCCGATCCATAAGGTATCGAGAATCTGTGACACGTTGATGATGCCCATTTCCAGGATCATCGGTACAGAAAGATACCAGATGTTCCGGTGCAGGCTGCCGCTGGTCAGATCTCGATCTGTTTCGGCCAGGCTCTATTCAGTCTCCAGATGATGCCAGGTACAAGCGGATAGTTTTTATCTCAAAGGGATGGAACTCGAGATCAATCTTGCCTTTGTCACAATACAAGTCTTCTTGGGCGTTTTCAAGCATGTCGGTTTGAGTGGCCCCAAGAATCGGCAGTGAAGTCGTCAACGTGCAGCGTGTGGCCATTCGCTTGGACTCGTACAGGCGCACGATGATGTCTTCTGAGCCGTCCTCAGCCGGCTTCACAGTCTCGATGACCACGTTGGGAGCATCTATGGAGAAAAGCGACCGTTCACCCGCTGCGCCTGGGACGGCCAGCACGGCGCAGTTGAGTTCATACGATTCCCGCACGACGGGGCTAGTGGCAAAACAGCCGTTCCAGGCATAGAAAGCGTATGTGAATTCCTGCTCACCTTTGTCGGCTGTCATATCCGGTGCGAGCGCGGATTTGAGCAGTGTCAGGTTGATACTGTTACCCAGCACGTTGACGCCGTATTTGCAGTCGTCGAGTATCGCGCAGCCACGGTTCTCTTCCACGAGGGCCGTCCACTTGTGAGCTGAGACCTCGAAGCGATCGGCGTCGAATGGCCTGGAGTAGTGGTTGGGCCGGCGGATGTGGCCGAACTGGATCTCGTGGACGGCCTCGTTGGCGTGGACGTTCACCGGAAAGTTGACCTTGAGCAGCTTGTGACTTTCCTGCCAGTCCACGACGGTGTGGAAATCTACGCACCTGCTTGCGCGTCTGAGGCTGATCTCCTGCGTCATCGTGGATTGGCTGAGCTTTCTCGAGACGCGAATCTTGGCTACGAGGGGGCCGTCCGCCACAACTTTAACACAGGCTGTGTCGTTGAGCGTCACCGGTGTGAGCGGGTACATGCTGTCAATGTCCCAGGCGTCGAACCAGGTCGGGACGTCTTTATACATCTTGAAGCTGTTGCAGGGCCCCGCTGCCAGTTCCTGCTCTGTGTCCTGGTCAAAGATGCTGACGATCTCTCCTTTGTCGTTGAACTCAATGCACAGATGCTCGTTCTCCAACAGGCTGTCTGTGGCCTTCAGTGCGCTGGCGATCTCAAGCCTGTCGGCGGGATGCAGGTCCTGCCCTGAGCGATGCTCTGAGCTTGTCGAAGGGCGCAGTCGAAGGGTCGTCCATCCACACGATGGAACCGTCGCTTCCACAAACGTCTTGCCGCCCACGACCTGAACGGGTAGAGCGTTGCCCGCTTCGTCAACGGCACATTCAAAGTCCTCGGGCAGGGAGACCAGAGCCGTTCGTTCCCAGGAAAGCGAGTTGAAAATCGTCACGGCCTGCGAGCCGTCGGTCAGGCTGGATGCGGCCTGACCTGCCACGTCCTTGGCCGTGCTGAGCACGGATGCGTAGGCGGCCTCGGCCTCTTCGTACACCCGCCGGATGGATGAACCGGGGAGGATGTCGTGGAACTGGTTCAGCAGCACGGTCTTCCACGCCTCATCTATTGCCTCGACCGGGAACTCAAACCCGCCGAGAGCCTGTGCCGCAGTTCCCCACATCTCGGCCTCTCGCAGCGCGAACTCACTCTTGCGATTGCCCTTCTTGGTTCTGGCTTGTGACGTGTAGGTTCCACGGTGGCACTGATAATAGAGTTCGCCGACGTAGCGCGCCTCTAGCTTGCCTCTGGCCTCTTGGTCCTCGAAATACTCAAGCGGCGTGGCGATTCTGATCTTGGGCACGCCTTCGAGATCTCTCTGGCGGCGGAGATACTCCAGGTGGTCGCGGGTCGGCCCGCCGCCGCCATCGCCCCAGCCAAACGGGAACAGGCGTGTGGCGATACCGTCTTTCTGAACCCGCTCGTTCCAGCGTTCGATCACGGAGGCGGGGTCGGTGTGGGAGTTATAGTCGTTGTGCAAGTGCACCAGCACCTCGGAACCGTCTATACCCTCCCAGGTGAACGTGTTGTAGGGAAAGGGATCGCCGCCGCTGTAATTCCAGAGGATTTTCTGGGTCGAGAAATACTTGATCCCACAACTGCTCATGATCTGCGGTAAAGCGCCCGAGTAGCCGAACGCGTCCGGCAGCCATAGCACCCTGCACTCGACGCCGAACTCCTCCTGGAAGAATCGCTTGCCGTGGATAAACTGCCGGATGAGACTCTCGCCGCCGGAGATGTTGGTATCTGGTTCCACCCACGTGCCGCCATCTGGGATGAACTGGCCGGCCTTGACCGCAGCCTTTATGCGCTCGTACAGCCTGGGATAGTGGGCCTTGACCATGTGATAGAGGTGGGGCTGGCTTTGCAGGAATTTGTACTCGGGGTACTTTTCCATCAGGGCCAACTGGGTGGAGAACGTGCGGATGCACTTGCGTTCTGTCTCGGCCAGCGGCCAGAGCCACGCTACGTCAGTGTGGGCGTGGCCGAACGCGAACAGCGTCGGTGCGGTGGAACCGTTGATGCATTCCAGGAGGGGCTTTAGCCGCTCCCGGCAGACGCGCACTGTCTCCAGCATCTCTTCGTGGGGTAGTTCAAAATCCACGCTCACGGTGAAATCGCGCAGTCCTTGATCTATTTCTGCCACCCGCAGCGAATTTGGATCTATTTTTTCTCGTACCTGGTAGAGGGTTTCGACGTCTATCCAGAGTTGGTAAGTGTCTTCCTCCCAGATACCGAACGTGCTTGCGCCGATCACAGCCTGCGTTGGGGGTGGTTCTGGCACGGTCTCGCGGCCTGGGGGTGTGGGGCCTGCGTGCCAGACCCGCGGGCCGTGACCGGCATAGCCCTCGACCAGCACCTCGTACCTGGTGCCGGGGACACCGTTCGTCGCCAGCGTGATCTCGTGGTGAAAGTGATCCACTGCGCCAGCAGCCCTGCCATTGACGTAGACCGCACTCTCGGCCCCCACGTCCATTTTGAGCGCGATCCGCTTGCCTGCCGCCTTCTCTGGCAGCACGACCTGGCCCTTGAACCAACCATACTCCCACTTCGCTCCCCACTGCGTGCCGGGCGGCATCAGCTTAAAGTTACCCCTGAGTGCTTCTGCGATGGTGAGTTGATCTGTGGTGACATAGCCACTCACCTCCACGCTGCCCAGCACACGATAAAAGTGGCGGGCAAGTTCCTCGCGCCACCGATCAATCCTGCGTCTCCATTCGACTGTCAATGCCATCTTGGCTTCCTCCCAGCGCCGCCGTTCGGCTGTCGCTCACGACAAAGGTATCTTCTCAAAAAGTGGGGGCAAAAGTCGCACCTTGCTCCGGCTGGATCGCCAGATCCAGCCGCCTCACGGCGGCGCGTCGCTCGCAGACCACCCGGCGGTGTAGAAGGCCAGGTACTCGGCCACGTTTGCCGACCACGTCCCGGCCGCGTGTCCGCCGGGATGCACGACCAACTCGTGGAAGATACCCTGCTCGTCCAATGCCTCGTGCAGCGCCTGAGTGGACTCCAGCGCCCAGTCTGCATCGCCGGCGTCCAGGTAGATGCGTAGCGTCGGGATGTCGGGGTCTGTCAAGAGGTGGAACGGGTCGTAGACCGGTGGGGCCAGGTTGACCGAGAGGGCCGGGCTGTGTGCCCCCACCGCCGCGAACACATCGGGGTTGCGGAAGCCGATCTCCAGCGCCCAGACCCCACCGCGCGATATGCCGCCAATGGCTCGTCCTTCCCGCTCGGTCTGGGTGCGATAGGTCGCCTCCACGTGGGGGATCAGGTCGTTGAGAACCTGGCCCTCGAAGGAGTGGTCGCCGCCGCTGGTGTTGATGTACAGCCTCTCAAACCCCTGTGGCTGGACGATGATGAACGGGGGCAGTGTCCCGTCCTTGATGCCGGCATCGGCGGCCTCCTCGACCCCCAGGCCATCCCAGTGGGCCGCTTCGTAAGGCCAGCCGTGGAGCAGGTAGAGCACCGGGTAGCGGTGGTCGGTTTGGTCGTAGCAGGGCGGCCGGTAGATGCGGTAGGGCTCCTCACCCCCGGCTATCGGGCTGTAGTAGACCTGCTGCTCCACACTGCCTGTGGTCTCGGTGCAGGCCGGCGTGGGAGTGGGTGTGGCGGTGGGCGTCGAACTCGGTGTGGGGGGGAACGTGGTGGTCGGCCCTGCGACTTTGCTCAGGACAGGCGTGAGGGT
>CAZMOT010000094.1:0-14574 GCA_964568065.1 uncultured Anaerolineales bacterium
GGCCCGCTCCCTCTCCCGCCTGGCGGACGAGTACGGGGGGCAGGCGGTGCGGGAGAGCGCTCCCGAGGTTGTCCAGGGTATGGTAGCGGCACGGCGGTACGGCGGGATTTCGCTGGCAGCCCAGGCTCAGGCGGCCGGGTCCTCCAGCCCGGCGGAGCACCTGGGCAGCCAGGTCGAGCAGCGGTTGCAGGCGCGGGGAGAGCGGCGAGGGGCACCTGTCTTCCCGCCAGGGCAGAGGTTGAAACCCGGGGCCTGGGGGCCTGGGCCAGGGCCCTACGATTACCAGGTAGGGATGCACCTGGCCGGCAGCCTGGGGCGTCGAGGGACAGAGGCCACAGACGCTTATGCCCGGCTGGCGTGGGCCCTGCGCAACCCGGTACTGGGAGCGGGGGAAGAGGCCATCGAGCGGCTCTACACGGCGGCTGGGAAAGCCTGGGAGTCGGGGGCCAGGGGGCTTTCCGACTCCGGCGAGTTCGACCCCGACGTGGTGTGGCCGGCCTTCGCCAGCCAGGCGGCTCAGATCGCCCAATCCCTGGGGCTTGCAGACGAACAACTGCCCGGCGCCTGGCTGCGCGAGCAGGCGTTTCTCGCCCGAGCGGGGAGAACCGGGAGAAGAGGTACAAGCTAAATGGCCGGACGAGGGGAGATTCCACGCCGCATCAAGAAGAAAGGGACGGGTTTCAAGGGCTTGTCCATGCGCGAGTTGCTGATCGTCTGCCTGGGGTTACCGCTGGCACTGCTGGCCGGTATCGGGCTCGCCGGCCTCCCGATCTGGCTGCGGGCCGGGCTGGCCGTGCTGATCGCCGGCGTGACGCTGGCGCTGGCCTTTGGCACGCACCAGGGGCAGACATTCGAGCAGTGGGTCACCCATTGGGCCGCCCACCGGCTGCGCCCCCGCAGAATGGCCTGGCGGCGAGGCGGCGACGAGATCCCGCCGGTGGAGATGGAAGTGCCCGCCACGCCCTCCACCGAACCGGTTCCGGCGACCGCTCCCACGGCGACCCCAGCGGAAACGGGTCGGGACTGGGTGAATCTGTGGTTCGCCCTCGTCAACGCAGTGATGCTGGCTGCCATGACCAGCTTGACCGTCTACCTGGCCGACGGGGGAGCCGAGGAGTTGAGACTGTGGCTCCTGTACAAGCTGCGCTAGGAAAGCAAGAGGCAAGATACAGGAGGCAGGGGGTAAGAAGCAAGATGCAGGAAGCAGGAGGCAGGAAGCAGAAGATGGGAGGGGATCGCGTTGTTCAAGCGCAACAAGACGGCTGAACCCAAGGCAGCGCGCTTGCTGCCGCCGACGCAGGATCACCTCCACGTGAGGGGGATCGTGGAGGGCGTGGTCATCTCCGACGACGGCACGCTGGCCAAGGTGATGGAAGTGTCGCCGGTAGATCTGACCATGATGGGGTGGGGGGAACAGGAGCGCTACTGCCTGGCGTTCGGCCGGGCGATTGCCAGTATTCGTCATCCCCTGGCCATCCAGATCGTCATCGCCAGCCGCCCCCAGACCTGTGACGAGTACCGGCGGAGGCTGAAGGCCCGCGCCCAGAGGCTGGCGCACAGCGCTGCGCTGAGCGAGGACCCTGCCGAGCGCGACCGCCGCGAGCGAATGGCTGAACGGGCGCTTCGCTGGGCAGCCTTCGTGGAGACGCAACTCGGCTTCGTGCGCCCGTTGGAGGAGCAGTACCTGGTCGTCGTCTGGTACAATTCGTTTCCAGTGCAGGCCAAACGTCGCATCCTTTCACACGAGAGATTTCAGGAAGGAAAACAAGAGTTGGAGCGCCGCTTCGCGTTGGTGATGAACGTGATGCGCCAGGCCGACCTGCAGGTCAGGGAGTTGGGCGACCAGGAACTCCTGGCGGTGATGTACCGCTTCTATCACTGGTCCCTGAGCCCCTTGGGAGTTGGCGTGATGCCCCGCGTGCTCAGCATGCAGCCCTCGCTTTACGTGGACGTTCCTCGCACTGGAGAGAATGGCAATGGTGGCCACTGAGATGTTTTCCCGACTTCGGAAGCTACTGAGAGGAGACGGGGCGGCGCGTCAGCGTGCTGCCGAGGAGAGCCGCTGGGAGCAACTCCTGCGCTCAGGGGAGCAGACGGTCGTGGATCACCTGGCACCGTCCGTGCTGGTCGAGGAACCCGACTGTTTCCAGGTAGGGGACGTCTGGGGCCGGGCCTACTTCGTCGCCGACCTGCCGCCAGGTGTGGTGCTCAATGTGGAGACGGTACTGCGTTTCGCGGGAGACACCTGGTGGTCGTGGTTCATCTACCCCGAACCGGAGACCGAGATCCACCCGGCGCTGAAACACCGGCGCACCACGTTGTACGGGGAGAACGTCCTGGATGCCCGGCGGGGGGCACTGGGCTCTTTCTCCCGCCAGGCCGAGCTGTCGGCCGTCGAGGAAGGGCTGGTCGAACTGGAACTCCGGCAGCGAACGCTGTACCAGTTGGGCTGGTATTTCGCCGTCTACGCCGAGAGCAAGGAACAGTTGTACAAGGTGTGCCAGCGACTGGAGGACTTTTTGAAATCCCAGGGAGTCGTGTTCCACATCGCCTATCTGCAGCAGCCGCACGGGATGTACAGCCTGCTCCCCACGGGGACGGACCGGCTGCGCACCTGGCGCAACATGACGGCCGACGCCCTGGGGGCTATGTTCCCCTTCACCAGGAAGGTGTACTACGACCCCCAAGGCTACCACTACGGCATCCACAAGTACAACGGCACCTGGGTGGTGCTCAATCCCTTTGCCCTGGAGATGGACAACGCGTCGGAGCTGGTGCTGGGACGTCCGGGCCGGGGAAAGTCCGCCTACTTCAAGCAGCAGATCGACCTCTTGGTGACGCTGGCCCACCGGGTGTTCGTCGTGGATATCGAGGGGGAATACCGGGCGCTGTGTGACGACGTGGGAGGAGTGTACCTGGAGTTATCCCGCACGGCGGAGAACCACCTGAACATCCTCGACCTCAACCCCCTGGCGAGCGATCCGTTCGGGGCCGGGATGTCCACGCTGATGGGATTCCTGACCGTGGCCTTGAGCCGCCCTCTCGCCCCGGTGGAGCGGAACGTCATCGTGCCCCGCTACTACGACGAGGTGATGCGGCAGGCGGGTATCCTGCGCGACGATCCCGCCACCTGGGATCGTCCGGCTCCGCGCCTCTCAGACCTGCGCATGGTGCTGGAACGAGCCGAGGAAACCGCCGCCCGCGAACTGGCCCAACTCCTATACATCTACACTGAGGGGATGTACGGAGACGTGTTCGACCAGCCCTCCAACGTGGATCTGGCCCAGGCACCTTTCATCGTCTTCGGCCTGCGAGACGTGGCGCGGGAGATCGCCGGGCTGTACCTGTGGCTGATCACCAACCTGGTCTGGACCGCCGTCAGCGCGGCGGCGGCGGCCCAGCCGATACACCTGTTCGTGGACGAGGGCTGGCACCTGCTCCAGTACGCCGGCACGGCGGCCGAGCTGGGGGCTATGGCCCGGCGCTTTCGCAAGCACTACGCCGCCATCCACCTGGCCACCCAGTTCGGCCAGGACCTGGCCCGCAGCCCCGACGCCGAGGTTATTCGGGACGCGGTGGGCATCGTGACGTTGTTCGGGCAGCATCCCCGGGCGGCGGAGGACCTGGGGTTGTTGTTCCACCTGGAACCCCACGAGGTGGCGGAGTTGGTCCAACTGGCGAAGGGGGAGGCGTTGTTGCTGTGGAACCACGACGTACACATCCCGCTGTACGTCCCGCTGCCACCCGACCGCGCAGACCTGTACAAGACCGACCCCGAGCAGCAGCGCCGGGCAGCGCTGGCGCGCGGGGCGACACCGGTGGTGGTGGAGTGAGAAGGAGGTGGAAAGATGGCATCGTTGCAGCAGTTGGTGCACGTCGTTGAAGGTCTGTGGTTGGGCGCGGACTTTACTACGACATTTACCTTTATCTTTGCCCTCGGCTTTGGCTCACCGCCACGAGTACTCGCGGTGGCAGGCTCGGCTGCCGGCTTCACCCTGGGCTTTGTCTTCAGCGCCCTGCAGCAGAGGGGAGACTGACGGGAGAGCAGCGCCATTGAGGCGGCTGCTATAGTGGACTGGTGGAGGCGAGTATGCAAGCGCAACTGATTGCTTTCCTGGCCGGCTTCGTTCTGGCAAGCGCTGTCTTGGCGGTAGCGTGGCTTGTGGCGCAGTTCGCGAAGGGAATGCTTCGCGGCGAAAAGCCAGGAAGGAGCTGTGAACTCGCTGTCGATGGCGGGCAGGCGGTACCCCCGGCGAAGCTTCTCATCACCTCGACCGGCGGGGACGTCTTGTGCTTTGATTTGACAGCGTCGCCGCTGCGCGTAGGGCGAGCACCCGACAATGACCTGGTCGTCACAACCGGTATACCGGGGTGGGACACCGTGTCACGTCATCATGCCTGGCTGTACTACGATGGCCGTCGGGGGAGATGGGTGATCAAAGACGATGGCTCCAGCAACGGTACTTGCGTCAACGGCGCAAGGACCGGGTACAACATCCTGGAGGACGGTGTTCGGGTTGCCTTCGGCGGTATGGAAGCGGTGTTCCGGCAGACGGCGTAGGGGCGGGGAGGAACGGCTTGGACAGCAGAAGGAGGCGGGCTGCTAACTATCACCACTTCTAGTTGGCAACAGTTGACTCAGGCGAGTCTGTCTCCAACCGCTCCAGGAACTGGCGGACGGTGAGGATGGGGATGGACCGATACGAGCCCAGATCCAGCAGGTGGCGGTCACCGCTGACGATCACGTCGGCCTGGGCGTCCACCGCGCAGGCCAGCACCGTCTCGTCGGCGGGGTCTTCGGGGATGGCGCCGGCGACGTCGGCATCGCCGGATACGAGAAGCGCATCTCGTTGCAGTAGGGTCACCAACTGCTCGACGTCCTCGTCGGTGATGGCGTACTTGCGCCGAATGCGGGGGTAGCTCAACGTGGTGCGGATCTCGGCGATGATGGCCGGTGAGACGATCAACAGGTACCGGCGCTCGCGCCAGATGTCCAACACCCGGGCCGGCAGTCCGGCCTTGACCAACAGGCTGCTGACGAAGACGTTGGTGTCAAGGACGACCTTGAGCATTGGTAGCCCTCACAGCCTCGATGGCTTCGGCGACGTCTTGTGCTACCTCTTCCGCAGGGAGATCGGGCACCCGGGAGCGAATGCGGTCCAGCACCTGAAAGCGGGCCTCTCGCTCGGCGATGACCTGCTGGTACATCTCGACGGGGATGACGGCCACCATCGGCTTGCCGGAACGTTCGATGATGACCACCTGCCCACCGTAGTGGACATTGCCCAGCAGGTCCGCGAACCTGGTACGTGCTTCTCTTGCGCCTACGTGTTCAACCATGGGCTTGTCCCTCCACATCTGTGTGCTGGCCTTAGTATATCACACGATTTACACTATGTCAACTGTGTACGCAGTAAACTACCCCGCCGCTTGCGGCGGGGCTTTTGCCCCGTCACAACCAAGGCCCGACTCACAAGAGACGTCTCTGTCCAGTGTCTTCATCGCTCTGGTATTCGATGTACCGCTTGATCAGATCGGAGGTCACATGGTCACCTGCCGACCCTACGTAGTAGCCAGTAGCCCACAGCTTGCCACCCCAATGCGACTGGCGCAAGCGTGGAAACTCAGCGTACAACTCCCGCGCTGTAATACTCTTCAGCACATTCATCACCTTTGCGGGCGCATCCCGAGGCGGACAACTGACAAACAAGTGTACATGATCCGACCGCACCGTCAATGCCTCCACTTCCCAGTCCCGCGCCGTACAAACCTCGCGGATCAATTCCTCCAGCCGCCACGCCACATCCTCCGTCAGTACCTTGCGACGGTACCGAGGAATCCAAACAAAGCGGTAGGCCAATCGATAGACCGTGTGTGCTCCCCGCCTCGCTTTCACGGCACTTATTATAGCACGACACTTTCACATCACCCAAACGTCGCCTACCTCTATCATCAGGGAAATGCTGTTCTCGCTTGCGGGAAACCGGCCTTCCTCCCCGCCGCAAGCGGCGGGGTTTCCGGCCGGAGGATTCCATGAACCGAGTAGCAACAGCGGTGCTGGTGCTGACACTGACCCTCGCGGTCGCCTCGCCAGCCTTTGCGCAGGAAGGTGAACCAGGGGATGCGGGTCCCAACGCGCCGCTGCACATCGAGCACCTGCTGTGCCCGCTGTCTCCCCGGGGGCCCGAAGGCTGCATCACGCAGAATTTCAGCGCTTACCACCGGGGGATCGACGTCAGCCTGTGGGGCGGGACGCTGATCTCGGCTACCCACGCTGGCACGGTGGCGTGTGGAGGATGGGTCGGGGGTCACTTCGGCAACCTGATCATCATCCGCTCGGAAGGCGATCCGCCGGAGTGGGAGTCCTGGTATGGGCATCTGGACCAGGTCTTGGCACAGCCAGGACAGAAGGTAGAGATGGGGGAGCCAATCGCGCTCAGCGGCAACACAGGGGAGAAGACCACCGGAGCGCACCTGCACTACGAGATCCACAACTTCGGCGTGCCCGTGGACCCGCTGGGTCTGCCGGAGGAGGAGGCGGAAGACCCGGCGGTAGCCCCGCCAGGCGAAACCGAGAGCCCCCCTGGCATCGCTCGGGAGGAGGAGATGCCGTTGACTCCCACGCACCCGACATACCTCAATGCAACGGGGGGTCAAGATCCCGCTGAATTGACAGCGACCAGCCCGACTGCCGCAACGGTTACCGGCAGTGTGGCGGTTGTGGTGCTCCTGGCGGGGTTGGCGTTCAACGCTTTCACCTCGCTGACCCAGGCAATGGCGGTGCGTTCCCTGGAGCGCACCTACCGCCGCCAGAAGGCGCAGGAACTGGAATTGGCAATGGACCAGACCTTGACCTCCCACCAGGAGCAGGTGCGCGATCACCTGGCGACTGACCCGGACGCCTGGCGCGGCGTGGTCAGGCAACTGCTGACCGACGCCGGGGTCAATGGCGATGCCACGCTGGCAAACGTTCCGGACATCTCCACTACCCCCTGCCCGCACTTCACCGTCGCCGGAGCAAACGGCCAACCTCGCTATCTGTTCACCACCGACTCTGGCCTGCTGCGCAGCAGCCGGACCGTTCGCCGGCGCGACCGGGTGGTAGCGCTGGATATGACCCTTTCTCCCTTTGCCCGGGTCGAGGCCCAGGCGTTGTGGAACCACCTGGCCGGGGAACGGCTGCGCGGCACACAGTCTGCGCTGCCCCGTGATGCGGCCTGGTGGCTGGTGATACGGCGGAGGACGAAATCGGTACCCCGGGCGAAGAAGAAGCGCTGGAGCTGGAGAGGAAAGAGGGGTAACAGGGGATGACGAGATTGTGCTGAAGAGGTTCATCTTGTTCTTCACCGCCCTCTTCGGCGGGTTCCTCGCTTGTTTCGCGGCCGTCTATGCCCTGCACGTGTGGCTTCTCGTCAATCAGTTGCCGTTCTGCCAGGAAGCAGCCTACGCCTGGATGATGGGAGAGTTGGGCACCAGTGTGTGCAGCGAGGGTGACATCGCAGCAAGCGTGCCGTGGCTGGGATACAGTGCCACCGCGAGTACTCGTGGCGGTGGCCCAACGTCGGCGATCTCGGGATTGCCCGTGCCATATCCGGTGCAGTACTTCTTCGGCTATGACCCGAACTACTTCGGCGGAAGGTGGCACGGGGGCGTGGACATGCCGTGCCCGGAAGGCACTCCCATACAGGCCACGATGGGCGGTAGCGTATCCTACGCCGGATGGAGTGACGCGGGGTACGGATACCTGGTGGTGGTCGAGAACCAGGGTGTTCAGACGTTCTACGCCCACGCCTCGGAGTTGGTAGTGTTGCCCGGCCAGGTAGTGAACGCAGGGGACGTCGTGGCCTTGTCGGGCAGCACGGGATACTCCACCGGCCCCCACGTGCACTACGAGGTCCACGTGGACGGGACGCCGGTAGATCCGCTGACGACTGCGCTGCCGGGGAGCGAGGGAGAGTAGAGAGGGGGAGCAAATGAGTGGGCCAGAGTGGCGGATTCCCCCACCACCGAGGAAACAGCCGAGCCTGCGCGGGCAGCTTCGCAGTGCCCGTTGGGCGCTGCTTGCCGTGGTGCTGATCGTCAATGGAGTGGGAATCTCTTGGGTCTGGGCGACGTGGGGCGGTAGGCGGCATGCCGCCAGTCTCATTGCAGGTCTGTTGGGAGCGGCCGGCCTGGTTTTGCTGGATCTGGTAGCTGTGGTCCTGGCGCTGTATGCCTGGGGAGGTCGCCGATGAACATTCTCCCTGAATATTCAGTCTGAATGCAGTATGAGGGATCGGAAGTGACAGTGATTTACCGGTGCAGGCGTTGCAGTCGAGCGTATACCCCGGAGGAGGCCAACCGGGCTGCTTTCCTATGCCACGGTCTCCCGATGGAACGGGAGCACGTGGCAGATGCTAAAGAGAGCGGCAATGGCCCTATGCGTCCGCTTGTATGGGCCGATGCCAACGGAGGGTGGGCGGTGCGTCGCATCATCCCCCCGCCGGACAATGACAGGGACGCCGCGGCTGTCGAGCAACTCCTCGGCTCTCTCCACGGCACCCCTGGCCCACTCTCGCTGGAGATCGCGGGGGACGCGCGCCAGCGGCAGATGCTGGTCCGTGGGTCACCGTCTGCAGTGGGCCACGTCGTCCACCAGTTGCAGGCCGCCTACGGGCAGGTCTCCTGGGAGGATCCTGACGACGACGACCCGGCGCTCTGCCTGTTGAACTCTGGAGACCACGCGGATAAAGGGCATCCGTTAGACGCTGCTCACGTCGCGCACCGCCGACTGGAATTGCGCCGGGCAATCTTTTACCCCATCAAGACGTGGCGGGAGTTCGACGAGGCCGATCCCCTGCGGGTGCTCCTGGGGGCATTCCGGGGGTTAGAGCCGGGTGAACTTTTGTTTTCGCAACTGGTGCTCCTGCGCCCCGCGCCCGACGACTGGTCGGACGCATACCAGGGCTCGGCTCAGGATGTGGACTTCCGGATGAAGGCCGCGTCGGCAGCAGGGCAGGCCCGCGCCGGGTTATTTGCCCTGGGTATCATCCTGGGCAGCCTGGACCTGGCGATGCTGTTTGCGTCGGTAGGCGTTTTCTTCCGGCCCTCCGTCGGGTTCCTGGACGTGCTGAAGGTTGTTGGTGGGCTTGGGCTGCTGGCAGCGATCAACGCCGGCCTCGCCGTGCCCACCTGGCGCGCCTGGCGCGCTCTGACCGCCCGTCTCAATGCCAATCCGCAGGTGGTGCAGTGCAAGGTCAGCCTGCCGGCCTTCGAGTGCGAACTGCGGCTGTGGGCCGTTGCGCCGGCGCCTGAGCGGTCTGAAGCGCTGATGCGCCGGCTGGCCTCGGCCTATCGTCTGTACAACCTGGCGGATGGCAACGCCCTGAGTCCGGCCGAAGGACAGGGCCCCGTGGCTCCACACATCCTACCCTCGGCACGCTCCACGCTGGGCGTGCATCATCCCTTTGAGGCTATCCGTCGGGCCTTGGGAGAGCCGCAGGGCCTGGTCTTGAACCTGGCCGAGCTGGCGGGTCTCTGGCACATGCCGGTGGGGGAGGCCCTGGAGTTGGTGCGGCGCGAGGGATACGAGCGCTATGTGCCGTTGCCCGAGGACGTTTCCGGCTTGGATGGAGTACCCGTCGGGGTGTCGGTCAAGGACGACCAAATCAGCATCCCTGTGTCCCTGTCGGGAGATGCGGTCACGAGGAATATTCTCCTGATGGGCAAGACCCAGATGGGTAAGTCCAACATCATGGAGATCCTGGCCCACGCGCGGATGCAGGAAAAGGAGTCTGCCCTTCGGCCTGGCTCCCCTCGACTTTGCTCGGGACAGGCAGGGCAGGCCTTGGTGGTACTGGATCCCCAGGGAGACATGGTGCGCCACCTGCGCGGCCTGGTGCCTCCCGACCGGGTGCACGAGACCTACTATGTCGACTTTGCCGACCGGCAGCGCTGCGTGGGCCTGAACCTGCTCGACATGACGCTGGGACTGGACGTGGACAAAGTGGTCAGCGACCTGATCGGCCTGGGCGAAGCCCTGTGGTCCAAGTATTGGGGGCCGCGAATGGAAGCGGTCTGGCGCTACGCGACTAAGACGCTGTCGCTGATCAACGTCCGGCGAGTGGCGATGGGGTTGCCAGAACAGCAGTACACGATCCTGGACGTGCCCCCGCTGCTCCTGGCCCCTCGTAACCGGCGGGAACCATTTCTGCTATCCAATTTGCCCCTGGACACGCCCGACGGGCAGGACGTGCGCTGGTGGTGGAGCCGGTGGTACGAGCCGCTGCGCTCCAGCCTGCAGCAGGATGTCATCTCTCCGGTCCTCACCAAGGTGTTTCGCCTCTCGGGCAACAGCGCCTCGCGGAGCGTTTTTGGCCAGGCCGTCTCCACGCTGAACCTGCGCGATGTCCTGCACCAGGGGGCCATCCTGCTGGTCCACACGGCGACAGGCGAGTTGGGAGAGGAGATTGGCGGCTTCATGGGCGCGGTGATCCTGAATCTGCTCAACGTGGTGATCCGCGAGCGAGCGGCCAAAGCACGCGCCAGGCGCACGCCATGCCTGGTGATCGTAGATGAGTTCCAGTCCATTCCATCCGTGAATTACGGGGCACTGCTTTCCGAACTGCAAAAGTTCGAGGTCGCTTTTGTCCTGGGGACTCAGTCGCTGGCCAGGCTGCGGGCCATCGAGCGCGAACTTCCCGGCATCATCTTCGCCAGTGTGGCCACGCTGATGTCCTTTCAGGTCAACTACGAGGATGCAAAGTACTTGTCGGGAGAGCTGGATGGCGTCCCGCCCGCCAGCCTGGTGAACCTGGAGCCGTTTCACGCCTACGTCAAGACCACCGGCCCCGATGGGAAACGGCTGCCGGTGTACTCGATGAGAGGCAATCCACCCCTCGCTCCGGATCCGAGTGTTGCGGCCCGGGTCCTGGAGCAGGTGAGCGGGTACAGCCGCCTGGCAGCAGGTGCCCAGGAACAGACCTCCCGGCTGGCTGCGGAACTGAGCGACAGTACAGAAGCCCGGCAACGCGAGGAAGAGATCAACACCTGGCTGCAGGCCCGGGAGGAGAGTGATTTCGTCACTGAGCAGCAGTTGGGTGAACTGGCCCGCATGATGGCGACCCGCTCAACTCAGGACTACGGGCCGAAAGCAGGGAGTATCGGGCGGGGAATGTCGGCCCGCCCTGAACAGAGTCGAAGGGCAGGAAGGGGTAGGAAGCGAAGAATACAAGGCTTTCAGGTTCTCGGCACAGGGGACGAGAATGATCACTAAGCCGGAACTCCACCAGGTACTGTGTTTGCTGCGGGATCATCCCTGGTCCACCGCTTCCCAGGTGGCCGGGCTGGCCAACCTGCCGCTGCGCTCTGTGCAGCGGTACCTTTTCCACCTGCTTTCCGCTGGCCTGGCCCAGGCGGCGAGTGTTCCGCGAATACGGGGGAGGCTGTATGCTCCCTCGGCGGATGGCATCGCTCTACTGGCAGGGGGTAAGCGAAAGGCAAGGACCTACGCTCGTGGCTTCCGCATTGACAGCCTTCGCCTGGCAGAGGCGCTGCTGCGTGCGTATTCGCTGACGTGGGCGCGGGATTTCCTGACCACGCTGGTCGCGCCCAGGGTTGGAGGGTTGCAATGGGCCGTCAGTCCCTGGGAAACTCGCTCTGGCCGCACGATGCTTCGCCTCGACACCTACGGCTGCGTGCTCTGGATGGGGCGCTACGTTCCTTTCGTCGTCCTGGCCGACCCGGGGGGACTAGCGGTCGAGGGGTATGGTGGGATATTCAGGAACTTTGCCCGGTGGGCAGGTGAAGCTGGCTTCACCGGGGGTGTCCATCCGGTGTTGGTGATGCTGACGACATACACGCGGCGGGCGCTCCAGTTGTCAGTCCTGTGGCGAGACGTGACCGAGCGACTGAGGGATGTGCATCTCGGTATGTTTGTGGCTGTCTTCGATCAACTGGCAAAGAATCCAGCGGGATGGTGGCGGGGAGGGACGGCGGAGCAGGGAGCGTTGTGGAGCGGCTGCCGCGGCAGCAAGGTGGCCATCTCGCGCCCGTGGCCCTCACTGGCTCCGCGTTCCGGCTCCCGTCCCGTGCGGGTTCAGGACCTGGATGTCTGGTCAAAGGAGAGAGATCGCGGCCGGCGGCGACTGGTGCGTGCTTTTCTGGCGCTGTCGGGCAAAGAGTGGGAGGTGCTGGAGGGGATTGCCCGCTGGCCTCTCCTGCGGAGCGGTGACCTGGCGCTCCTGGGTGGGTACTCTGATGGTGGGAAAGGCTTGGTTGCTGGGGCCTTACGAAAGCTGCAGGCCCAGGGGCTGGTCAGGGTTGTGTGGGAAAGCGAGGCCACCCGGCGCGGTCTGGACTTGCAGCGGGCCCAGTTGCGTGGACGCCTGGCGAAGGCGACGGAGGATGTGGGTAGGGAGAAGCTGGAGCAGCGCCTGGCGCGGGTCGAGCACGCCCTGCGAGATCTCCCCGAGGAGGGGCAGGGGGAGAAGCGCCATGTGATCTCCCATCTTGGCCTGGACTTGCTGGCTGCCACTCGCGGCATGCCGCCGCTGGCCTACGGGCGTGCTCGCCTGTGGCCGGTGGGGTATGAGGAGCAAAACGGGAAACGAGTGGTGGTGCTCCGCATAGCCCGCTATCTCCTGGCCTACGAGCACACGCTGCTCATCAACGAATTCTTCCTCGGTCTGCGACGCCTGGCTGAGGAGCAGTGGCACCGGATGCACAGGAACCACCAGTTGTTGATCTGGGACAGCGTGGAGTGCGCACGCTGGTTCTGGGACGACCGGGGCCGGCAGCGCCTGCTGCCAGACGCTGGCGGCGTATACCAGATCGGGCAGGAGGTGTACGAGTTCTGGCTGGAGGTTGACCGGGGGCACAGCGTGGGAGGGAAGCACGGCCAGGCGCTCAGGCGCAAGTATGAGCGGTACTATCTTTACCGTCGCCGGCCGGATGCGCTCTATGGGGGAAGTATGCCGCGTCTTCTGATCGTGACACGGCAGATCGGGCGCGCTCGCCAGGTTCGGCAGACGATTATGGGGCTGGCGCGCGAGCGAAGGGAGCCACCGCTTCGGGCGTACGTCTCGACGCTGGATGACCTCTGGCGAGAGCCTGAACGGCTACCCGATGGCACCGTGCAGCCACGCTCGGGAGACGGCAATAAGCCTGGGCGGCCGGCGCGCAAGATGATGTGGCCGGGGTTGCGAGCCTGGCGCAGGGTGGATGACTTCAACGCGCTCACCCGGTGTTTTGAGGGGCTGGGCCGCATGCCCCCGGGGACACAGCGCGGGCTGGACCTGGGTACATTGAGTCGGGAGACACAGGCCCACTCGCGTCGCAGTGCCGCCCAGCGGCGGCGCAGGCTGGCGGAGCGTGCAGGAAAAACATGCAGCGGCTCATCGCTTACCTGATCTGGGCAGGCTTCCTGGCCTTCCTGTACCAGGGGGGGATTGAGCTACTTGTGGATCGTTTGACCGGTCGGCTGCCAGAGGCTGCGCCTCTCCTTGAAGAGGCCCGGCACTACGGGTGGATGGTGGGAATCGTATTGGGGCTGTTGACGGCCCGGTTGTTGGCTTAGAGAGACACCCAGCGGGCGACAAGCTCAAACCAGCACTGGCAGGCAGCAGGGAAATAGGTGTCGGCGTGGACGTTGGGGCAATACCCCAGTTACCTCAATGGCGTCGTCGCTCGCGGCACCGTGGTATCCATCTCTCACTCACTGTTCTTGATGACGATGGGCAGGAAGACCTCATTTGGCAAAGGCTCCATCCACGGGCCAGGCGGCGCTAGCAGAGCGTAGGTGCCCAAGGTCGTCACCGAAGCCACCATCGCTTTCTGCTCCTCATCCAGGCTGCCCGGCACCTCCTGCCATGTCTCGCTGATGGGGTCCCATCGGTAGATTCCCAATCCTTCCGGTGCCGATGAAGAGCGGACCAAGGACTTGTCATAGTGTAGTTTCAAGACAGCTGGTTTTTCCAATGTCACCAGCGCCCCTGAAGCGGTTACGTCATAGGGATTGCCTAGCAGTACCAGCCCGGCGGGCAACGGGCCCGGCACCGCCCCTGGTGGCATGACCACCAGGTAAGCCTCATTCCCCGGCAGGCTGCCCGGATCCAGGTGCAGGCTCAGGTTGCCGTCGTTGGAGTAGACGCCCTGGCTCTGGTCGTTGACTACTTGCTGCAGGCGATAGGTGGACTGCAGGCGCACCAAATCACCCCCCACTTCCCCTACGGCCCGGATGCGCCCCATCCCGCGCTCTGTGGCGCTGAAGCTGATCTCCCCTTCGTATGTGTCGGTGCCTGGACTGTAGCTCAAGGTAGGGGCGTAGCCTGCCTCGCTGCCCGGCTCGGTGACGAGCACGTTTGGGTCAGCGCCAGGGCCAAAGTTCTGGAGAAAGACCAGCAGGTCAATCTGGCTCGGGTCCTGGCTCGGCTCGGCGACCACCCGCATATGGGGTATTCCCCCTGCCATCTGCGCTGCTATCCCCCCTACCGGCTCCAAGATCAGAGTGATGTCCATCTCTGTACTCACCGTACCGTTCGCGGACAGCCCTCCGTCGAAGGAGGCAACTCGTAATATGTCTCCCTCGGTGGCCCC